>JBBQBL010000123.1:0-7688 GCA_038317805.1 Micropepsales bacterium
CCTGTTGTCGCGTATGTCCCCGAGCCGGTTGTGGAAGCAGTCGAATTGCCCGCCGATGACGGCTTCGCCGAGCGGGAACGCCTGGAAGAGCTGCTGGACGAACTGACCGGCCTCAAGGACCGGCTGCAGGCCGCCCGCGAGCGCATTTCCTAACAAAATCAGCGGAAAATCTATTCCCGGTACGGGCTTGCTGCGGTGCGGCCCCGCCGCTATGTTCCGCGCCCCCGAGGTACCCAGTCCTCAATTTGGCATCGGAGTGTGGCTCAGCCTGGTAGAGCATTCGCCTGGGGGGCGAAGGGTCGTCGGTTCAAATCCGGCCACTCCGACCATTCATTTCCGCGCGATCCGCGCGGAAATGAATGACAAGGCCGGGCGCGCGACAGCGCAGAGAGCCCGGCCGCGTCAGGCGAAACGCAGACCTTGACGCACAGACGGATGCCAAGCCGCCCGCCGCGACAGCGGAGTGAGGGCGGTGCGGCAGGCGAAAACACCGGCTTCTCCAACCGCACTTTCTGATATTCTGAAGTCGCGCGGCATAACACGACAAGGTGATCCGCATGGGGCTTCTCACATCCGCTTTGCTGGCAGCCGCGCTGGCCACATCCACCGCCGGACCGGCGCATGTCGAAAGCGACTACGTCATCCGTGACTTCCGCTTCCATACCGGCGAAACGCTGCCGGAGCTGAAGCAGCACTACATCACCCTGGGCGATCCCAAGAACCCGGCGGTGCTGGTACTGCACGGCACCAACGGCAATGCGTCGGGCCTGTTGAACCCCGCTTTTGGCGGTGAGTTGTTTGGCCCCGGCCAGCCGCTGGATGCGGCGCGTTACTACATCATCCTCCCCGACTGCATCGGCACGGGAAAATCCTCCAAACCCTCTGATGGGCTGCGGATGAAATTTCCCCGCTACACCTATGACGACATGATCGCGGCGCAACTGCGGCTGGTGACCGAACATCTGCACGTCAAGCATCTGAAGCTGGTGACAGGCAATTCCATGGGCGGCATGCTGACCTGGATGTGGGGGGCGCAGCATCCGGGCATGATGGATGGGCTGGTGCCGCTGGCGTCCACGCCCACTGCCATGGCCTCACGCAACTGGATGATGCGGCGGCTGGTGATCGACACCATCAAGGCCGATCCCGCCTTTGCCGGCGGCAACTACACGGTGCAGCCGTCCTCGCTGAAATATGCCAACGCCTTTTTCTCCGTCGCCACCAGCGGCGGCACACAGGGCTGGCAGGCGCGCGCCGGCACCCATGCGGCCGCCGACCAGGCGCTGGACCAGTTGCTGGCCGCGCCGTCCAGCGGCGATGCCAATGACACGATTTATCAGCTGGATGCCTCGCGGGATTACGATCCGGACCCGACGCGCATCACGGCGCGGGTGCTGGCGATCAATTCGACCGACGATGAGCGCAATCCGGGCGAGACGGGCGTGATGGCGCGGCAGATGGCCAGGCTGGCGCATGGCAGCTTCTATCTGATCCCGGCCAGCGCGCAGACGCGCGGCCACGGCACCACCGGCCAGGCCGGACTGTGGAAAGCGCAGCTCGCGGCCTGGCTGGGAAATCTCTAAGGCTCACGCGTTCGGCGGGATATCCCGCAGTTCCCGGCCGACATGGCTGTGGCGATAGCCATAGGCGTAATAAAAGGCCAGGCCGATGGCCGCCCAGACGGGAAACAACAGCCGCGCTTGCCAGGGCAGGAAGACAAACAGGATCGCGCAGCCCGCGACGGAAAGCGTGCCGAACAGATAAACCAGCGGCGCCCGGAAGGGGCGGTGACGCTCCGGCTGGGTATGGCGCAGCACCATCACCGCGACCGAGACACTGGCAAAAGCGAACAGCGTCCCGGAATTCGAGATGTCGGCCAGTTGGCCCACCGGCAGGAAGGCAGCGGCGAAGGCCACCGCCACACCGGTAATCCAGGTCACCACATGCGGGGTCCTGAAACGCGGATGCACGCGGCTCAGCACTTCGGGCAGCAATCCGTCGCGCGACATCACAAAGAAGATTCGGGTCTGGCCATACATCATCATCAGGATGACGGTGGGCAAGGCCAGCCCCGCCGCCAGCCCCAGGAAGTTGCCGACCATGGGATGGTTGATGGACCGCAGCACATGGGCCAACGCCTCGCGTGAACAGACCAGCGGCTGGGTGGCAAGGCTGCTGCACACGGCCTGCAACGCCCTGGAGCCGGGCTCCAGCACTTCGCCATGGGGCCCGAACACTGGCTGGGCGCCATAGGAGCCGATCGCGCCGGCAGCTACCAGCAGATAGATCACCGTGCAGATGCCCAGCGAACCGATCAGTCCGATGGGCAGGTTGCGCTGCGGGTTCTTGGTTTCCTCGGCCGCGGTCGAGACCGCATCAAAGCCGACATAGGCGAAGAAGATGGAAGCGGCCGCGCCGATCACGCCCGGCGTGCCGAGCGGCGCAAAGGGATGGAAATTCTCCATATGCATCACCGGCAGCGCCAGCCACATGAAGGCCGACAGCGCCACCAGCTTCACCGCCACCAGCACGGCATTGACGGTGGCGCTTTCGCGCGTGCCGATGGTGAGCAGGGCGGTCACCGCCAACGCGATGCAGACGGCCAGCACGTTGACGATGCCGCCCGCATAAGGTCCCGTCGCCAGCGCCGGTGGAATGATGATCGGGGTTGGCAGGTGCGCCAGGAGCCCGACGATGTAGCCGGACCAGCCCACCGATACGGCGCTGGCGGCCACGGCATATTCCAGCACCAGCGCCCAGCCCACCAGCCAAGCCATCAGCTCGCCCAGCACGGCGTAGGAATAGGTGTAGGCCGATCCCGAAACCGGCACCATCGACGCTAGCTCGGCATAGCACAGGGCCGCCACGGCGCTGACCGTGCCGGCGATGACGAAAGCCAGCAACATGCCGGGGCCGGTCTTCTGCGCGGCTTCCGCCGTCAGCACGAAAATACCGGTGCCGATGACGCCGCCGATGCCCAGCAAGGTGAGCTGTACGGGACCCAGGCTGCGGTGCAGGGATTTCTTTTCGGCGGTGGCCAGCACCGCGTCCAGAGACTTTACCCGCCACATAGAGATTCCCCCGGCAACCCGCACACTCATCCCGACATGCGGCGGAATATCCGTCAAGCGGCGCCGGCACCCTTCGACAAGCTCAGGGTGAGGATAAGGAAATAAAGTCCTCATGCCGAGCTTGTCGAAGCATAAGGGCGGCTACATTTGGTGCAGTCTGCCTAGTCCAGCACGTCGGCGGCTTCCGGGTGGCGCTGAAACCAGGCCCGGGCATAGGAACAGCGCGGCACGATCACCAGCTGGTTTGCGCGGGCATGCTCCACGATCTGCTGCATCAGCCGGCTGGCGGCGCCGGTGCCGCGCAGGGCCGGATCGGCCTCGACATGGGGGATGACATATTGGCCGTCACGGATGCGATAATTGGCCCAGGCCAGCAGGCCGTCTTCTTCCAGTTCGAAGCGGCTCTGGTCCTTGTTGTCGATCATGTCGGTGGCTTGGCGCTCTGTCGGTATATCCAGGGAAACGAAAAGCCGATGGGAAGTATCCATGCGGTTCCGGCCACGGCGTAAAACAGCAGGGCGACATACCAGGGCGCGCCCGGCAGGATCCGCCATTGCAGCCCTGCAATCAGCACCATGTAGGCGGGCAGCCAGATGAAAACGATCAGGATGGC
Source organism: Micropepsales bacterium (assembly GCA_038317805.1). Classification (GTDB taxonomy): domain Bacteria; phylum Pseudomonadota; class Alphaproteobacteria; order Micropepsales; family Micropepsaceae; genus Rhizomicrobium. The sequence goes on from JBBQBL010000123.1 coordinate 3,685, forward strand.
GGCAATCAGGGTTTTGGTGCGGCGGGACATTATGGGGAAATCCAGAGGACTCTTTGACGGCTTCGGTCCGGGACGGTATCAGAAGCACCGCATGACCGCTTCCGAAAACTTCTTCAAATCGCGCCGCGCCGTGGGCCTGTGGTTGCTGGCCGTGGCGCTGGTCATCCTGGGCATGATCATCGTCGGGGGGCTGACGCGCCTGACCGGTTCGGGCCTGTCCATCACCGAATGGAAGCCCATCATGGGAGCGCTGCCGCCACTGAACGATGCGCAATGGGCGGACGCCTTCGCCAAGTATCAGCGCATTCCCCAGTACATCGTCCAGAACCAGGGCATGAGCCTGGAGGCTTTCAAGGGCATCTTCTGGTGGGAATGGGGTCATCGCCTGCTGGGGCGGCTGTTGGGCGTGGTGTTCTTCGTGCCGTTCCTCTGGTTCGCCGTGGTCGGCGCCATCCGGCGCAGCGAATGGCCGCGCATGCTGCTGCTGTTCGCGCTGGGCGGGCTGCAGGGATTGATCGGCTGGTGGATGGTGTCGTCCGGGCTGGAGGTGCGCACCTCTGTCAGCCAGTACCGCCTGGCAATCCATCTGGGCGCGGCGCTGCTGTTGCTGATGGCCATTCTGTGGATCGCGCTGGAATATCTGCGTGGCGGCGAGAGCAGAGGAAATGCGCGGCGTGGGTTTGGTTTCGTAGCGCTGCTCTATGTCCAGATGCTGCTGGGCGCGCTGGTCGCCGGGCTCCATGCCGGGCTGATCTACAACACCTGGCCGGACATGAATGGCGCGGTGTTTCCCGAAGACCCGTTCTTCTCCGCGCCCTGGTGGATCAACTTCTTTGAGAATCCGGGCCTGGCCCAGTTCGATCACCGCATCGGCGCATATATCGTGGCGGGTGTGGCGGCTTTCATCACCGTCAGCAGCTTCAGGCTGTCAGGCTATGCCAAGATCAGCGGCAAGGCGGTTGGTATCGTCACCGCCTTCCAGATTTTCCTGGGTGTCGCCACCTTGATGATGCAGGCGCCCCAGGGTCTGGCGGCGCTGCACCAGGTTACCGCCGCGCTTTTGCTTTGTGCCGCGGTTTGGCATGCTTACGAACTGCGGATTTCGGCTCCGGCTCGCGCTGGATAGATCCGCTGTGCGTGGCGCCCAGGCACTGGGCTTCCTGGAGAATGGAGGCCAGCGCGTCGTTGGCCGTCATCTTGTCTCTCTGGAATTCAATCTCGTCCTTCCGCGTCCTGGCGGTGGCGCAGAGCTGGTTCAGTTGTGAATCGCTCAGCTTTTTTCGGCCCCGGAAAAATTCGATCCGCCCGTCATCTGACTTGATGCGCAGGGTCAGCGTGTCCGCCTGTGCGGCGGCCACGAACGACAGAAACAACAGCGCCCCCAGCCGCCAGAACGTCACGCCAGCGCCTGCTCCAGGTCCGCAATAATGTCGGCACTGTCTTCGATGCCGATGCTCAGCCGCACCACGTCATTGCCGGCGCCCGCCTTGGCGCGGTCCTCGTCGGACAGCTGGCGATGGGTGGTGGAAGCGGGATGGATGATCAGGCTGCGCGTATCGCCGATATTGGCGACATGGCTGAACAGCTTGACGCTGTTGACCAGCTTGATGCCCGCCTCATAGCCGCCTTTGAGGCCAAAGGTGAACACGCTGCCCGCGCCCTTGGGGCAATATTTCTGGTGCAGCTTGTAGGAAGCATTGTCCGGCAGACCGGCGTAATTGACCCATTCCACCTTGGGATTGGCCTTCAGCCATTTGGCGACGACCAGGGCATTGTCGCAATGCCGTTGCATCCGCAGCGGCAAGGTCTCCGCGCCGGTCAAAACCAAAAACGCGTTCATGGGCGAAAGTGCAGGTCCCAGGTCGCGCAAGGCAAAGACGCGGGTGGTGATGGCGAACGCCATGTCGCCGAAGGTCTCCCACATCCGCATGCCGTGATAGGAGGGATTGGGCTCGGACAAAGTGGGGAATTTGCCGCTGCCCCAGTCGAACTTGCCGCCATCCACGATCACGCCCGCCATGGAGTTGCCGTGTCCGCCCAGGAATTTGGTGGCGGAATGAAGGACGATGTCGGCGCCCCATTCGATGGGGCGGATCAGGTAAGGCGAGGCCAAGGTGTTGTCGATGATCAGCGGCACGCCGGCGTCATGGGCGATTTTCGCCAGCGCCTCGATGTCGGTGATCAGCCCGCCCGGATTTGCGATGCTTTCGGCATAGATCGCCTTGGTCCGGTCGGTGATCAGCGGCTTGAAGCTGTCGGGATTGGTGGTGTCGGCCCATTTCACCCGCCAGTCGAACTTGGCGAAGCTCTGGTTGAACTGGTTGATCGAGCCGCCGTAGAGCTGGCGCGCCGACACGATCTCGTCGCCCGGATTCATCAAGGTGTGGAATGTCAAAAGCTGGGCGGAATGGCCACTGGCGCAGGCCAGGCCCGCGCGGCCGTTTTCCAGCGCCGCCACTTTTTCCTCCAGCACCGCATTGGTGGGATTCATCAGCCGGGTATAGACGTTGCCGAATACCTGAAGGTTGAACAAAGCCGCGGCGTGATCGGCATCCTCGAACACAAAGGCCGTGGTCTGGTAGATCGGCGTCGCCCGCGCGCCGGTGGCGGGATCGGGCTGGGCCCCGGCATGGACGGCCAGGGTGTTGAATCCATATTCGGCCATTTAAGCCTCCGCGTGTTCGATGTTGAGTTCGTCTTCGATCCGGCGCACCCAGGCGCGGACGTTCGGATATTGCTTCAGGTCCAGTCCGGCCTGGTGGCTGAAGCGGGTATAGGCCACCAGCGCAATATCGGCCAGCGACAGTTTGCTGCCCACGAAATATTGGCGCGTCTCGAGATGAGCGTTCATCAACGCCAATACCCTGGCGCATTTGCCGGGCAGAGCGGGATCGATCTGCTCTTCGCTCTTCTTCAGATAAAAACGATGGAAGCGCAGCACTGCGATGGCGGTCTCGTGGCTGTACTGTTCCCAGAACAGCCATTGGAACATCAGGGCGCGGTCGAAAGCATCTTCCGGGATCAGGTCGGTGTTCTGCGCCAGGTGCAGCATGATGGCGTTGGACTGGGCCAGCGGGCCATCATCGGCGAACAGCACCACCGGCACCTGGCCGGCCGGGTTCATGGCCAGGAAATCAGGCGTGCGGGTTTCGCCTTTCAGCACGCTGACCTCGACCCAGTCATAGGGCAGGCCCAGCCGGTCGGCGACGAACTTCACCTTCAGGCAGTTGCCCGAGATGGAGTCGCCATAGATCGTCATGGACGCGTTATCGAGAGACATGCCCCGACGTTAGGGCCGGTCGCGCGCGATGCGCAAGACGGTGGCGTTGTTGTTTTCCGCCACCCAGATGGCGCCATCGGGGGCCACCGCCAGCCCCAAGGGCGATCCCTTGGGATGGCTGCCATCCACATTATTCCAGCCCGGCGTGAGCAAAAGCGGTTCGGAGGCGGGGCCCGGATAGGGCAGGCTGACGGTCTCATCGCCGTTCTCCCCCGCATACGCTGCATAATGGGCATTCGGTGTCAGCACGGGTACGCCCTTGGAATCCACCGTGAAGGCGGCGATGCGCGCGCCGGCGACACGATAGCCGTGCAGCGACACGATCAGTTTCCCGCGCAACTGCGGAAACATCGCGCCATCATAATACAGCATGCTGAGCGGCGCGCTGTGCGGCGGCAACAGCCGCACCGGCGGGGTATAGGCGCTGCTGTTGCAGTCAAACACCTTCTTCGGTCCCCAGACCGGGTTGGTGCCGTGCATGTCATAGCAATAGGGCCAGCCATAATGGGCGCCCTGTTTCAGCACATTGAATTCCTCGAACGGCGTGTCGGCAGGCGCGAAATCCTCGCTGTTCTCCGCCTGCAGCAGGGTGCCAGACCTGTGCCGCGCCATCGCCACCGAATTTCGCAAGCCATGCGCCATCACGCTGAAGGTAGGCTCCCATTTGCCGTCGCCCAGATATTTGTAGCGGCGGATACCGGCCGCCATATAGTCGCCTTCCGAC
>JBBQBL010000124.1:0-7664 GCA_038317805.1 Micropepsales bacterium
TGAGTGATTGTTCGGAGTTGGGCGCCGCCTGGGTGCGCCGCTCGGGTGCCGACAACACCGAATTTTTGTCTGTGCAGCTCGATGATCCCACCTTCGAGCGGCCGATTTCTGCAGCGCTGTTCTATGCCGACAACGGCGAACGCGCCCACTTGGTTTGGAACCGTCGTCAAAAAGGAGACGCGCATGACCGACAGCACCAATAGCGACCAGAATTTAAATCCTAGTCCTGGCGACACAATCGCATTTGGCGAACGGCTGACCTGCTCGGTTGCGGAAGCCAGTCAGGCGATCGGCCTTAGCCGATCGAAGATTTACGAGCTTATGAGCGGTGGCGAGGTCCAGTCGGTGACCATTGGGCGCCGGCGGTTGGTAAGCGTCTCGTCCCTGTTTCGCCTGACAGGCCAGCAGCCGGGGCAGGGTGGTCTGGCACCCGCTACTGGCAGGCGATAGAGCGGGCGGATGCTTTAATGTTGACAACATGAGTGTTGTTATAATGTTAATATTTAACAACATAAATGTTGTTGACAATAGAGAAGTGAACAACATATATATTGTCACATGCAAACGCCCGCCCAACAACTCGACAAACGCTTCACCGCCTTCGCCCCGCTCGCGAACGCCCTCCGCCCTGAGAAAGGGTGGATCAAGGCTGTGCGTGAGGCCCTGGGTATGACCACCGCCCAACTCGGAAAACGGTTAGGCGTGAGCCAGCAGCGCGCTGCCATGGTGGAAAAGGCCGAGGTGGACGGCTCGATTACCCTAAAAAGCCTAGAGCAGGCTGCCCAGACCCTGGGCTGCCGGGTCGTTTACGTCCTATACCCGGAAGAACCCCTGACCCAGACCTTGCGCGCGCGCGCCGAAACGGTGGCAGATCAGCAAATGCGTGCTGTCGAGCAGACCATGCGGCTGGAAGATCAGAGCGTAGCGGATAGCAACCTGAGCCTCGAAACTCGTGACCGGCTGATGGAGCAATTGCTCAAGCGGCCTGCGCGGCTCTGGGATCATCCGTGAGTGGCCTTTTCGAGGAGCCGGACGACGCCACACCGCTGTCACCTGAGGAGCGGGCGGGCCTGAAGCCGGCGCACATCACCCTGCGCCAGGAACTCAATGAAGTGGAACAGCAGAACATCGCCTTAGCGATGAGCTGGGCTTTCGGTCGCAAACACAATCCCGTCCGCGAGCCGTTCGGACGGGGTTTGCACACCCGCATGTTCGGTGATGTTTGGACATGGGCAGGTGATTACCGCATCAGTAACAAGAATTTGGGCGTCGAACACGGCATGATCGTGCCCAAGCTCTACGAGGTCTTCGACAACGTTGGCTACTGGGTCGAACACAAGACTTTCCCTCAGGATGAAATCGCGGTCCGCTTTCACCACGGCTTGGTCACTGTGCATCCCTTCCCGAACGGGAATGGCCGCTGGTCTCGTCTGATGGGGGATATCCTTGCTGTCCGGTTGGGCCAGAAACCTTTCACCTGGTCAGGCGGAGCGTTGGCGGACGCCGGCGAACTCAGGGCTCAATACATTGCCGCCCTGCGGGCAGCCGATAGTCATGATTTCACGCCACTGGTAGGATTTGCTCGGAGCTAAGCCGCCGCTTACTCAGCGGGCTGAAACGTAAGCGCCTTCACGAAGTTTAGAGCTGTATTGGGCGTGTCTTTACCGATGTCGTCCACCATATCGGCCCAACACTGCATCATGACGCGGCGCTCATCCATGTACTGCGCATGGTTATAGGCGGCGCGCACGTTGTTGCGTTCTTGATGAGCAAGTTGGCGCTCGATCACATCGCTGCGAAATCCGGCTTCATTCAGCATCGTGGAAGCCGTGGCGCGAAACCCGTGGGCGGAGAAGCCGATTGACCCTTCACCCAGGAAGCCCATGCGCTCCAGGGCCCGGTTCAGGGTGGTGGCGGTGATGTAGCGCTTATGATCCCGCTTATTGGGAAACAGGAACTCCCGATGGCCGTTCATGGCCCATAAGGACTTGAGAATACTGACGGCTTGACGGGACAGGGGCACGATGTGGACTTCTCGCATCTTCATGCGATCAGCCGGGATACGCCATTCGGCGTTCTTGAAGTCGATTTCCGCCCAGCGGGCAGCGCGCAGCTCAATCGTGCGGACGAAGGTCAGCAAAATCAGTTCCAAGCCGCACATGGTCGCCGGATCACCGCCGTAGGTACGCAAGGACTGAAGAAGGCGCTTCATTTCGTCTTTGGATAGGGCTTTAGCGTGCCTGGTGCGATTGCGCTCGATGGCGCCTTGGAGCGGGGCAGCCGGGTCGGACTCGGCCCGCAGCGTGGCGACGGCGAAGCGATAGACGGCGGAGACCCACTGTCGGATTAAGAGGGCATAAGAATTGGCGCCGCGCGCATCAACCGCCTGAATGAGCATCAAGACGTCCTGGGGTGTCACGGACCGGATCGGCAGCTTGCCCAAGGCAGGGTAGACGTCCGTCTTGAAGACTTTCTTGATTTGGGCGGCTGTTCCGGGAGACCAGTTCTTCTCTTTTCGGGCGATCCACTCCTCGGCGACGGCCTGAAAGGTGTTCCGGTTTTCTTTGATCTGGTCCCGCAGCTTCGATTTGCGATCCTGGCCAGGATGCATTCCCTTTCTGACCAGTTCACGCGCTTCGTTGCGCAGCTTGCGCGCCATCTCCAACGAGCAATGCCCCGGACCCTTCGACGGCGCGAATAGGCCCAAGTTGAATATCGCGCCCTTACCGGCAATCTTGTAGCGGTAGCGCCAAGTCTTCGTACCGCTCGGCCGGACCTCTAGCCACAGCGCCTGGCCGTCGGAAAGGCGATAGACGGTCTCGCGCGGCTTTGCGTTCTGGACATGGGTGTTAGTGAGGGCCATCGCCACTGCTCCAAATCACGTTTCAGATTCAAGAATCTTCAGCGCGTAATGGCAAGCACCAATGCGCATTTGGACACGCATTTCCAGACCTTTTTACATCAGTGGACGTCGGTGGATTGCGTCGTAATTATTTTCCGCTGGGCGAAACCCTTGACCCTCAGGGAGACTTTGTGGGGAGCGCGGCGGTGAGGGAACTTGGCGCCAGTTGTCCGTGAAGCAATGCTAGTTGTTGATTTGCAAAAGACGGCGTCCAAGCGACAACGTCGCGCAATCGTGCTACATTCATGTTCGGAATAGTGCGAATGTATCTGCGCTTCTCGAATTACTACATTCCGAGAGCGGGACTCCATTTGATACACGTTTCTGTCCGCTGCCCCCGGTCGTCAGGCGATTTGGGTGGACAGACGAAAAGCGAAATCCCGCGGAACACTTGGATTTCCCGACATGGGCGGACGCTGGTAAATGTCAGGCTTGGCTCTCGATCAGCAGGATCACAATCTTAAGCCCTTGATTTTAAAAACGTAAATCTGATCATCCGCTACAGGATACCCGCTTTTTCCCCGGCTGCCCATGGACACCAGAGAACTTTGATCCGCAAGCCATAGGAAAGGCCAGACGCAATTCGCCCGTGGTAATTGCGTGCCTTTCAGCCTGCAACTGCGCGCATTCTCTCGATTTGATTCAGCAGGGGGCGGTGCGTCTTTCCGGCAGTCCGCGCCGCTTACCGGATCGGCTGATCGGCATCCCGCAGCCATACATAGATGGCGGGAATGACCAGCACCGTCAGAAGGGTCGAGGAAGTGAGACCGAACAACAGCGAGATCGCCAGGCCCTGGAAGATCGGGTCGGTAAGAATGGTCGCTGCCCCAATCATGGCGGCCGCCGCGGTGAGCACAATGGGACGGAAGCGGGTCGCGCCGGCCTCAAGCAGAACCTCGCGCAGCGGAACACCGGCTGCCGCGCCATGGCGGATGAAATCGACCAGCAGGATCGAGTTTCGGACGATGATGCCGGCCAGAGCAATGAACCCGATCATCGACGTCGCGGTGAACGGGGCGCCGAAGATCCAATGGCCCAGAACAATCCCGATCAGGGTCAGGGGGATTGGCGTGAGGATGACAAGCGGCAGCTTGAAGCTTTTGAATTGTGCGACCACCAGGACATAGATGCCGAGGATGGCGACCATGAAGGCGGCGCCCATGTCGCGGAACGTCACCCAGGTCACTTCCCATTCCCCGTCCCAAAGAAGCGATGGCTGTGTCTCACGGGTCGGCTGGCCGTGCATCACAAGTGCCGGCGGGGGCAGCTTGCCCCAGTCATGCTCTCGCACCAGCTTGCCCACCGCCATCATGCCATAGAGCGGCGCTTCGAAGTCTCCAGCGAGTTCTGCCGTCACCATGTCGGTATAGTGGCCGTCGCGACGGAAGATCGTCGGCGTGCCTGCCTCCCGCGTCACGCTGACCACATCGCCCAACTCCACAACGGCACGATTGCCCGGTTGTGCGTTGGCCGGCACGGGCGTGGACGCAAGCTTTTGGGACCAGGTAAGGTCGTTCTTGGGCTCGCGCACGACGATCTCAAGCGGATCGCGGTCGGAACCACGATGGGAATAACCCACCGCCCGGCCGCCCAGCAGCGCGCCCAGCGTGTCGTAGACATCGCTTTGCTCAACGCCGAAATATTCCAGCCGGTCCTGGTCAATGGAGATGCGCAGGCGCGGCCGGGGCGCGCCCCAACTGTTATCCACGTCCACGATATAGGGCACTGACCGGAACAGTTTTTCGGTCTCCATCGCCACGGCGCGGCGCGTCTTGCTGTCCGGGCCGTAAATTTCCGCCAGCAGGGTGGAGAGCACAGGCGGACCGGGCGGCACTTCCACCACCTTGATCGAAGTGCCAGCCGGAAAAGCCATGGCGGAAAGCTTTCGGCGCAGGTCCAGGGCGATGGCATGGCTCTCGCGGCTGCGATCTGCCTTGTCCGTCAGGTTGACGGCCAGTTCGCCCAGTTCCGGCTGGCTGCGCAGATAATAATGACGCACCAATCCATTGAAGTTGAACGGTGCGGGCGTGCCGGCATAGACTTGGATGGAGGTTGCTTCCGGCAATGTCCTGGCGATCGCTCCGGCGCGCAGCAGCGCCTTTCCGGTATCTTCCAGTGTCGCGCCTTCAGGCAAATCCACCATGACGGCCAGTTCGGACTTGTTGTCGAATGGCAGCAATTTGACCGTGACGGTCTTGGTCACAAACAGCAGGCAGACCAGAACCGTGGCGCCCGCCACATAAAGAAGAAACCGGCTGGCGCTGCGCCTGGACGCGACAACCGGCGCCGCCATGCGCCGGTAGAGGGCCCCCAGCCGTCCTTCGCCATGCTCGGCTTGCATATGCCTGCGGCGCGGCTTGCCGGAAATCTTCAGCATCGCCCATGGCGCGATCACCATGGCGACGAAGAAGGACAGCAGCATGGCTGCCGAGGCGTTGGCGGGGATAGGCGCCATATAGGGACCCATCATGCCGGAAACGAACAGCATGGGCAGCAGCGCCGCCACCACGGTCAGCGTGGCGACGATGGTGGGGTTGCCCACTTCGGCCACCGCCGCAATGGCGGCCGTCATGCGGTCGCGGCCGTCATTCATGCCCCAGTGGCGGGAGATGTTCTCGATGACCACGATGGCATCGTCCACCAGAATGCCGATGGAAAATATCAGGGCGAACAGGCTGACCCGGTTGATGGTGTATCCCATCACATAGGCGGCGAACAAAGTCAGAAGGATGGTGGTGGGGATGACGATCAGGGTAACACCGGCCTCGCGCCAGCCGATCACGAAGCCGATTAAAAGGACGATGGAAACGGTCGCGAGCGCCAAGTGGAACAGAAGTTCATTGGCCTTGTCATTGGCGGTCTTGCCATAGTCCCGCGTGATCTCGACCCGCACATCCGGCGGTATAAGTGTGCCCTTGAGGGCCTCGGCGCGTGACACCAGATCCCTGGAAACCACCACGGCATTGGCGCCCGCCCGCTTTGCGAAGGCGATGGTGACGGCAGGGCCGGTGCTCCAGCCGCCCTTTGTCGTGCGATTCATGGACCAGACATGCTGTTCGGTTGGGCTGGGCCCAATTACGGTACGCGCCAGGTCCCGAACATAGACGGGCCGGCCGTCGCGTGTGGTCACAAGCAGCAATCCGATGTCCGGAATGCCCTGAAGCGTGCGTCCGCCCACGGCCTGGACCATGCTGCCATTCTGCCTGAGCTGACCGGCCAGGAAGGAGCGATTGGCGCCTTTGATCTTCGCTTCCAGTTGCTGAAGCGTGACGCCATAGAGCGACAATTTTTCCGGATCGGGCTCGACGCTGATTTCCTGCGTGCCGCCGCCCGCAAGGTAGGTCAGGCCGACATTGTCTGCCTTGTCGAGTTCCGCCTGGACCTTTGTCGCGAGCTGGCGCAGGTCTTTTTCATTCCAGCGTGCAGTGGCTTCCGGTGTGGGCGACAGGGTGAGGGTCACGATGGCCACGTCATTGATGCCGCGGCCCACGATCAGCGGCTCGGGAATGCCCAGGGGCAAGCGGTCATAATTGGCCCGCACCTTCGCCTGTATCCGCAGGATGGCGTCGTCTTCGTTGGTGCCGGTCAGGAAACGCGCCGTAACCATGACACGGTCGTCCAGCGTCTGGCTGTAAACATGCTCGACGCCATTGATCCCCTTGACGACTTGCTCCAGCGGCTTGGTCACCAGTTCAGCAGCGTCGGGGCCCTTCAACCCATCGGCCTGGACCATGATATCGACCATGGGCACGCTGATCTGGGGCTCCTCCTCGCGGGGAATCAGCATCAGGGCGATCAAGCCGAAGGCCAATGCCGCGAGCAGGATGAGCGGGGTCAGGGGCGAGCGGATGGTGGCGCGCGTCAGTCGCCCGGAAAAGCCTAGATCCATGGCGCGATCACGGCTTCAGCAGGCGGTCGCCTGCGGAGAGGCCCGAGAGGATTTCCAGTTGCGGAACCTTGCCGGGCGTGACCTGGCGGATGCCCCGCTGGACCGGCACTTCAATGGCGCCGTCCTTGACTGTCCAGACTTTTGCATAGTCGATGCCGGAACGGGTGATAATGAGATTTTCGGGTACCAGCATGGCAGGCCGGCTGCCCGCCGAAACCCAGACGCGCACACGCTGTCCCACAAAATAGTCGCTCATCCCGCTGACCGTCGCGTCGGCCACCACATGGCCATGGTCAACCTGCGGATAGATGAGCGAGATTTTTCCGAAGCGTGAATCAGTCGGACCAAGCTCAGAACCGTCCAGCCGTACCGCCTGGCCCGCCTTGAGATAGCGGGCATGGCTTTCTGGCACCTCCAATCGCAGCACGAAATCGCGCTCTGCCACGGTGGCGACGGTATCGCCCGCCAAAACGACCGTCCCGGCGGTTACGGGCACGGCAATGACGCGGCCGGAGGTAGGAGCTGCGACCTGACCTTCGTTGGCCTGCTCGCGCACGACTGCGCCCTGGGCCGCTATGGATTTCAGGTTGCTCTGCGCGACATTATAGGCGGTGCGGGACTGGTCATACATGTTGCGGGCTATTGCGCCCGCTCCGATCAGGCGTTCCGCGCGGTCGAAGTCGGCTTTGGTCTGCGCGACCTGGGCCCGGGCGGCAGCAACCTGCGCCGCAAAAGAGTTGCTCTGCAAAGCAAGCTTGGGATCGCCGACAATGGCGATGACCTGGCCGCGGGTGACGTAATCGCCCTGGCGCACATTGAGGGACACGATGGTGCCCCCGGTACGAACCCGCGCGGGCACCGTGTAAGTGGACT
>JBBQBL010000125.1:0-7617 GCA_038317805.1 Micropepsales bacterium
TGGCGCTGATGCTGCCGCCGGGGTTGTTGTGCTTGCGGATGATGTTGACGACGCCGGCGATGGCGTCGGTGCCGTATTGCGCCGCGGCGCCTTCCTGCAGCACTTCGACATGGTCGATGGCCACAACCGGGATCATGTCCAAGTCGGCGGTCGCCGCGCCCTGATACTGGCCGCCCAGCACGTGCAGGTTGCCGGTGGAGTGGCGGCGCTTGCCGTTGACCAGGACCAGCGTGTCGTTGGGGGAAAGGCCACGCAGGCGCGCCGACAGGGTGAGGGCGCCGGTATCGCCGCCCAGCGATTCCGCGGTGAAGGACGGAGTGATCTGGGACAGGGCCTGGATCAGGTTGGGCTGGCCGACCTTGGAAAGGGCGTCGGAGCCGATAACAGTAATGGGCGCGGCGCTGTCAGCGGCCGTCATGCCCGTGACGCGGGTACCGGTGACGATCACCGATTCGGTTTCGCCCTGCGCAACCTGTTGCGCCAGAGCGGGGGCGACCAATGCGGCCAGTGCGAAAATGGAAGCGCCCACGAAAAGGGACGACTTGGTCTTGGTACGGTACGACATTAGGGAACCCCCGGATGTTTCGCTCGCGCGAAAAGTTGGTTTGGATCCTTCCTGCTTGTTTCCCTCTGACGATCTTTTTTTGTGCAGTGCAAGATGTTGGGACGACCGTAGGTCTATCTTCGCAATTGCGTAAATCGGATTCTGGAGAGGATGTTTATGACCGAAGGACGACGTGGCAATTATGTATCTAAATCGTCCCGTTCAGTAATAATATGTCGTTTTGTTGTTGAATAAGACTTTTTATGTCTTAATAGCGATAATGACGTAATTATCTTTATCGCCTACCAACGCGGCTCCGAAACTGCTGCATGTGTGAGCAGGATCACTTTTTTTGGGCAGCCATTGTTCCGTTATTTGCTCATATTGCATTGCAACATAGTTTCTGCGCCCCTCGCCTGCCCGCCTTTTGAGCGATCTGCACAGGGCACAAAGGCACAAAAAGCGTATAATGTCCGTGTACAGATTATATCTTCCTCCGCCCCTCGAACGCCTGCAGAGCCGTTTCAAACATTTTGAGACAGAAGTTGCGATTCAGGCCGCTTTGCGCGAGCCCGGACGGCGCAAATAGGCCAGCACCGCATGTTCAGCGGCGCTGAGGCCGCCGCGTCCGCGCCGCGGCACATGCAAGCGCAGTGCGCCGGCCTCGAACGCGGAGATGATCTGCGGGTGGATGTAGCATTTGCGGCAGACCGCGACGGTGTTGCCAAGCTCTTCGGCGACACCGGCCACCACCGCGCGCACCGCCGTCTTGCCGCCTTCGCCCAGATCGCGCAAAGCCATGGCCGCCTTGACCGTGCCCGCCCAGGTGCGGAAATCCTTGGCGGAAATTTCTGCGCCTGCGATTTCGCGCAGGTAATTGTTGACGTCGGTGGACGTCACGGCATGCACCGCACCGTCATCGCTGCGATATTCAAACAGATGCTGGCCGGGCAATTCCTGGCACGACCGGATTACCCGTGCGACGCGGCGGTCCTGAACCGACAGGATCCATTGCTTGCCGCTCTTGCCCCTGAACAGGAAGCGCAGCTGCGCGCCCTTCACCTTCACATGCCGGTTGCGCAAGGTGGTCAGTCCAAAACTGTTGTTGGCGCGCGCGTAATCCTCATTGCCGATGCGGATCAGGGTTCCTTCCAGCAGGGTGACGATGGTGGCCAAAATCTTCTCGCGCGGCAGACCGGGACGCGCCATATCGGCTTTCAGCCGCTGCCGGATGGCCGGCAGACTGGCGGCGAAATGGGCCAGGTGGGCATATTTGTCGGCATCGCGCACCGCCGCGAAATCCGGGTGGTAGCGATACTGCTTGCGGCCCCGGGCATCGCGGCCCGTCGCCATCAGATGGGCGTTGGCAAAAGGCGCGATCCACACATTCTTCCAGGCCGGTGGAATCACCAGCGCCTTGATGCGGTTTAGGGTAGACCTGTCCCGCACCAAACTGCCGTCGGGCCTTTTATAATGGAAACGCCCCGGCGCGCCGTGACGAGTGATGCCGGGCAGGCATTCGTCACTGATATACCGAAGGCCGGCGGCGCGGGCACTCCTGCGCGGGTCATGATGGGGCAGCATGGGCTTGGAACGTCCCGCTTCTGCCAAAGTTCCAGTTCAGGCGCGCCGGCGTCGCCCATACAGCATGGTGATGTTGATGCGCCGATTCTCATAACCGTCCGCAAAGGTGATGCGATCGGTCTTGTGGAACAGGTTGGAATCGAAGATGACCGCCCGGTTGGCGCGATACGGTACCGTCACGGTCCTGGCGCCCCGCTCTTTCAGGAAAGCGTAGGCGGCACTTTCATCGGCGTTGAATTTGGCGAAATCCCATTCCAGCGGCGCCGCCTTGTCCCAGATCACCAGCCCGCCGCCTTCGGCATCAAGGTTGGCCGCGTCCGGCGTGATCCAGAAATTCACATTCACCGCCGCTTCGTCGGCATGGATGCCGATGCCGTCCAAGGTGCTGTCGTATTTGAAGGCCCAGTGATAGCGCAGGGGATGGGCGGCAAAGATTTCCTGGAAGGTGGCGCTGAGTTCTTCGGCCACCTGCGCCAGCAGCGGCGCGGCAAAGCCGGATTCCGGAAAGGCGCCGAGATACCCTTGCGCATAGGCGGTGTGCCAGATCCGCGAGCCCAGCGTGTAGCGGCGCAGCGCCGCCAGCGCTTCATCGGTCAGCAGATCGTCGATCACCACGATTTTCGGGTCGCTGTCCGCCCAGGCCCTGGCAGCAACCTGTGCGTTCAGTTGATTGACGGCGCGGCCCGCCAGCCGCTCCCCCCCCGCGATGGCCGCGGTTTGCCCATGCGCCGCGCGCCAATCGGCTTGTTCCTGGTCATGCTTTTTCTCATGCGCCAGCTTGGCGCCATCCGGCTTTTCGCCGCCAAAGGCTTGGCTGGCCGCGGCGCGGAAGGACGCAAAGCTTTCCTCCAGCCGGTTCATCTCGCTCAGCACCTTGCCGCGATTGGCCAGGGCCGCGGCGTGACCAGGCTGCAGCGCCAGTGCGCGATCCAAAGTCGCCAACGCGTCATCGAACCGCCCCAGCTCGCGCAAGGCAAAACCGCGATTGCTCAACGCGGCCGCCAAATTCGGTTGCAGCTTCAGCGCCCGATCCGCGCTTTCCAGTGCGTCCTGCGGGCGGCCCATCTCCGACAAGGCCGCGCCGCGCACCGTCCAGGTTTCCGCCAGATCGGGCCGGGCCGCCAGCACCGCGTCATAATCGGCCAGCGCCGCATCAAAGCGCTTCAACTCGCGCAGCATGTTGCCGCGACTGTGAAGCGCCTCGATATTGCCGGGCGCCAGCGTGACGGCGCGGCCGTAACTGTCCGCGGCCTCTTCGCGCCGGCCCAATGCGGACTGCACATGGCCCAGGTTGATCCAGGCATCGGGTATCGCGGGATTCTGCTTCAATGCGGCGGTGATCAGTTCGATGGCGGCATCGTGACGGCCCTGCTGGAAGCGGATCACCCCCAGCATGTGGCGCGGCGCGAAGGCAGAAGGCTCCAGAAGCAGCACCTGCTGATATAGCCGTTCGGCGCCCGCCACATCGCCGCTCTGGTGGGCGGTAATGGCCTGGTCGAACAGGTCCTGGAGTCGATCGCGCGAAACGCTCATGGGGGGGTCATACAGGAAAAACAGCGCTAACGCCTATTTTTCCGTCATCTTCAGTTCGGTGCCGGTTTCGCCCTTTTTCAGGCGTCCGACATGCAGCTTCACCAGGTAATCGTCGGACCCCGAAGCATCCAGGTCGCCGAACAGCGCGCCATCGCCGGCCGTCATGCTGTCATAGGCCTGCTGATAGCGTTGCAGGAACGCCTGTTCCAGGACGCCCCCATGCAGCGGCTCCCACAGGTCCAGCGCCGTAGTCTTGCCCTTGACGATGGCCGAGATGATGGGGCGGAAGGGAATGTCGGTGCAGGCGGCCCGGGTAACGCCGCTGACGCACAGACGGGTGCCGAAATATTTGTTGATTCCCTCCAGCCGCGCCGCGGTGTTCACCGCATCCCCGGACGCCGTATAGGTGAAGCGCGCATGGCTGCCGAAATTGCCCACCACCGCCACGCCGGTATGCACGCCGATGCGGGTGACGCCCAGGGGCACGCCCTGGGCATGCTGCTTCTTGCGATATTCCTCGCTGAACGTGTCCATTTCCAACATGCAGCGCACCGCCTTGGACTGATGGTCGGCCAGGTCCAACGGGGCATTGAAAATGGCGAACACCGCATCGCCGATGAATTTGTCCACCATACCGCCATGCTTCATCACCAGGTTGGTCATGCCGTCCAGATAATTGTTCAGGACATGCGCCAGCTGGATGGCATCGATCTGTTCGGACATGGTGGTAAAATCGGCGATGTCCGAGAACAGGAAAGTCATTTCCCGGCGCTCGCCTTCCAGGTTCATGCTGGAGGGGTCGGCCACCATCCGCTCCACAATGGCGGGCGAGACATAGCGGGAGAAGGCGCCTTGGATGAACGCCTTCTGCTTGCGCGCCTCGCGGCCACTGAGCGCTTCCATGCTGAAGAAGGACACCACCAGGGCCAGGGACGGCGCCATCAGCGAAACGATCACATTGGCATAATGGTAGAGCGCCACGCCGCCTGCCCCAAACACCGGCAACAGCAACAGCACGCCAATTGCCCGCATCCATAGCGAAGCATTGACGACCGCCAGGCCAGCGCCCAGCAGCGCCAGCGCCAGGGTGACAATGAAGTTGAGCTGCCAGCCGGCAATGGGCGACTTCTTGTGATGAATCAGCTGCGACAGGGCATGGGCCTGGATCACGATTCCCGGCAATTGGCCGTCGTCGCCGGCATAGACCACCGAAAAGGGCGTGCGGTGGCGGTCCACCAGGGTCACGTCCGATCCGATCAGCACGATCTTGTCTTTGAACCAGGTGTCGAACACCGCCGACAGCGCCGGGTTGGCGACCATCGCGGCGGAGTACTGCACAAAGGGTTTGGGGCGGGGATCAAGCTCGGTGGGCGCGGGACGTCCGCGCCACACGATCGGCACGCTTTTTTCCGGCGTTTCCACCCCGACTTTGGCCGCCACGGCGCGCGCGACGCCGGGAATATAATGGCCGCCCACCTGGGCGCCGGGAAAAACATCGCGGGCGGTGTCGAACTGGTCGGTCGGCAGGTTGGCCAGTGCCCGCAAGCGCGGCGGCACCATGGCGTCTTCAAACGCCTTCTGCTCCGGCGTCACGATGTCATGGCTGGCGATATAGCTGATGACCAGCGGCACTTTGGTTTCACGCAAGGTGGCGGCCAGGGCCTTGTCCTTGGCCTCCTCCGTCGGCTGGTCGAGCAGAAAGTCGGACTCGATCGCGGCGGGGTGATGGGCGGCGATCTGCCGGATCAGGGTGGAGAGAAAGGCGCGGTCCACCGGAGAGCGATAGGGAAACTGCGTCAGGGTCGCCTCGTCCACCGCCACGATGACGATCTTGGGATCCTGCTCCTCGCGCGGCGCGAAGACCGAGGCGATCTCCCAGTCCTGCACGAACTGGTCCAGGCGCGTCAGGACCGAAAAATTATTGACCAGCAGCAGCGAGAACATCGCGCTGACCAGCGACACAGCTATCAGGATGGATGCGGACCGCAGGGCCTTGCGCCGCTCCGCGCCTAGGCCTGCGAGGAATGCCTTCACGGGGTGGCGGTCTTCAGCAACGCCTGGGCCTGCTGTTCGCAGCGGCGGGCTGCCATCCAGCCGGCGCGCATTTCGGCGTTGGTCAGGGTGGCAGGCACCTGCACCATCGTTACCGCCGATTCATTGCCGTTGAAGTTCACCACATAGGTCTCGCCGGCGCGCATCGGCACGTCGGTGGTGATCTGGATGCGGTCCGAACCCACCGGCCATTGCGCCTTGGCGGTCCAGCTGCGGTCCACCGGCGCCACGCTGATCGCGATGTCGCTCTTGGGGTCGGGGCGCCAGAATACCGGCGTGCCATTTTCCATCACGCAGACATTGCCGCTATGGGTGGCGTCCAGCACCCAGGGTTCGGGCAGGTCGGCCAGCACGGTGCCGCGGGTGACGCCGAACTCGCCGGCGCGCGCCTGGCGCTGGGTGACCAGCGCGGCCAGGGTCTGGTTGAGACCTACGCCGGCCGCAGCCCCGGTTGCCACGGGAGGGCGGTCATAGGGGCCATCCAGTTTCAGGGTTGCGCCGGTTTCGGAAATCAGCGTGACATGCTGGCCCTGCTTGAGGGTCAGCGGCTTGGTCGAATCCAGGGTGGCGCCGGGTTTCAGCGCAATGCCGCGGGCCTCGGCCACCACCAGGGTGGCGGCGTCCGCGGCCCCAGTCATCGCCGATGTCAGTACGCAGCAGCCCAACAGGGCCAGAGCAATGGATCTCATCGATGCCTCCCGTGGTGTGCCCATCCACTTGTTCATACGGTTCAAGCCCCGTCGCCGATCAGGGTGAAAGCGGCCCATTCAAAGGGATGGGCGGTGTTGTCCTTGGCGATCAGCGACAGTTGCGCCTGGCGCAAGGCTTCGGCCGCGTCATGTTTGGGGTCCTTGGCCATGTTCGAGAAGGTGCCGGTCATCAGCGACATGGTGGCGGCCGAGGGCACTTCCCAATGGCTGGCCAGTACGGCATGGGCCCCTGCATTGAAGAAGGCGTCGGCCAGGCCCTGCAGCGCGCCGCCGCCAAAGCTCTTGCCGCCGCCGGCGCCGGTGTTGCAGGCCGACAGCACCACCAGATTGGCGTTGATCTTCAGGCCCGCGATCTCGCTGGCGGTAAGAAGGCCATCGGCGCTGGTGGACGTAGCCGGGGTGGCAGGCGGGGACAGGACCAGGCCCGGCTGGGCCTGGCAGTGCAGTTCGCCGGGCAGCATGCCGTGGGTGGCGAAATACAGCACTGCATATTGATCCAGCGCCTTGGCGCGCAAGGCGCCTTCGCTGGCGCCGGCGCCCATCAGAATGTCGTCGGGCGCCGCGCCCAGGTCGCGGCCCACGGCCTGCACTTCGGCGGCGGTTTCGGGCAAGGGCTGCAGCGCGCGCAGCAACGCCGGATTGGCGGGCCCGCCTGTTTGGCAGGCCGCCGCCAGCGCATTCAAAGCCAGCGCCTGGTTGGTGCCGCCGCCCTGGAAGGTGGGATTGCCCACGCCCAGGAAAGGCCTGGGCTGCGCCGTACGGGGCGAGCTGCGCAGCGCCATGAAGGCGCGGGCAGATGGCGTATTGGAAACCGCCGTCTTGCGGATCAGCCAGGCGGCATTGCTGTAATCGCGCGCATTGGCCGGCGCAGCGGTCACCAGCAGGGAGAATGGCAGGCTGGCGAGATCGCCGCTGGCCGCCACCACCAGATGATCCACATTCACCAGCTGCGCCGATACCGGACCCAACGTCTCATTATAAAGCGTCGCGGCATTGGCCAGGCTGAAGTCCGGCAATTTTCCCAACTTGGGCACAAAGGCGCTGCGCAGATCGGCGATGTCGGCCGCCAGATCGTCGGCATTGGTCTGGAGCGGCCTGGCGGTCAGGCCGTCCTGGGTGACCAGCAGCACATAGCCGGCATGGACGCCGATCACGAAACCGGCGAACGCCTCGCGCGGATGCAAGGCGCGCTTC
>JBBQBL010000126.1:0-7559 GCA_038317805.1 Micropepsales bacterium
ATGGTCCTGGAGCAGGGTCTGGATCGTGCCGCGCAGCAGGGTGGGAAAGTGGCCGGCCATGGGCGCGGCAAGCAGCACCCTGGGCTGGTCCTTGCCGCTCTCCTTGCGGAAGTGCAGCAGGTTGCCGAACGGCATTTCCAGCGCCACGTCCTCGGTGACCTTCTGGGTCTTGCCCGCCACCATGACCTCGGTGATCTCGAACGCTGGGCGCTCATGGAGCATTTGCGCGCGCGAGAAGATTTCGGCGCCGGCGCCGATGCTGCGAAACCAGTAATTGGCGGCCGGCCCCAGGGCGGTGTCGCTGAGGGCAGCCTTTATCAGGTCGGCACCCGCGCGCCAGGGCGCGAGAAAGTCCTGTTGGGCCTGATAGGCGTCGTACAACATCCCGCTCGCAAGCCCCTAGGAATCACCCAGGATTCCGCTCCAGTCCGACGGTAACTGATCGGGGGATGCTGCATTGCAAAATAATCCTTGTCAACGCGCCAAAACCCGCCAAACTGCTGTGTATGGGCGATGCGGTTCTGACGATTTCCAGCAAGAACTACTCCTCCTGGTCGCTGCGCGGCTGGTTGCTGTGCCGGATGGCGGGCCTGGATTTCAAGGAAGAAATACTGTCCGCCGACGATCCGGACGCCCGTGCCGAGCTGTTGATGCTGGCGCCGTCCTTCCTGGTGCCGCGCCTGACCCATAACGGCCTGAAGGTGTGGGACACCCTGGCCATCGGCGAATATCTGCATGAGAATTTTCCCCAGGCCGGTCTTTTGCCGCGCGACGCGGCAGCGCGCAGCCACTGCCGCTCGATCTCGGGGGAAATGCACCTGGGTTTCGCCAACCTGCGTTCGGCGCTGCCGATGAATTTGAAGGCCCATTACAAGGGCTTCAAGATCTGGGCGGCGGCCCAGGCCGATATCGAACGCATCGTCACGATCTGGCACGAATGCCTGAACCTGTATGGCGGTCCGTATCTGTTCGGCGAGACGCCCACCCTGGCGGACGCGATGTATGCGCCGGTGGCGACGCGCTTTGCCACTTATGACGTCAAACTGGACCGGCAATGCGCCGATTACTGCGAGACCATTCTGGCGCTGCCGGACATGATCGAATGGACCGAAGCGGCCCGCGCCGAGCGCGCCGGCATCGAGGAACTGGAAGCCGAATTCTAGTTCTTACCGCGGTCTTAACCACGGTTCCCAAAGTTCCTTTAAGACTTTCCGGCCAAAATGCTGCTCGCTTCCATGAAGTTTTGAGCAGAAAGCTTAGCCATGTCCTCTCCCGCGCCCCGTTTTGCCATGCTGGCGGGCTTTTCCGGACAGTCCTCCAGCGAGGACCGGCGCGAACTGCTGCGCAAGGTGACCGAGGCGATGGACAATCCGGTGCCCGGCGGCCGCTCGATCCAGGAGCTGGACGGGCTGCTGGCCACGGTGGCGGCGGACTATTCCGCGCATGTGCGCGCTGACCTGGCCAAGCTGGTGGCGAACCAGGACGCGATGTTCACCTGTTCCGCCCATCTGTTCGCGCGCGACGACATCGAGGTGGCGCGCCCGGTGCTGCAGCATGCCAGAAACCTCAGCGACACGACCTTGCTGGAAGTGATCGCGGAAAAGGGCCAGGAACATCTGATGGCGGTGACGCAGCGCCAGAGCATCAGCGGCGTGGTCTCGCATGCGCTGGTCGAAAAGGGCGACGACCATGTCGTGTCCTCTCTGCTGTCCAACCGCGGCGCGACCATCGAGCCTGAAACATTCGAGGCCGTGGCGGTGCGCGCCCAGACCAGCACGGTCCTGCAGAAGCCGCTGGTCAATCGCACGGACGTTCCGATCGGGCTGCTGAACGAGCTTTACACCAGCGTCGAGAAATCGTTGCGCCAGGAAATCCTGCGCAAGATCGGCAATGTGCCGCCCGAAGAGATCGAGCGCGCGTTCCAGAAGAACCGCAGGGTGCTGAACAAGGTGTATGGCGACACGCCGGCCGACATGCCCGCTGCGGTCAAGCGGATCGACCAGATGGCGCGCGCCCAGACCCTGCACCCGCCGTCATTGGTCACCATGCTGCGCGAAGGCGCGGGCTCCCGCACCGCTTTCAAGCTCGCGCTGGCCCGCCTGACGGATGTGGAATTCGACCTGGCCCAGCGCGTGGTCGAGGGCAAGGATCTGGATACGCTGGCGCTGCTGTGCCGCGGCGCCAACTTCAACCGGCCGCTGTTCGTGTCGCTGGCGATCGCGCTGGACGGGCAGGACCGCGCCCTGGGCGGCGCCGAAGAGTTCGGCAACCTCTATGAAGCGGTGCCGGTCGAGGCCGCCCAGCGCGCTGTGCGCTTCTGGAAGGTTCGCAAAGCCGCCTAGCTCTCGTTCGGTTTGCTTTGCAGCTGGACGAAATTCTCGATGCCCATCTGCTCGATCAGCCGCTGCTGGGTCTGCAGCCAGTCGATATGCTCTTCCTCGCTCTCCAGGATGTCGGTGAAGAGTTCGCGGGTGATGTAATCCTTGACCGTCTCGCAATGGCTGATACCCAGCTTGAGGTCGGGCAGGGACATCATCTCCAGCGACAGGTCGCACTTGATGACTTCGGTGACATTCTCGCCGATCATCAGCTTGCCCAGGTCCTGCAGGTTGGGCAGGCCGCCCAGGAACAGCACGCGCTTGATCAGCTTGTCGGCGTGCTTCATCTCGTCGATGGATTCTTCGTATTCCTTTTTCGCCAGGATGCTCAGGCCCCAGTCGGCCAGCATGCGCGAATGCAGGAAATACTGATTGATGGCGGTGAGCTCGTTCTTCAGCACCTTATTGAGGAACGAGATGGTGACCGGATCGCCGGTGACAGAGGCGTGCGGGGAGGGGCCCGGGGCTACTCGGCTGCCTGCTGCAGGGCGCGCCGGCTGTCTTCCAGCATTCCTTCGATTGTTTCCTGGCATCGTCCGCAATTCTTTCTCACGCCACAGCGCGCATAAACATCATCAGCACATTGGGCGCCGCCGCAAATCGCGGCGCCGACGCGCTGTTCGTTCAGCCTATTGCAGACGCAGACGATCATCCAACCCGTGTCCCGCTGAGAGCCATTCTCAATCACAGCTTTATATTGGCTATTGCGAATGATTGTCAATTGCTTGGTGGGGCGGGCATAACCCCTTTCGATCATTGGATATTCCTCCTACAAACGGCTCAGAGGCTGAGGTGAATGGCGCAAAACCGGGTGAAAAAGACCTGTCTGGGGACTCTCGCGGCGGCAGCCATTCTCCTGGCGGCCAGCGCCCAGGCGGCGTCGGCGCTTTCACCCATCGCCGTGCATGGCGACAGCTTCGCGATCGGCTCGCGCATCCCGACGATGGAGCGCTTCTGGAATCTTTTTCCAAGCCTGGACAGCACCCGCTGGTGGAATCGTCTTTCGCGCAGCTATCAGCCGGCACGGCCGGTCTTCAATGACGGGGTCGGCGGCCAGACGATCTTTGCCCTGCGCGACAAGATGCTAAAGGATCTGGACCATCGCAGCGACACCACCATCATCTATGACCGCCGCAATGCCGGGGAAACCCCCGTCGAGTATGTCGCCGCGCTGGACGCGGGCCTGTCCACCTTGCGCACCCGCCATTTCCTGATCCTGCCGCAGGTGCCGTTCTTCAATAAGTCCGATCCCGACCTGCCCATCATGCGGGAGATTGACCGGCGCGTGCTGGCGCGCTGGCCGGACAACACCTTCAATGCGGCCGAGCGCGCGGCCTTCGACAAGGCGCTGTCCGATCCAGCCACCCGCGCCGATACGCTTCACCGCAACGCCAAGGCCAGGCGATCGAGATGGGTTTCATCAAGGCCTGGCTCGACGCGCGCGGCTGGTAGTTATTCTACCTGGATGACCGGGTGTTGCCTGGCAGGCGGTCAGAGACCTTCTTCCTTCATCGCCTTCTGCACGGCGGGACGCGCTTCCATCCGCGTCTTGAAGGCGGTGACGCGGGGCAGGTGCGACAGGTCGACGTGCATGGCCTGGGCCCAGCGCAGCACCACGAACAGATAGGCGTCCGCCGGCGTGAAGGCGCTGCCCATCAGGTAATCGCCGGTCAGCTTCTCCTCGACCAGTTTCATCCCGCCCAGGATTTTTTCCTTCGCCTTGGCCTTCTGGTCATCCGGCGCGCCGTGGAAAAGGGGCGTGAAGTTCTTGTGCAGCCCCGAATTGACGAAGCCGATCCATTCCAGTGCGTGATAATAGTCCGTGCCGGTCCTGGGCATGATGCCAGTCTTGTCGCCCAGGAAAGGCAGCACGGCCGCGTTCTCCGCCAGGATCGAGCCGTCATCCAGCTTCAGGGTGGGGACATTGCCCTTGGGATTGATGGCATAGAAATCTTCGCCGCCTTCGGTCTTGTGGGTCTTGAGGTCGACCTTTTCCAGCTCCAAAACGAGGCCGCCTTCGGCCGCCACGATATGGCCCGCCATCGAGCAGGCGCCGGGGGAATAATACAGTTTCATGGGAAATCCTTTTGGGTATGCGCGGAGATAAGTTGAACTCAGGTAATGGCGGTCGAAGCGGCTTGTTCCGCCTCGGCCCGTTTCTGGACACTGACATAGTCTGTCTTGCCGGTGGCAAGCATGGGAATTGTTTCGGCCAGCAGAACTTCGCGCGGCACGCTGAGTTCGGCCACCCCATGGTTCTGGGCCCAGCCGATCATGTCCAGCCGCCGCGCGCCCGGCGCGGTGGTCACCAGCACGATCTTCTCGCCCTTGCGCCCGTCCGGCACCGCCACGGCGGCATGGGAATGTTCCGGCCATAGCGCGGCGGCGATGTTCTCCACCACCGCCAGCGACACCGCTTCGCCACCGATCTTGGCAAAGCGCTTGAGACGGCCGCGGATGGCGATGAAGCCGTCCTCATCCAGGGCCACGATGTCGCCAGTGTTGTGCCAGCCATCTTCCGGCGGCACGATCACGCCCGGCGCATCGGGCTTGATATAGCCCTGCATGATGTTGGGGCCGCGCACGAACAATTGGCCCGCGCCGGCGATGCCTTCCACCGGCTCCAGCCTGGCCTCCATGCCGGCCAGCAATCGTCCGACCGTGCCGGGATGGTTGTCTTCCACCGTGTTCAGCGCCGCCACGGGCGAGGTTTCGGTGACGCCATAGCCTTCGACCAACGTCACCGTGGATTTCTTGCGCAGGAATATGCGCGTCTCATCGCGCAGCCGCTCGGCGCCGCATACCGCCACCCGCAGCGTGTCCAGATCGCCTTCGTCGCTGCAGCGGGCATACTGGTTGATGAAGGTGTCGGTGGACAGAAGGATGGTGGCGCGGTGGGCGCGGATACGGCGCACAATATCCTTGGGCGCCAGCGGTGTGGGATGGCTGACCACTTTGAGGCCCGCAATCAGGGGCAGGATGGTGCCGCCCACCAATCCGAAACAATGGAAGACGGGCAGGGGATTGAACATCACGTCATCCGGCGTGATGGCGAACCGCTCGCGCACCTGGGCCACATTGGTCAGGATATTGGCATGGCTTAGCGCCACGCCCTTGGGCTGGCCTTCGGTGCCGGACGTGAACAGGATGACCGCCGTGTCGGTGGAGTCCGTCCGCGCCGAGACCAGATGCGGCGCCAGCTTGCCCGCCACGGCTGTCAGCTTGTCTTTCAACGACAGGTTCTTGCGCACTTCTTCCAGATAGACGAACTCGAATTCGTCCAGCGCCGCGATGGTGCCGCCCAGATCGGCCTTGTCCACCAGGCGGCGCGCGGTCACCACGCGCCGGACCTGCGCGGTGTTCAGCGCGCTTTTCAGCGCCGAAGCGCCGCTGGTGAAGTTCAGCATGGTGGGAATGCGCCCCATGGCGGACAGGGCGAAGAAGGCAATGGCGCCGGCGGCGCCGGTCGGCAGCATCACCCCGACGCATTCCCCGCGCCGGGTGCCGCGCGCGAGCGCCGAGCCCAGCGCAAAACTGGCGCGGATGATCTCGTTATAGGAGAGGATCCGGTCATCGCCATCCACCAAGGCCGGATTGTCGCCGCCATGTTCGGCGCCGGCCTGGACAAGCGCCTGGAACACCGAACGCCGGGCGGCGGCGGGATCGAAAGTCACACTGGGTGTGCCGGCATCCGGCATGGACGCATCCTGCGAAGGGTCGGATGCGTACTTATACCAAGCAGGCCATCAAGTGGCGTGAAAATGCCCGATCCAGCTTTGGAAATTGCGCACCAGCTTCTGGCGGCCGGTGGGGGTCGCATTCTTGAACAGGCCCGCCAACTGCTCGCGCAGGGGACGGGACTCGGCCCAGAGCTTCTCCGCCTGGGGTTCGATGGCGCCGCGCAGGGGCTTGATGACTTCACGCTCCAGCCGCTTGGGGCCGACAATGGCGACAGCCAAGGCAGCAAGACCGGCGGTGCCGATCAGCACCAGGGCGGTGCGGGCCGTTTTGGTGTTTGCGGCGCGCAGCAGGTTCTGGGTGAATGACGATTTGGCGACAGTGCGATGAACCTGGTCGACCGCGCGCACCGGACGGCGGCGGGGACGGACGTGCGAGGCAGTGGCCATGGGACGCTCCCGTTGAGTGAATATGTGCAACGCAGCAGAGACCGCGAAGTTCACTATTCTGGGATGGCCAAAATATGTTCGCCTTGATGCTGCGCAAAAACCGGCCCGGAGCATGGCTTTTGTCCGCGGCGGGCGAAACGCCGGTTTGCTACTGACCCAGGCGAAGCGCAGGTTGGTTCACAACCAAAACCCCAAGGGTGATTTCATGCGTACCATCTTCGCCGCCGCCGCCGCGCTTTCCTTCCTGGCGCTGCCTGCGCTGGCCGCCGATCCGGTGGTCCCCGATGCCGTTGCCGGCGGGTATGTCGCCAAGCCGGGCGATCCGGCCACCGTCGAGGCAATGCCCGAAGGCGCCACGGCGCTTTGCAAGGACGGCACTTGGACCAAGACCCACAACCACACCGGCGCCTGTGCCAGCCACAAGGGCATTGTCCGCTGGATAAAGCTTATCTAGCACCCCGTTCTCAGCCGTCCGGAAAACGGGTTAGGCTGGGACATGGACGTCGCACGCAACATCATCCTGGGCCTGCTGTTCGTCAGTCTGGGCTATGCCGCCTTTGCGAGCATTGCCGGGCTGGACCCGCTGCTGCGATTTGTCAGCGTCGTGACGGTCGGGATCACGGCCAGTATCGGCTCGGTGGTGTTCTTCGTGTCGGCGCTTCGCCGGCGCTGACCGGGCGCTTTACCGGTAGGGACGATCGGTGACCCGTGTCGGGTCCGGGGGCTCCTGCGGATGATCCGCCGCTTCGCAGGTGAAGGTCATGGTGTGGCTACCGGTATCGGTGCGCAGCTTGCGCGCGGTGCGGTGATACTGGCTGCAATGATCGCGCGCGGTTTCCATGGCATTGTCCTCGCCATAGGCGGTGGCGACCAGGCGGACGGTGCCCCCATTCTCGTCCCCGCCGGTGACCGGCATGATGGAGGAGCAGGCCGCCAGGGGCGCCAGCAGCGCCAGCCATAGGTATCGCATGAGCAGGTGCCTTTGGTTTTAAAGAGAATCAGGCCGCCCCGCATTTATAGCCTGTTCGCGGGCATCGGGTTTGGCGCGGACTTT
>JBBQBL010000127.1:0-7495 GCA_038317805.1 Micropepsales bacterium
CGGCGATGGCGATGGCTTCCTTGTTGGTGTCGATGACGAACAACAGGTTCGGCACGCCGCCCATTTCCTTGATGCCGCCGAGGCTGCGTTCCAGCTTGTCCTGCTCACGCAGCAAGCCCAGCAGTTCCTTCTTGGTCAGGCCGGATTCGCCGGCGCTGGTCAGGGTCTCTTCGATGGTGCGCAGGCGCTTGATCGAATGGGAGATGGTCTGCCAGTTGGTGAGCGTGCCGCCCAGCCAGCGATGGTTCACGTAATACTGGGCGCAGCGCTTGGCAGCCGCGGCGATCGGCTCGGACGCCTGGCGCTTGGTGCCCACGAACAGGATGCGCCCGCCGCCGGCGGCGGTTTCGCGCAGGGTGACCAGCGCGCGATGCAGCAGGGGCACCGTCTGGGTCAGGTCGAGAATGTGGATGTCGTTGCGCTGTCCATAGATGAACGGCGCCATCTTCGGATTCCAGCGCTGCTGGCGATGACCGAAGTGAGCGCCGGACTCGAGCAGTTGGCGCATGGAAAATTCTGGCAAAGCCATAGATCAGTCTCCTTTACCGGTTGGCCAGATGCGCGGGTTATCCCCTATCGGGAACACCGGACGGCGACAGCGGAACACCCGCCGAAAGCCACCCGCGCATGCGAGATGGCGGGCTTATAGGAAGTTAGCCCTTGGCTGGCAAGGGTTTTTGGGTCCCCAGCAGGCCCAAAAAGCCCGCCAGAAGCGCCAAAATCACCAAAGGCGTGATCAGGCCCAGTGGCATGGCCCGGGGCGGGTTGTAGAGGGGGGCCAACCAGGCTGCCAGGGGCAGGATCAGGGCCAGGGGCCGGGAACTTTCGGGCAGCCTCTGGGCGTACCAAAGGGCGGCGATGGCCAGCAGGATCAGGTCATAATTGGAGACATGCGGGCTGGCCAAAAGCGCGGCGCACAGCAGCACCGCCAGCCGGGCGGGATGGGCGGCGGCGAAGGCGCGCCACACGGCGGCGGCGGCCATCAGCATGGCCACCCCCTGCGCCGCCGTCGCCAATGCCTTGGGCACGCCCAGCAGCATCAGGCAGGTCGATACACTCTCATCCCAGCTATGGCCCCAGTCGGTGCCATTCACGCCAGCCACGGCTTGCGGGTGCAGATAGACATTGAACCAGTCCAGCCACAGCGAAGGACCGAACAGCGCGGCGCTGAGCAAGGTCAGCGCGACGGCACTGGCCGTCATGCCGATCAGCGCCCTGCCCTGCCGCGCCGCCAGCAACGCCAGCGGCAGCAGTACAAAGAATTGCGGCTTGAAGATCACCACCCCCAGCAGCGCGCCCGCCAGCAATGGCTTTGTCTGCAGCAGCGCCACGCCGCCCACGATCAGCGCCGCCACCAGCACAGCATTGGACCCGGCCAGCACATTGTTAGCGGCGGCCGGTGAAAGCAGCACGCCAATCAGAAAGAACAGATACGGCTTGCCCGGCGCCAGCTTGCGGATTGCCCAGGCCAGGGCGGCGAATTGCGCCAACTGGCTCAGCAGCAGCGAGACTCCGGCCGACAGTTTGGCGAAGGGCAATACCAGCAGCAGGAAAACCGGCGGATAGGGAAACAGCGGAAAGGGCAAAGGCTCGGACAGCCAATACGAGAACTGGCTGTTCGTCGCGCTGGTGATCCAGGCCTGGTTGTAAATGTGGCCAAGGTCGCCGGTGAAGAAGGCGCGCGCGGCCGCCTGGAAGATCACCCAGTCCGCGCCCAGCGCGTTGTAACGCGGGCCGATCAGTCCGTCATGGCCACTGCCGGTGGCCCATACCAGCGCCCAGCCATACAGCCCCATCAGCATTGCGATCCCCGCAAGGGGCCAATGCCGTTTCAGGGCTGGAGGCAGCGAATCCATGCCGCATTATGGGTCAGGAAACATTTCGGTGATATTGACGACGCCATGACTCGCAAAAGCCCTATCCGTCCCGCCATCGCCGCACTGGAGCCCAGCGGTATCACCAAGGTGACCGCGCTGGGACTTGGCAATCCCGACATCTTGCCGCTGTGGTTCGGGGAGACCGACCTGGTCACCCCGCCCTTCATCCGCCAGGCGGCTGCCAAGGCGCTGGAAGATGGCCGCACTTTCTATACCAACGCGCGCGGCATCCTGCCCCTGCGCGAAGCCATCCGCGATTTCCACAAGCGCACCATTGGCGCCGACATTCCGGTGGAGCGCATCACCATTCCGGGCGCCGCCATGCTGGCGGTGGTGACGGCGCTGCAGATGGTGTGCGAGGGCGGCGACAATGTCGTGATCGTCTCGCCCATCTGGCCCAACATCTTCCAGGCCGCCAGGGTGGTGGGCGCCGAGCCCCGGCTGGTGCGGCTGGACGAGGACTGGACCGCCGGCCGCTGGCACCTGGATCTCGACAAGCTGTTCGATGCCTGTGACGGGCGTACCAAGGCGATGTTCATCGCCTCCCCCGGCAATCCCACCGGCTGGATGCTGACGGCGGACGAACAGAAGAAGATTCTGGATTTCACCCGCACCCGCGGCATCGCCATCCTGGCCGACGAAGTCTATGGCACCCTGGTGTTCGACGGCAGCGCGCATGCGCCGTCGTTCCTGTCCATCGCCGATGATGAAGACGCGGTGTTCGCCATCAACAGCTTCTCCAAGCCCTGGGCGATGACAGGCTGGCGCATCGGCTGGCTGGTGCATCCCAAAAGCGTGGAGCCCGCCGCTGCCGCCATGGCCCAGTGCAATAACACCGGCGCGACGCACTTTGTGCAATACGGAGCCCTTGCCGCCCTGTCGCCGGAAGGTGATGCCTTTCGCGGCACCCTGCTGGAGCGCTGCCGCGCCGGGCGCGATGTGGTGGAACAATGGATCGGCCGCCAAAACCGCGTGCGTTGGTTCAAGCCCGACGGCGCCTTTTACGGCTTCCTGCATGTGGACGGGCTGAAGCACAGTTTGGGCTTTTGCCAAAACATGGTGCGCAACGACAAGGTGGGTGTGTCGCCGGGCTGGGCCTTCAGCCTGGGCGACGCGCGCGATGATTCCTATGTGCGCATCTGCTTCGCGCAGGACACCGCAAAACTGTCCGATGCACTGACGCGCCTCGAAGGCGCCATAAGAAAGCTCTGAAGGCAACTGATGAGAATTCTTGTCTGGAACTGCAATATGGGTCTGGACAAGAAATACCGCCACCTTTTGGCATTGCAGCCCGACATCGCGATCATTCCAGAAAGTGCCGAACCCGGCATTCTATTGCGCAAAGCGCCGGAATTTTCTTCGAACACCCATGTTTGGGTTGGCGAGAATCCCAACAAAGGTCTCGGCATCTTCACGTTCGGAAACTACGCCGCAACAATAATTTCACCACACGACACCAACATTCCGTATGTAGCGCCTATCAAAATCTTAGGGCCGCATTCATTCAAGCTGCTCGCCGTTTGGGCCTGTCATTCCAAAGAAAACTCGTACGAAAATCGGCTCGGCCCGGTGAGGCGGGCGCTCTCAACCTACGCAACCCTGGTAACGTCCGCACCCACTGTTGTAGCGGGCGATTTCAACGACAACGTTCGCTGGGACAAAACTAGATCGCCAAATAAACACTCCTTGAATGTCGCCATCTTGGAAGAAATGGGTTTGTGCAGCGCCTACCACAACCAACGAAATGTGAGTCAAGGCGAAGAACCTGAGCCGACCCTGTTCTGGCGCAGTCGCACGAAGGATGGCCCTCGCTATCACATTGATTATTGCTTTGTTCCGAAACGCTGGCTGAGCCGCCCACACCGGATCGCTATCGGCACGTATGAGGATTGGGTTGGAGCGGGCTTAAGCGATCACGTCCCTTTGATCGTTGATATAGACCTCTAAACCGCTTCGACCATTGCCACGCCCGGCAACGCGGCGATGCGGCTGCGCAAGGTCGCGGTCACCGCGATGCGCTTCTTGAGCTCGATCTCCACTTCCTCGCCATTGCTGCCCGGCACCACGATATTCACCAGCCCCTTGCCGGCCTGGCTTAGCTCCGCCGCCAGCGCGCCCAGTGAGGACGCGTCCGATAATCGCACAACCATGCCCTCGCCCGCCTGGGCAGCGGCGGCATCCAGGTCGATGATCGAGGCGGCGCGCAATTTCAGTTCGTCGCCGTCCCATTCCGCGCTGGCTGTTATCAGCAGTGACTTGCCCGCTTCCAGCAGCGGGCGG
Source organism: Micropepsales bacterium (assembly GCA_038317805.1). Taxonomy (GTDB): domain Bacteria; phylum Pseudomonadota; class Alphaproteobacteria; order Micropepsales; family Micropepsaceae; genus Rhizomicrobium. Next base: position 4,158 of record JBBQBL010000127.1, read on the forward strand.
CTGGCCGCCAGCACTTCGGGAAACAACATGATCTCGAACATGCCGGTGGGATCGGAGAAGGAGACAAAGGCATAGCTCTGGTCGTTGCGGCCGCGCCGTTCGGACTTCTTGATCAACGTGCCGGCGATCTTGGCCTTGAAACCGGCGCGGCGGCGGTCTTCCAGCAGCGCCGCATAGGTCGAGGCGCCCAGCCGCTTCAAAGCGGGGCCATAGGCATCCAGCGGATGGCCCGACAGGTAAAAGCCCATGGCGGAGAATTCCTCGCCCAGCCGCTCATGCACCGGCCAGTCGGGCATCGCCTGCAACCGCAAATCTTCCGACGGACCATCGCCGCCAAACATCGAGACCTGTCCGCTTTCGCGCTCGCGCTGCGCCGCCTGCGCCCCGCCCAAAACGCGATCAGAATTGTCCACCACCTGGCGGCGATTGGGATTGAGGCTGTCGAAGGCGCCGGCCCGCGCCAGATTTTCAAAGGCGCGCTTGTTGACCAGGCGTGGATCGACCCGGCGGGCGAAATCCGACAGCGACTTGAACTTGCCGCCGGCGATGCGGGCCTCCACCACATGGTCCATTGCCTGCTTGCCCACGCCCTTCACCGCCGCCAGCGCATAGAACACCGTGTTGGCCGCCGCATCGCAGGTGAACACCGCTTCGCTGCGATTGATGTCGGGCGGGGCGATGGTCACGCCCAGCCGCTGCGCTTCCTGGCGGAAGATGTTCAGCCGATCGGTGTTGCCGATATCCAGGGTCATGGACGCGGCCAGAAATTCGACCGGATAATTCGCCTTCAGGAAAGCGGTCTGGTAGGCGACCTGGGCATACGCCGCGGCATGGCCCTTGTTGAAGCCATAACCGGCGAACTTTTCGGCCTGCTCGAAGATGGTCTCGGCGACGTTCCGGGCGATGCCGCGCTCGGCCGCGCCCTTCATGAATTTTTCCCGCTGCGGAATCATTTCGGCGGGAATCTTCTTGCCCATGGCGCGGCGCAGGATATCGGCCTCGCCCATGGTGTAGCCGGCCAATTCGCGGGCGATGCGCATGACATCGTCCTGATAGGTCATCACGCCATAGGTTTCGCTGAGGATCGGTTCCAAGGTGGGATGGAGATACTCCACCAGCTCCTTGCCGTTCTTGCGCGCAATATAGGTGGGGATCGCGTCCATCGGGCCGGGGCGATACAGCGCCACCAGCGCCACCAGATCGTTGATGTGGTTCGGCTTCATCTTGCGCAGCAGGTCGCGCATGCCGGCGCCTTCCATCTGGAACACGCCGACGCTGTCGCCGTGGGCCAGCATTTCGAAGGTGGTGGTATCGTCGAAATCGATGGTCTGGGTGTGGAGCGCGACGCCGCGCTTCTTCAGAAGTTCTTCGGCCTTGGCGATGACGGTCAGGGTTTTCAGGCCCAGAAAGTCGAACTTTACCAGCCCGGCCTTTTCGGCATCCTCATAGTCGAACTGGGTCACCGGCATGTCGGAGCGCGGATCGCGGTACAGCGGCAAAATCTCGTCCAGCGGCCGGTCGCCGATCACCACGCCGGCCGGATGGGTCGAGGCATGGCGATACAGCCCCTCGATCTTCTCGGTGATCTCGAACAGGCGCTGGGCGATGGGTTCCTGCTCGGCGATCTGCTGCAGGCGCGGCTCGCTTTCAACCGCCTCCTTCAGCGAAATGGACTTGCCGGGCGGATTGGGGATCAGCTTAGCGATGCGGTCCACCAGGCCCAGCGGCATCTGCAGCACGCGGCCGGCATCGCGCACGGCGGCGCGCGCCTGCAAGCTTCCCAGCGCCATGATCTGCGCCACCCGGTCATGGCCATATTTGCCGCGCACATAGCGCACGACTTCGTCGCGCCGCTCCTGGCAGAAATCGATATCGAAGTCGGGCATGGACAGGCGTTCGGGGTTGAGAAAACGCTCGAAGAACAGTCCGAAGCGCAGCGGGTCCAGGTTGGTGATGTCCAGCGCCCAAGCCACTAGCGAGGACGCGCCCGAACCACGCACACCGACCGGAATGCCGCGCCCGCGCGTCCACTTCATGAAGTCCGAAACAATCAGGAAATAGCCGGGAAAACCCATGTGGTTGATGATGCCCAGCTCATAGTCCAGCCGCTCGTCGTAAGTCTTGCGCTCGGCCGCCAGCTTTGCGCCCGTCAGGCGGCGCTCCAATCCTTCCAGCGCCTGCGCCTTCAATTCCGCTTCCGCCGTGCGCCCGGACTCCGGCACGAACACCGGCAGGATGGGCTTGCGCTTGACGGGACGGAAGGCACAGCGGCGCGCGATCTCAATGGTGTTCTCGATCGCCTCGGGCAGGTCGGCGAACTGGGCCTGCATTTCCGATGCGCTCTTGAAACGGTGCTCGCGGGTCAGCCGGCGGCGGTCGTCCTGGCTGACAAAGGCGCCGTCGGCGATGCACAGCAGGGCGTCATGTGCCTCGTACATTTTGGCTTTGCCGAAATGCACATCATTGGTGGCGACCAGCGGCAGCGCGCGGGTATAAGCCATGTCCAGCAGCGCATCCTCGGCGGCGCGCTCTTCCGGCAACCCGTGCCGCTGCAGCTCGACATACAGACGTCCTGCAAAGGCACCGGCGAGTTTTTCCAGCAACGCATCGGCAGCATCGCGCTGGCCGTCCAGCAACAGTTGATTGACCGCACCGCCCGGCCCGCCGGTCAGAAGTATCAGGCCTTCGGAATGCGCGAACAGCTTCTGCGCCTTTACATGCGGCCAGTCGCCGGCTTCCACATCCAGATAGGCGGCGGACAAAAGCTTGGTGAGGTTCTGATACCCCTCGACGTTCTGCACCAGCAGCGCGATATGGGGCGGCTTCTTGCGCGATCCGGTCTGGTGGGCGCTGCGGGCGGCGAATTCCACCGACAGCAAAGCGCCCACGATGGGCTGGATGCCGCCCTTGGCCAAGGTGTCGGCGATCTCATAGACCCCGAACAGATTGTTGACGTCGGTGACCGCCACCGCAGGCGTTCCGGCATCGCGGGCCAGTTCGACCATTTCGGAGGGGCGCACCGCGCCTTCCAGCAGGGAATAGGCGCTCTTGACGCGCAGATGGACGAAAGACGCCATGGGCCATGGTTCCGGCAGGATTCAGGGGCTCAGTATCGCCTGACTCTCATCGAGAGGGGCCCGCCATGGGGCCCTATCCACAGCGATCAGATGCCGGCGTGGCTCAAAACGGCATGGGCACCGCTGGCCAGCACAAAGGCCGACACCATGAAAAGGATAAGTCCCGCGCCTGCCGCTGCATCCTTGGCCCACATGATCACGCCCTCCCGCTTGGTTGAGTTTTGTTCTACTTTGGTTCCATCCAAAACACAAGAACAAATC
>JBBQBL010000128.1:0-7478 GCA_038317805.1 Micropepsales bacterium
GGGCAAGACCATCGGCGGCGAGCCGGTGATCGCCGATCTCGCCAAGATGCCGCATTTGCTGGTGGCAGGCACCACGGGATCGGGCAAGTCGGTGGGCCTCAACACCATGATCCTGTCGCTGCTGTACCGCATGTCGCCGCAGCAGTGCCGGTTGATCATGATCGATCCCAAGATGCTGGAATTGTCGGTCTATGACGGCATTCCGCATTTGCTGTCGCCGGTCGTCACCGATCCGCGCAAGGCCATCGTCGCCCTGAAATGGGCGGTGCGCGAAATGGAAGACCGCTACCGCAAGATGTCCAAGATGGGTGTGCGCGGCGTGGAAGCCTTCAACGAACGCGTCAAGAAGGCCAAGGACAAGGGCGAAGTCCTCAAGCGCACCGTCCAGACCGGCTTTGATCGCGAGACCGGCAAGCCGATCTATGAGGACGAGAATCTCGAATTCGAAGCAATGCCCTATATTGTGGTGGTGGTGGACGAAGTCGCCGACCTGATGATGGTATCGGGCAAGGAGATCGAAGGTGCGGTGCAGCGCCTGGCCCAGATGGCGCGCGCCGCCGGCATCCATCTGATTGCCGCGACTCAGCGCCCTTCGGTGGACGTGATCACCGGCACCATCAAGGCCAACTTCCCCACCCGCATCTCTTTCCAGGTGACCAGCAAGATCGACAGCCGCACCATCCTGGGCGAACAGGGCGCCGAGCAGCTGCTGGGCCAGGGCGACATGCTCTATATGGCGGCCGGCGGACGCATCAAGCGTATCCACGGCCCGTTCGTGTCCGATCACGAAGTGGAAGACGTGGTGCGGTTCCTCAAGAGCCAGGGCGCGCCGGAATATCTGGACGCCGTCACCGAGGAACCGGACGAAGAGAGCGATGATCCCTATTCGGTGTTCGGCCAGGGCAACGGCCAGTCGGGCGACGACCTGTACGACAAGGCGCTGGCGGTGGTGGCGCGGGACAAGAAGGCATCCACCAGCTACATCCAGCGCCGGCTGCAGATCGGCTATAACCGCGCCGCCAGCCTGATCGAACGCATGGAACAGGAAGGCGTGGTCTCCAGCCCGAACCATAAAGGCGTGCGGGAAGTGTTGTTGCCTGACCATGACCATTAAGGCATCGCACGCCTTTCTTTGTTGATTGCGGGCCTTCGGCCCACGGGGGCGTGCGGGAAGTTCTTCTTCCGGATCACGAGCGCTGAACATCCATAAGCAATAAAAAAGCCCGCCGGAGATGGCGGGCTTTTTCTTTTTCAGGTCAGCTTCGCGTCAGTCAGCAAAACAGTAGAACAGGCCCGCGCCGCCGGTGGCGACCAGGTCCGGCTGGCTGCACGACTTGGACATGTGCGCGGCATTCCAGGAGGTGAAGTGGCGGGCGGTCGCGTTGGGCGGGCCCTTGCCGTCATGATGGCCCAGCATGGCGGAACCTTCGCCATTGCTCGTCCAGTTCTTGCAGGTCGTATCGGTATTGCCCATGGACAGATAGCGCCCGGCCGTGTCCGAACCGGTCAGGATGTCGTGGGTGTTGGGCGTGTCGCCCGCGCCATTGACGGCCGCGCCCTTTTCATTGAGCAGCATCTCCTTGCTCAGTTTGGCGGTGTGCAGGTCATCGACACTGCGGGCGATGGTGACGCCCTCGGCATTGATCCAGGGGCCCTTGCCGATGCGGTCGCGCGCATCCACCGCGCCCGCGCCCTGCACCGGCGTGGTGCTGAGATAGGCATGCCAGGTCTTAGACGAGCCCGCCGCCTTGGCCAGGGTGGAACAATGGGCATCGGCGCCCGCCAACCCGCCAAGATTGGCGCCGTCGCCCTTGCCGACACTGGTGATGAAAAAGCTCATATTGTTGGCTGTCTGTGCCTGTACCGTCGCGGCACCAGCCAGACAAACGGCCGTGCCGGCGAATATCAGCGAACCCCAAAGCGTGTTTTTCATTGGAAAATCCCTCCAGAGAATTTGCGGCTGTATCACCATGCCCGAATATGGCGTAAAAAAGGCGCACACAGCAGGGAGACACCGGTGTCGTATATCCAAAAGTCCTTGGGCGACGGCGAGACCGTCATAGCCCGCGCCCATTTCCATAGCCTCTACAGCGTTGCGGCGTGGCTGTGTCTGATCGTGCCCAGTGTACTTCTGGCAATCGCCTTCGCCCGCGCGCAGGAACAACCCGATCCTTATACGGTGGCAGCCGGCCTGTTATTCGTGCTGGGGCTGATCGCTTTCCTGCGGATGATGATCCGCAAATGGTCTACCGAGATCGGAATTACCAGCCACCGCTTTGTGGAAAAATACGGCCTGCTGTCCATGCACACCAACGAGATCGCCCTTCCCAACATCGAAGGCGTGAAGGTCAACCAGAGTTTGCTGGGCCGCATCTTCAGTTACGGCATCGTGAAAATCGAAGGCACCGGCGTGGATTCGGTGACGACACCCAACATCGCCGATCCGGTCGGGTTCGTGCGTGCCATCCAGACGGCCAAGGAACACATTGCCGGCCTGACCGCGACGCCGCGCGTTTAGATCGCTTCCAGCAATTCCTCGCTGATCGCGCGCCGGAAGCTGACCGTGATGCGCGTGCCGCGGCCACGGGCGCTGTCGATCACGATGCTGCCCTTGTGCAAGTCCACCAGCGCCTTGGTCAGCGGCAGGCCCAGACCCGTGCCCTCATAGCGGCGTTCCAGCCGGTTATCGACCTGGCTGAAGGGCTGGAAGGCGATTTCAATATCCGCCGGGTCCATGCCGATGCCGGTATCCGTCACCGTGACGGCGATGCTGTCGGCGGTCGAATAGGCATCGAGCGAAACCTTGCCGCCCTTTTCCGTGAACTTGATGGCATTGGACAGGAGGTTCAGGAATATCTGGCGTAGCTTGGCAGCATCGCCCGTCATCGGCAGTGCATGGTCCATGCCCGCCACCGAAAGAGTCAGGCCCGCTTCGGCGCATTGCTCGCGGATCATGGTGACGCAGTCCCTCAGCACATCGCGCATGTCGGTTTGGCGCGCCGCCAGCACCATCTTGCCCGCTTCACTCTTGGACAGGTCCAGCACGTCGTTGATCACCGACAGCAGATGACGGCCGCTGCGCAGGATGTCCCCGGAATAATCCAGGTAACGCGCATTGCCCAACGCGCCAAAGAACTGGCCGGAAATGATTTCGGAAAAGCCGATAATGGCGTTCAGCGGCGTGCGCAATTCGTGGCTCATATTGGCCAGAAAGCGGGTCTTGGAAGCGTTGGCGGCTTCGGCTTCGCGCTTGGCCCGGCGCAGGGATTCCTCGCGCTCCTTGATGGCGGTGAAGTCGGACAGGAAGATGATCGAGCCCCCTTCGGAGGTCGCGCTGCCGGTCATGCGCAGCCAGCGGCCATCGGCCAGTTCCAGTTCGGCATGGCCCGAGGTGTTGATGTCTTCGCTTGGGGCCTGGGTGGGGGCAAGCTGTCCTTGAATGAGTCCCAGCGCGGTATCGAACTGGGTGTCTGGCACCAACTGATGGGCGATGGCAGGGAAAAAGCCCCGCAGGGTGGAATTGGACATCACGATCTTGCCGTCCGGCGCCACCAGCATCACGCCTTCGCGGCTTGTTTCCAGCGCGTCCGCCAGGCGGTTCTCGGCCGAGCGGCGCAGTTCTTTCTCCCGCGTCATGGCCTCGCGAATACTGTCCTGCATCACCGTCATGGAATTGAGCAGTGTGCCGGTCTCATCGCGGCCGCCGCGCGGAATCGGTGTCTCCAGTTCGCCCTTGGCGATGCGGTCGGCGACGGAAGCGGCGGCGCGCAGCGGGCGCACGATGCGGCTGCGCAAGAGCCAGGTCAGTCCCGCCGACAACAGCAATGCGAAAATGGTGATCGCGATGCTGGCATACTTGAAATGGCCGATATTGGTGACGGTCTGGCGGCGGCCGATATAGCTGTGATCAGTGTTGAACTCGATCAGCAGGTCAAATTGGCCGTCGATCTGCTGGTCCAGATTTTCCAGCTCTTTTACGTCGCCACGGGCGCGGGCAGCGCGCCAGCGCTCAAACAAGGGCTTGATCTTGGCGATGACCTTTTGCTCGTCTGCCTCAAGGCTGCGCTGGGCGGCGACGTCCAGGTCCGCGCTGAAGGTGTCGGCCAGCTCGGTGATTTGCGCCGTGATGGCCGCGCGATCAGCGGGCGCTGCGTGTTCAAAGCGCAATTCGGCGAGCTGCATCTCGGTGAAATCGGTCTGGGCGGCGCGCGCATAGTTGATCGCCATGAGCGGGCCGTCGAAGGTCGTGACCGCGATGGTGCCGGCTGCCGACAACACGCCATAGCCCGCGAGCCCCATCACGCCGATGACGGCGCTCATGGCGGCGAAGGCGCCGAAAATCTTGGCGCCAATGGTGTACTTGGCAAGTTGCATTAGCGGCCCGCAGGAAAACGATAAGAGTTTGACCTGTCAGGGGTTTATGGCGGCTTAAGTCCGGTCCCGCCTCCGCGCTCAAAAAGCCAGCATTCCAAAGGCTATTTCACATGCAACGTCATGCGGACGGGGGATAGATATGGCGGCAAACTTGAAAGGTTCCGGCTTTCGGAAAGGTCTCGTTAAGATTTTCGTATCGAGGCGCTAGTTGGCATGCACCACAAGCTTCATCTTGGGATGGATGTGGCAGCGTACCTCGAAGGTGCCCGCCCCCGGGAAACGTTCCACCAGGATCTGGCCCGGCACGCGCTCATCAGAATCGAACAGGCCGGTGACATAGATCTGGTGGATGAACTCGTCATTGTTGGTGAAGGTCAGGCTTTCGCCGCGGCGGATCGTGATCTCGCCAGGATTGAAGCGGCGGCCCTTCTGAACGATGGTGGCGTCGGCAAGCGCGACGGACGGCACCAGCAGAAGCAACAGCCAAAGGATATTCTTCATCGTGTCACCACCTGGTGCTGCATGGGCGCGAGGCGCGCCAGGAAGCGGTTCTGGATGGCGAAGGGAATATCGCACCTGTCCATCGCCACCTGCAGGTCTTCCACCAGCGCATTGAAGTCCATGTTTTTCAGGTGCAGGCCCTTGTGCGCGGCTTCCATACTATGGCCGGTGTAAGCGCACGGACCGCCCGCCACCATGCAGAAATGGTCTTTCAGCATGGCGTTCAATCGTTCCAGGTTGGATTCTTCGAAGACATCCTTGATGCGCGGATCGGCGAGATAGACCCTTTCGACTTCGTCCACCATCCGGTCGATGCCCGGTTTGCCGCCCATATCGGCATACAGCGTGTCTTCAGCCCAAGCCGGCGTCGCCGTTAACAGCAGATAGCCAAGCGCAATCGCGCGTTTCATGTGCGGTCCTTTCTTACAGTCCTGCCTGCAGCGACAGATAGGCGCCGTGCTGGCCATTGCGGATGGCGATATTGCCCAGGTCGACATAAGCCGCCGTCACGGACAGGTTCTTGTTGAGGAAATAGGCCGCGAACAAATCCCAGGCCGCGCCTTCATGGGCGATTCCAAGATTGCTGGGCTTGGTGCGCAGTTCGGCGCCGACCGTGAACCGCTTGCTGAACAGGTAGGAGGCGGATCCTTCGAACTGGCTGCTATAGTCGTTATGCTTGTCGCCGCCGAAGCCCAGCAGGCCGAACTGGTTGGCCTTGGTTTCGCGCAACGTCGCGTTGACCAGGATACTCTCGGCCAGGAACAGCTTGCTGGCGGCGATGTAGTAATCGGTGCCGACGCTGTTCTTGCCGCCCAGCGCTGCGACGATCGCGCCGCGATCGTTCTCCTTGTGCTGCAGGCCGATGGAAATCTCCGGCAGCCAGCTGTCCTGGTCATAGACCGCGTCGCCCAGCAGCTTCAGCTTGGCGCCAAAGATGTTCTGGTGAAAAGCGAAGCCCTGGCCCGCGCCCAGCATGGCGCCGACATTCTGGGTATCGAACCCCTGCCAGGCATAGGAAAGTTCCAACCGGTCGAACAGGCCGACCGCGATGCCGGCGCTTTGAAGGCTGTAGTTGGTCAGCGGCAGGACGGTGTAGTGAACGTTGACGCCCACACCGTCGCGGGTGCCATAGCCGGTGATCATGGCCCAGCTGGCCAGGCCGCCGCCGCCGGCGCCCTCGACCTGGGAAACGCCGCCCGTGGCCAGCAACTTGCCGCCGTCGAACAGTTCGCCGGCCAGGACCGGGGTGGAGAGACTGAGAAGGGCCAAAAGGGTCAAACACCGCATGCCGCTCTCTTACCAAGGCAGGCGTTAAATCGCGTTGAATGGCCCCGCAAAGGCTTGAAAATGAGGCCAAAAAGCGGGACTGGACAGGCCAAGAGGCATGGCCTATACCCCCGCACCTTCCGTGACGCGGGGTGGAGCAGCCCGGTAGCTCGTCAGGCTCATAACCTGAAGGTCACAGGTTCAAATCCTGTCCCCGCAACCATCAAATAAGCCCGGCCGAGAAATCGGCCGGGCTTTTTTGATGCCCTAGCGGCAGCGTAGGGCTGAAACCCTGCGTGATGCCCGGCGGGCCTTTTTTTGATGCCAACGCGCGGCTTAGCGACAGCGTAGTGGCCGCGCGTAGTGCCGCGCGGCGGCAGTGGCCGGGATGGGCTCAAACCTCCTTTCTCCATCCAGATTTGTGCGCTGCGATACCAAGCGATCCTGTCGCGAAAGTGTCTGATATCCGGGACTTTTTGTTCGTTCTGCCGCTTTTCTGTGCGCCGCTTACCAGGCTGCGCGATAGTGTTTGCGGCTGGGGTGCGCACACGGTTATAACCCCGGCCCTCGGGGCGAATTTTACGTGAGTCTTTCGCCCCTCGCGTTCGAAGGGAGTGCGCATGGCAAACCAGGTCTCTGCCGACTATCGCCCGTCGGAAAACGAGCCCTTTATGAATGAGCGTCAGCGCGAATATTTCCGCCGCAAGCTCAACGTCTGGAAAGACGAGATTCTCAAGGAAAGCCGCGAAACCATCCAGAACCTGCAGGCCGAGACCGTGCCGCATGCCGATCTTGCCGACCGCGCCTCCACCGAAGCCGAACGACAGCTGGAACTGCGCACCCGTGACCGCCAGCGCAAACTGATCGCCAAGATCGACGCGGCGCTGCGCCGGATCGAAGACGGCTCTTATGGTTTTTGCGAAGAAACCGGCGAGCCGATTTCGCTGAAGCGCCTGGACGCCCGCCCCATCGCCACCCTGTCGATCGAAGCGCAGGAACGCCATGAGCGGCGCGAAAAAGTCTACAGAGACGATTAGTCCTGCGGAGCGTCGGCGAAAGCCGGAGCGACCATTAAAAAATTAAAAGGCCCGGTCTTGCGACCGGGCCTTTTTGCTTCCCCACTATATTCTGATTACCAGGGCATAACGATGTCGAGCAGCTGGCTACCATAACGCGGCTGCTGCACGTCGCTGACCGTGCCCTGTCCGCCGTAGATGACGCGGGCTTCGGCGATCTGGGCCAGGTTGACGGTATTGTAGTGCCGTCTCCAGGCTTCGATCATGATCTTTGCCTCTTTCAGCGTGTAGAAGATCTCACCATTGAGCAGCTCATCACGA
>JBBQBL010000129.1:0-7275 GCA_038317805.1 Micropepsales bacterium
CTTGGGCACCCCGTCGGGCGGGAAATGCTGGGCCAGCGCCGCGCCGCAGATCTCGATGGCCGCCACGAAGCCGTCCGCGGGTTTTCCGGCCTTCATGCCCTCGACCACCGCTTCAACCGCCGCGTTCCACGGCCCCTCGCCCACCGCCTTGTGGATATTGTCATGCGCCACCAGCTCGACCCGCCGGTCGGTCAGGCAGGCATAGATCAGGATATGCGGTTCGGCATCCGACAGCCGGCAGCCGACTGACACGAAATGCCGCCGCGCCATTTCCCGCACCCGGTGGCTCTTCAGTGGCCCCGGCGTCACGATGAGGCGCACCGCCGGCACGGCCACGATGATGGCGACAATCAGGAACACACCCGCCTGCACCAGGCTGTAGGTGGACAGCACCCGCAGGATCAACCCTTCCATGGCGCGGGCCGATTCGTCGGTCCAGCTCGTGAAGATGCTGGCCAGCGCCAGCCGGTGCAGCCCCGCCAGAACCAGCAGCGGCGGCACCAGGAAGCCTGCCACGGTCGCCCACAGCAGCGGTATTTCGCGGTAGCGCGACACCCGTTTGGTCAGTACACAGAATATCTCGCCGGAGGTCTTGCTCTCGGCCAGGCTCACGGCGGCGCTGATGCGCTCGCGATCTTTTTGGTTCAGCATCGCCTGCCCATCCTACCAGCTTCCCGAAGAGCCGCCGCCGCCAAAGCTGCCGCCGCCGCCGCCCGACCAGCCGCCGCCGCCACCACCGGACCATCCGCCGCCGCGGCCGCCGCCGCCGCCCCCCATCAACAGGAAGGGCAGCAGGCCCCAGCCGCCGAACACCCGCGCGATCATGAAGAAAATGAACAGCACGATCAGGAACCCCAGCAGCCCGCCGCCGCCGCTGTCGCCCTGTGGCCGCCGCTCAGCCGCCGCCGCGGCGCGCTTCTCCGCTTCCGACGTCTCCAGCGACAATTGCTCGATCAGCGCGTCGGTGCCCGCTACCACGCCGGCATTGAAATCGCCCTTGCGGAACGACGGCAGCACCCGGCTCTGGATGATGACCGACGACAGCGCATCGGTGACGATCGGCTCAAGCCCATAACCCACCTCGATGCGGGTCTTGTGCTCGGTCGGCGCGACGATGAACAGGATGCCGTTGTTCAGGCTCTTCTGCCCGATGCCCCAGTTGCGGCCCAGCTGGTAGCCGTAATCGGAAATCTCATACCCGCCCAGGGACGGGATGGTGACCACCACCAGTTGGCGCGAGGTTTTCTGCTCCAGCGCCGCCAGCTTGGTGTTCAGGTCGGCCTTGGTCTGGCTGGACAGGATACCCGCGTCATCCACCACCCGCCCGGTCAGCGCCGGAAATTTCGGCGCCGCCGTAGCGGGTAGCAGAAGACAAAGAAACGCGAGCGTAGCCGCGATAAGCCGCATGGATTACGGCTTGGTCGTGCCGGGCTGGGCCGCGGCCGGGGCGGCCGGCGGGGCGGCGCTGGCGCCGGGGAAGTTCACCACCGGCGCGGACTGTGCACCGGCGCTGGCGGCAAACGGCGTCGCCTGCTTGTACGACTTGTAGAAAGTCGCCGCCCAGATCGAACCGGGCACCGTCACCAGCTCGGTATTATACTCCTGCACCGCCGCATTATAGTCGCGGCGCGAGATCTCGATGCGGTTCTCGGTGCCTTCCAGTTGCGATTGCAGCGCCAGGAAGTTCTGGTTCGACTTCAGGTCCGGATAATTCTCGGTGATCATCATCAACCGGCCCAGCACGCCGGACAGCTTGTCCTGCGCCTGCTGGAATTCGGCGAACTTGGCCGGATCGGTGATGGTGGAAGCGTCCACCTTCACCTGCGTGGCGCTGGCGCGGGCCTGCGTCACCGCGGTCAGCACGGATTTTTCCTGCGCCGCATAGCCGGCCACAGTGTTGGCCAGGTTGGGAATCAGGTCATTGCGCCGCTGATAGGCGGCCTGCACGTCGGCCCAGCGGGCTTTCACCGCCTGGTCCTTGGTGGGAATGGTGTTGACGCCGCAGCCGGCCAAGCCGGCGGCAATCGCCACGATGGCGGCGAATTTGGGAAGCTGTTTCCAGATCGACATTAAGACTCCTCCGGGGCAAATACCCGCGCTGAAAGATGGGGTATGGCGCTGGAACCGCAAGGGATAAATTGACGAAACCGGGCTTGATTTCCCCATCCGCCCGCCTAATGCGCCGCGCTCAGACCTTGGCGTACAGCCGCCGCAGCTCGGCTTTCAGGATCTTGCCGGTGGCGCCATGGGGAATGGAATCCACCACCAGGACGGAATCGGGAATCGACCAGGCCGGCAGTTTGCCGCGATAGAATTCCCGCAACGCTTCGCAGGACGGCGCGCAACCGGCGCGCGGCACCACGATCAGCAAGGGCCGCTCGCCCCATTTTTCGTGCGGCACCGCAATGGCGGCGGCCTCCGCGACGTCGGGATGGGCCACCGCGATATTCTCGATGGCGATGGAGCTGATCCATTCCCCGCCCGACTTGATCAAATCCTTGCTGCGGTCGGTCAGGGTGACGAAGCCATGGCTGTCGATCACCCCGACATCGCCGGTGGGGAACCAGCCGTCCCCACCCTGCTCCGGCATGCGAAAATAGCCGCTGGCGATCCAGTGTCCGCGGAAAGCCAACTGTCCCTGGCTTTTGCCGTCCCAGGACACTTCCTTGCCGTCCTCGCCTTCGGCCCGCACATCGACGCCGAATACGCATCGTCCCTGCGCGGCTTTCTGGTCCAGCAATGCTTCGCCGTCCAATTCCGCCGTTCCGGGCTTGGGCGCGTTCACAGTCACGACAGGACTGCTTTCGGTCATGCCCCAGGCATGGCTGACGGCAATGCCAAGATCATTATAGGCCGCAATCAGCGCCCGCGGCATTGCCGCCCCGCCCACGAAAATTCGCTGCAAGGTTTCAAGCCGTTTGCCGGTTTCGCGCAAATGCCCCAACAGGCTCAGCCAGATGGTCGGCACCCCCAGCGCCAGGGTGGCGCGCTCGCCATTCATCAGTGACAGCAAGGATGCAGGGTCGAGCTGTCGCCCTGGCATCAGCAGCGCGGCGCCGGTCATCGGCGCCAGATAAGGCAGTCCCCAGGCATTGACGTGAAACATCGGCACCGCCGCCAGAATGCGGTCGGTGGCGCGGGCGCCTATGGCGTCCCCACTGGCGACCGCCATGGCGCACAATACCGTGGAGCGGTGGGAATACAGCACGCCCTTGGGCCGCCCGGTGGTGCCGGAGGTATAGCAAAGCGCCGAAGCGCTATTCTCGTCGAACACCGGCCAGTCCTCCTCGCCATCGGCCATGGCCATCAGCGTCTCGTAACTGTGCAGCGCAATGCCTGGCGGCAGGTCGCACCCGCCCTCGCCCAGCACCACCACGGCGCGCAGCGTGTCTTTCAATTGCGGCGCAATGGCCTGCAGGATGGGCAGGAAGGCCGGATCAGCAAATACAATCTCGTCGCCCGCATGACTGATGATGTAGGCGATATCATCCGGCGCCAGGCGCGGATTGATCGTGTTGCACACCGCGCCGATGCCCGAGATGCCGTAATAGAGTTCAAAATGACGATCGCTGTTCATGCCCAGGGTACCCACCCGGTCGCCGGCCGTGACACCAAGGCTTCGCAGCAGCATGGCCGTCTTGCGGGCGCGGGCAGCCAGTGCCGCATAGTTGGTGCGCGACAGGTTGCCATCCTCGCGCCGTGACACCACCTCGCCCGCGCCATGGTGGCGGGCGGCATGCTCCAGGATAGAGGAAATCAAAAGGTCGCGCCGTTGCATCAAGCCTTGCATGCATCGCTCCCTTTTTTTGCGCAGAGCCTACAGAACCTTCCAGCTCGCCAGCAAACCGCCGCCGCCCTTGGGCGCGCCGCTGGAGAGGCCGTATTCGCCGTAAGCGGTGAAAGTCAGGCTGTCCGTCGCCACCCAGCTCAGCGAACTGAACAGCTGCTGGCTGTCCGCCAGGGTGGAACTGATGGTGCCGTCGAAATCATAGGACGCGATCAGCAGCAGCCGTTCGCCGAGCTGATAGCTGGTGCCCACCGAAAAGGACGGCGCACTGACCAGCGAATAGGCCTTCGGCGAACCCGGCACGCGATAGCCGAACGAGACGAACGGCGCCCACAGCCCGATCTGGCGCGACACGTCGACCGAAAATCCCAAATCGGCTTCACCGGAGGACAACCCCCGCCCCTCATCGCCGGTGGGCACTTTCAACCGCGCCGTCAGGTCTACCTGATAGTCACCGGTCAGGTCCGACGGCACCGAATAGGTGGTGCTGAGGTTGAGATCGCCCCAGCCCTTGCGCTCCTTGTCGGCGGTAAGCCCGGGATTGACCACCACCGGCACGCCGCCGGCGCCCACCACCAGAAAGGCCGGCCCCGTGATGGTCACGTACGGCAACGCCGCGGTGAACTGGAAGTCGCCGGTCTTCACCGTCACATCCGACAGCGCCACCAGAATGTCGGTCGCGCGCGCGCTGCCATAATGGCCGGACGAATAGTCCAGTCCCGTCGACAGGCTCACACTGGTGTCCGAAGCCGGCGCATCCTGGGCCGACGCGGCCGATACGCCGAATACCAAAGCGGCCGCCCCCAGCAAGGCATATTTTCTGATCTGTTTGCCCACCGGTTTCATCCTAGCGATGCAATGCCGCCAACCGGGCGCGCAATGCCGCCCGGATGGCCTGGATCTGCTGGCGGGTCGCCGCAGTGGTGCGCTGCTGCTGGCGCGCCGCTGCGACATCCGCCGCCGTCATGCCCGGACCTGCTTCTTTTGCCGCCTCGGACGGCGTGACCGGTTGCTCCACTGGCGCAGGCACGGGCTGCGCCATGGCGCGGCCCATCGGCAAGGTCAACACGCAGATCCAAACCAGCAAGGCGAACCAAAGGGCCAGCACGCTTCGCCCTCCCCACTCAGCGGCAACCCGTCACCGCGCCGATATACGCGCGCCATAGCCCTATCGCAACGCTGCCTCATGGTGCACGCCCCCCGGCCTGCACAGGCGCGGCGCTGTCCGGTGATTCCAGATCCAGTCCCCCGCAACGTCCCGGCGCGAGCTGCACATTGCACTGCGCCACGCGCCCCCCCGGCACGCGCACTTGATATCTTCCGATGCGCTTGTTGGGGACCACGAAGTCCGTCGAAATCATCTGCGCGCCCGAGGCAAACGCCCAGTCGCGGCGCAGCATGTCGTTCTTGCGCGCCTCGCGCGTGTCGGCATCGGCAAAGGTGTGCACGATCAGGCCGGCCTTGACCCGTTCGATGATGTCATTGGAGTTCCTGGCCGGATTGTCGATGGTGGTGAAGGCCGCGGCCGGCGACTTGTCGTCGGTGTTGACGAACATCGTACGCCCCTCCAGCGAGGCGCGCGCGCCGCGATAGATCGCCACCTTCGCTTTTTTGTCGTCCAGCAGGAACAGCACCTTGCCCCTGGCGGCGCCCAGCCTGGGCCAGTTGCCCGCCTTCACCGCCTCGCGCAGGGTCGGATAACTGCCCTGCACCATCTGCGGCGTGATGATCTCCTCGGGCCTGAAGGCGGCGCGGACCTCCGCATCCAGCGCATCGAACGCGGCGGTATCATACTTGTAGGGCTTGGTGGCGCCTGGCATGGGCGTGCGCTCGTCATTGGTGCGCAGGGCGATGATGATGGGAACATGCCTGGGATTGGCGCGCGACCAGGTCGCCACTGCCTGCAAACAGTCCGCCAGCCTGATGCAACTGGAATTGAAATCGATGTCCAGAATGTGGATGACCTTGAATCCCGGCGTTGCCATCGCCGCGATGTAATCATCCGGCACCAGCTCGCCGGCCATCGATGCACCGGCCGGATATTTGTAAAGCCCGCCCTTGGGATCATAGGCCACATCGAACTCCAGCGAGCGCGCGCCCGCCGCCAGCTGCGCCGCGATCGGCGGCTGGTCATAGTCCAGCGCCTGGGCATCCTCACTGGAACCCATCTTGATCAGGGACAACATCTCCTTGGATGGCTGCAGCTTGTAGCTTTCGCTCGTTCCCACCGCCTGCAATTCATTCAGGCGGACATTGGCGTCAAACCAGGCCGCGGCGCAGCCGGTCCCAGCCAGGCGCACATCCTTGGCCCCCAGGTCGCATGTCTGCGCCGGCGCGGGGCCCGCGCCCGCGGCAATCAACAAGGAGGTCAGCGTGATGACGGCAAAAACGCGCAATCTGCCCCCGGACGGACGGTGAAAACTGGGTACACAAAGCAACAGAACAGACACAGATATGGACGGGCACCGGTTGTTCGGGATACGCGTCTTCCCAGGCACGTTCAGAATGGACCAAACTGCCGGACGGTGACAGCCCCGGCCGGCGCATTGGGACTTTGATTTGCCGTTTTTATCGCGCCTCATCGGCGCCCGTCCAGTCGGCCGCCACCGGCGCAAGGTTAAATCGCTTGAGACTTTTGAATCGCAGGATTATCTGGACGCCGCCCGGCTTGGCCATCCTTGGCATGGCCTTGGCTCTCGTCTGGGCGCTGGGCGCGCATGCCCAGGCTGGACCGGCCGCCAACCTGACCATCCGGGTCGAGAATCTGTCGGCCACCGGCGGCATCCTGCGACTGGGACTCTATGACAGGGCCCATTACCCCGACGACAATTCCAAGCCCGTCGCTTCGGCCGACGTAAAGGTCACCGGCAACGAGATGGTGATCAACCTGCACGGCATTGCGCCGGGCACCTACGCCATCGAGACGTTCCAGGACCTGAACGCGAATGACCAGATGGACATGACCTGGCTGGGCTTCCCCGAAGAACCGTTCGGCTTTTCCCGCGACGTGCGTCCCCCGTCTGCGCAAACCGTCCTTCAACCAGGTCGCCTTCACCCTGGCGCCCGGCGAGAACATGCAGGTGATCCACCTGCAAACCTCGCTCTCGCTGCTGCCCTGAATTCGGCGCTTAACGCGACAGCGCGCTGCGGAAAGACACCAGCTTTTCGCGGCGCTCGCACCATAGCGACAGCGGAATGGTTTTCAGGCTGTCCTTGAGCGTCAGCCGCCCGACGGTCTTGAGCTCGGGATGATCGCGCAACACCTTGGGCAGCCGGTAATAGGGAATCCGGCTGTTGAGATGATGGACGTGATGAATGCCGATATTGCCGCTGAACCAGCGCAACAGGCCCGGCAGATCATAATAGGAACTGCCCGACAGCGCGGCTTCCTGATGCGACCAGTTGCCGGTGCGCGCCCAGGCGACATCCTCGAACTGGTGCTGCACATAGAACAGCCAGACGCCCATCGAGGCCGCGATCACCATGAT
>JBBQBL010000130.1:0-7237 GCA_038317805.1 Micropepsales bacterium
GTTGGTGTTGCGGTCCAGTCCGATGCTGGCCAGCATCTTGTCCAGCAATTGCCCGGCGCGGCCCACGAACGGTTTGCCCACGCGGTCTTCGTCGCGGCCCGGCGCTTCTCCGATCAGCAGCACGCGCCCGCTGGCCACACCATCGGCGAATACCGTGTTGGTGGCGGTGCGCTTGAGCGGGCAGCCGTCGAACGCCTCCAGCGCGGCCTGGAGTTCCGCCAAGGTGGTCGCCGCTGTGGCTGCCGCCATGGCGCCGCCAACCGCATCGCCTTCGATAACCGCCGGGATCGCGGGCGCGCGAGCGGGCGCGGCGCGCGGCGGCACTGGTGCCTGCAGCGGTTGCACCGCCGGCTTGGCGGTCAGCCGGTTCACCGGTTCCTCGGCGATGGCCTCGTCGGCGCCGGCTTCCACCAGCCAGTTCAGGGTTGAAAGCGTATCGTTCATGTCCTGATCTTAGGCTTTCGGGATGCCGTCAGGCCAGTTAGAAAAGAAGCCAATAACAAGGCGATTCATGCCAGAAGCCGAAACCCGCGAAAGCATGGACTATGACGTCGTCATCGTGGGCGGCGGTCCGGCTGGGCTGGGGGCGGCGATCCGGCTGAAACAGCTGGACGTGGCAATCTCGGTCTGTGTTCTCGAAAAGGGCTCCGAGATCGGGGCGCATATCCTGTCCGGCGCCGTGATCGATCCCAAGGCGCTGAACGAACTGATCCCCGACTGGAAGGAAAAAGGCGCGCCGCTGGAAACACAGGTCAGCGATGACCGCTTCTGCTTTTTTACCCGCACGGGCGCGATCAATATTCCGCACATCCTGTTCCCGCCGCTGATGAGCAATCGCGGCAACTACATCGCCAGCCTCTCCAATCTGTGCAAATGGCTGAGTCAGCAGGCCGAAGCCCTGGGCGTCGAAATCTATCCCGGCTTTCCGGCGCATGACCTGATCATGGAGGATGGCGCGGTGAGAGGCGTGATCACCGGAGATCTCGGCGTGGCCAGGGACGGCCATCACAAGGACAGCTACACGCCGGGCATGGCGCTGCGCGGCAAATACACCCTGTTCGCCGAAGGCGCGCGCGGCTCGCTGTCAAAACAATTGGGCGCGGTCTTTGACCTGCACAAACAGTGCGAGCCGCAGAAGTTCGGCATCGGGCTGAAGGAATTGTGGGAGCTTGCCCCCGGCCAGCACAAAAAGGGTCTGGTGCTGCACGGCATGGGCTGGCCGCTCGACAATCAGACCGGCGGCGGTCTGTTCATGTACCACTGGGGCGACAATCTCTGTTCCATCGGGTTTGTGGTGCACCTGAATTACCAGAATCCGTGGCTGGATCCGTTCGCCGAATTCCAGCGCGCCAAGCCCCATCCGGCCATCGCCAAAATCCTGGAAGGCGGCAAGCGCATCGGCTATGGCGCGCGCGCCCTCACGGAAGGCGGCGCGCAATCGGTGCCGCAACTGTCCTTTGCCGGCGGCGCGCTGATCGGCTGCAGCGCCGGCTTCGTCAACCTGCCGCGCATCAAGGGCAGCCACAACGCCATGAAGACCGGAATGCTGGCGGCGGAAGCCGCGGCGGCTGCGCTGAATGCGGGCAGGGCGCATGACCGGCTCACCGACTATGACGCCGCTTATGCGAACAGCTGGGTGGCGCGCGATCTCCGATTGGTGCGCAACGCCAAGCCGCTCTGGTCGCGGCTGGGCACCTTGCTGGCGCTGCCGTTCATCGGTTTGGACCTTTGGACCAACCAGCTGCTGGGCTTTTCCCTGTTCGGAACCCTGGGACATGGCAAGCCCGATTTCGCCAGCCTGAAAAAAGCGGCCGACAGCCCCAAGATCGCCTATCCCAAGCCTGACGGACGTTTAACCTTTGACCGGCTATCCAGCGTGTTCCTGTCCAGCACCAACCATGCGGAAGACCAGCCGGTGCACCTGGTGCTGAAGGATCCGGCCATTCCCATTTCGGTCAATTTGCCCGAATATGGTGAACCGGCGCAGCGCTACTGCCCGGCAGGCGTTTACGAAGTGATAGAAGAAAGTTCCGGCCCGCGGTTCCAGATCAACGCCCAGAACTGCGTCCACTGCAAAACCTGCGATATTAAAGACCCCTCGCAGAACATCACCTGGGTCACCCCCGAAGGCGGCGGCGGACCCAATTACGCGAATATGTAGGATCAGAATGCGCCGCATCGCCCTTCCTCTGATTGTCATGCTCCTGAGTGGCTGCGCCGCCCAGCAGGCATCGTCCGTCCATACCGAATCTGACAGGAATTCGCAGGCCTTCTCGACCTATCTGTCGGCGCGTTTCGCTGCGGGCGAGCACGACCTGCCACAGGCGGCGCGCTTTTACGGCCAGGCGCTGTCCAACGATCAGGGCAATCCTTCCCTGCTGGCGCTGTCCTTCTTCTATTCCACCACCTCGGGCGACTTCGATGCCGCCGGCAAATATGCCCAGGCCGTGATCGCGGCCACGCCGGACGACCGCGCCGCACGCCTCGCGCTGGCGGTGATCGGCTTCAAGCACAAGGACTATGTCGATGTGCGCAAGCAATTGTCGGCATCGGCCAAGGGCCCCTTCACCGCGCTCACGCTGGCGCTGTTTGATGCCTGGGCCGCAGCAGCCGAGCGTGACGTGGCGGGCATGCAAAAGGACCTGGCGTCGCTGACTGAACAGAAGGGCGCCGAAAGCATGGCCGCCTTTCACACCGCGCTGCTGCAGGATTATCTGAACAATGCGCCGGCCGCCGATGCCGCCTATAAAAAGGCGCTGTCTTCCACCGCGCCGACGCCCCGGGTGCTGGAAGCCTATGGCCGTTTCCTGGAACGCCAGGGACGGGGCGAGGATGCCGCCAAGCTGTATCAGTCCCATATCAATGAAGGTGGCCTGGCCAGCGTCACCCGCCCGGGCCTGGCGCGCATCGCCGCGGGCACCAAGCCCGAAGCCATGATCCGCTCGCCGGCCGACGGCGCCGCCGAGGCGCTGTTCGGTATCGCCGCGTCTCTGACCGACGCGCAAAGCGCCGAAGTGTCGATCCTGTATCTGCGCATGGCGCTGTATCTGCGCTCCGACCTGGGCCTGGCGCAGGTGCTGCTGGCCGACCGGTTCGAGACCCTGCGCAAGTATGACAGCGCCATCGCCATCTATCGCAGCATCGAGCCGTCCTCGCCCTATTGGCGCATGGCCCAGGTGCAGGCGTCGCTGGATTTGCAGCGGCTGGGCAACAATGACGATGCCATTGCCGGCCTGAAGAAGCTGGTGGCGGCCGATCCCAATGACAGCGAAAGCTGGGTGGCGCTGGGCGACACCTACCGCGCGTCGGAAAAGTTTACTGAAAGCGTGGATGCCTACAATCATGCCGAAAAGATCATCGGCAAACCCAGCCGCCGCGACTGGCCGATGTTCTATGCCCGCGCCATGGCCAAGGAAAAGCTCAAGCGGCTGGATGAATCCGAAGCCGATATACAGACGGCGCTGAAACTGTCGCCCGAGCAGCCCGAGCTCTTGAACTATCTGGGCTATAGCTGGGTGGACCGGGGCCGCAATATTCCCGCAGCCCTGACCATGCTGGAAAAGGCGCGCAGCTTGCGGCCCTATGACGGCTATATCGTGGACAGCGTGGGCTGGGCCTATTACCAGCTCGGCCGCTATGACGATGCCGCCAAAACCCTGGAAGCGGCGGTGCTGCTGGTGCCGGGCGATCCCACCATCAATGATCACCTGGGCGATGCCCTGTGGCGCGCCGGGCGGCGTATCGAGGCGCGTTTTCAATGGAACCACGCCTTGACCTTCAGCGATGACGACACCGACAAGGCGGCGATCGAGCGCAAGCTGAAGACCGGCCTGAGTGAAAAGCCCGCCTAAGTGATTTCCGAACGCGCCGCCGCCAAGATCAACCTGTTCCTGCATGTCGGTACGAAGCGGGAGGATGGATTCCATCCCCTGCAGAGCCTGGCGGTTTTCACCGATCTGGGCGATGCGCTGGCGATCGAGCGGGCATCCGATCTGTCGCTGCAAATCGATGGCCCTTTCGCAAAGGGGCTGGACGGCGAGGGCGACAATCTGGTGCTGCGCGCGGCACGGGCAATCGGCGGGCAGGGCGCCAGGCTGACCCTGACCAAGAATTTGCCGGTGGCGTCGGGCATCGGCGGCGGCTCAGCTGACGCAGCCGCGGCGTTGCGCGGTCTGAACGCGCTGTGGAGCGGCGGCAAGGACAACACGGCGCTTTGCGAGATCGCGGCCGCGCTGGGCTCCGACATTCCGGTCTGCGTTCTGTCCACGCCGTCCTTCATGGAAGGACGCGGTGAAATTCTGCGCGCACCCCAGTCCATGCCGCGCCTGCCCATGCTGCTGGTCAATCCGGGCGTGGCGGTGCCGACCAAGGACGTGTTCGCAGCCCTTAAGCACCGCAGCGGCGCCGACATGGCTTTGCCGGGCGGCCGTTTCCGCGACACCGCCGACCTGCTGCGCTTCCTGGAAACCACCCGCAACGATTTGGAAGCGCCGGCTTTGCAGATCCAGCCGGTGATCGGGGAGGTGCTGGCTGCCATGGCTGCCCTGCCGGGCGCGCTTTTGACCCGCATGTCGGGCAGCGGCGCCACCTGTTTTGGTATTTTCGCCGATGATGACTGCTGCGCCCGCGCCGCCCAGATTCTCAAAGAGGCAGCCCCTGGCTGGTGGGTGGCCCCGACCTTCGTGCCGCAAACCGGCATCGCCCACGAGGTGGCGGGCCAGGATATCGGGCCGACCCCTGATGGGCTTTAAGGGCGGGCTTTAAGACAAGATTAACCCTGTCGGCCAATCCTCGGCGAAAGACCCAGAGGACCCGATCATGGCCACCCCGCCCAAGACCACCATTCCCACCATCAAGTTCGTGGACAATCCCAATGCGCCGGAGCTTTACGCCTCGGGCGCCACGGGCTTCTTTGTCTCCAACGGCACCATTTCCATCACCCTGGAATCCATCCGCGCCGACCATGGCGAAAAGCCCGGTCCCATGTCGCGGGTTGTGGTGGGGCGGCTGACCATGCCGGCCGCCGGCGCGCAGGGCCTGGCCATCGGCCTGTTCGATTTTCTGGAAAAGCAGGGCTTCAAGTATGAGAAGCCGCCGGGGACATAACGCCTAGTAGGCGCGTTCCACGCAAAAGTCCGCGATATCCGCCAGCGCGCGCTTGATGTCGCTGTCGGGCATGACCTTCAGCGCCGTCTTGGCGGCGTCGGCAAAGCTGCGCGCCCGGGCCATGGTTTCCTGCATCGCGCCAGTCTGCTCGATCAGGGTGATGGCGCGGTCCAGATCGCTCTCGGTCTGGTTGCCGGTTTCGATCACGCGTTTCCAGAAGGGCAGGTCGGCAGCCGCCGCGCGGGCATGGGCCAGGATGATCGGCAAGGTCATCTTGGCTTCGCGGAAATCATCGCCCACCGTCTTGCCCATCAACGCCTGGCGCCCGGAATAATCCAGCGCATCGTCCACCAGCTGGAAAGCGATGCCGAGGTTTTCGCCATAGGCGCGCATGCCCGAAACGAAATCATCGCCCTGGCCTGACAACAGCGCGCCGGAATGGGCGGCCGCTGAAAACAAAGCGGCGGTCTTGGCCGACACGACCTTGAAATAATGCTCCTCACTCACCGACAGGTTGTTGGAGGATTTCAACTGCATCACTTCGCCTTCGGCGATGATCGCGGATGCTCCGGCCAGGATATCGAGCACCGCCAGATTGTCGGTCTCCACCATCAATTGAAAAGCGCGGCTGAACAGGAAGTCGCCGACCAGCACCGAAGGCTTGTTGCCCCACATCAGGTTCGCGGAAACCTTGCCGCGGCGAAGCGCGCTTTCGTCCACCACATCGTCATGCAGCAGGGTGGCGGTGTGGATGAACTCCACCGCTGCGGCCAGCCGCACATGGTGATCGCCGGCATAGCCGCCGGCCTGTGCCGCGGCCAGGGTCAGCATGGGGCGAAGCCGCTTGCCGCCGGAATCGATCAGGTGTTTGGCCAGGTCCGGGATCAGCGCCACGCCGGAGGACATGCGGGCATGGATCAGCTTGTCGGTGGCGGCCATGTCGGTGGCCACCAGCGCATGCAGCCGCTCCACCGGCGAGATACCGGAGTCGGCAGTCTTGGTTTTCAGCTCTAGCCCACCCATCAGGGCCCTAGAATACCGGAGCGCCGGACCCGCGCCAAGCGCCCCCAATGGAACAGCGGGCGACAGAAAGGCGCGGTTTGACTATAACCGGGCCATGCGCGCCGTGCTGAAATCCACCGATCCGGTGGTCCTGGACTATGCCGCCAACCTGTTGTCGCAGGAGGGTATCGAATCTGTCGTGTTCGATACCCATGCCAGCGTCATGGACGGAAGCATGGGGTTCCTGCCGCGCCGGCTGATGGTGCTGGACGAGGATTTTGCCCGCGCCGACACGCTCCTGCGCGCTGCCGTGCCAGAGGCGATGCCCTGATGGCGTTCCTGGATGGCCGCATCATCGTGGCCCAGCCGCAGGACGGCTTCCAGTCGGGCTCGGACGCGGTTTTTCTGGCGGCCGCCGTCCCAGCGCGCGAGGGCGAAAAGACATTGGAGTTGGGATCCGGTTCTGGTGCCGCGAGCCTGTGCCTGGAGGCGCGCGTTCCTGGCGTGCTGATTACCGGCGTGGAGCGCGATGCAGAACTGGTGGCGCTGGCGAACCAGAATGCGCTGGCCAACAAGGCCAAGGCGCATTTCATCAGCGCCGATATTTTCGCACTGCCGCCCGAACTGAAGCGCGATTTCGATCAGGTCGTCGTCAATCCACCGTTTCACGGTGAAGGCCAGGCGTCGCCCGATGCGGCCCGCGCCGCCGCCTTGATGGATGATGGCCGGCTGGGGGACTGGCTGAAGCTGGGCCTGCAGCGCACCGTCTCCGGCGGCTATTTCACGGCCATCCTGCGCGCCGACCGGCTGAACGAGGCGCTGGCCGCGCTGCCGGAAAAAGGCGTCGCCGCCTTTCCGCTGTTCCCCCGCGCCGGCGAGGCGCCCAAGCGGGTGATCGTGCAGGCCCGCAAGGGTTCCAGGGCGCCTTTTGCCCTGTTGGCGGGGCTGGTTTTGCACCAACCGGACGGCGCCTGGACCCCTGAAGCCGACGCAATACTGCGTCGCGGCACCGCGCTTGCCCTGTCTGGGGCCCGTCTGTAGGTTCCGGCCATCTTCGACAGGCGAGAATCGGTGGCCAAAGCCCGTACGTTTCAGGACCTTATTCTCACCCTGCAGAATTATTGGGCGG
>JBBQBL010000131.1:0-7179 GCA_038317805.1 Micropepsales bacterium
CGCTGGAAGCGGGCGAAAGCATCACCCTGGCCGAGGTGGATGCGGAAATCCGCTTCACCGACCAGGCCCGCGCCCATGCGCCGGGCGCCATCAAGACTGCATCCTCGCGCGCGGTGCGGCCGCGCTCGCCCGCGCAGGCCGCCTATCTCGACATGATGCGCCAGCAGCCGCTGGTGTTCGGCATTGGCCCCGCGGGCACCGGCAAGACCTATCTGGCCGCGGCGTTTGCCGCCCATATGCTGCATGAAAAGCGGGTGGACCGCCTGATCCTGTCGCGCCCTGCGCTGGAAGCGGGCGAGCGGCTGGGCTTTCTACCTGGCGACCTGAAAGAGAAAATCGATCCCTATCTGCGCCCGCTTTACGACGCGCTGTTCGATGTCTTGGGCGACAAGGCCGCCCGGCTGATGGAGCAGGGCGTGATCGAAGTGGCGCCGCTGGCCTTCATGCGCGGGCGCACGCTGTCCCGCGCCTTTGTCATCCTGGATGAGGCCCAGAACACCACCCAGGCGCAGATGAAGATGGCGCTGACCCGGCTGGGCGAGGACAGTCACATGGTCGTCACCGGCGATCCGTCGCAAAGCGACCTGCCGGGCGGCCGGGCCGAGGGTCTGAACGAAGCCCTGGCCTTCCTGGAAGGCGTGGAAGGCGTCGGCGTCGCCCGATTCGGGGAAAAAGACGTGGTGCGCCATCCCCTCGTCGCCCGCATCGTTGCCGCCTATACTCGAAACGGCAAATCATGAGCGGGATCACCCTGCACATCGAAGACCCCAAGTGGCGTACCCATCGCGGGCTGCAGGCGCGGCTGAAAAACGCGGCTGACGCCGCGCGCAAGGCGGGCAAGTTGAAGGGCGATTTCACCATTCTGCTGACCAGCGACAAGGCCTTGCGGGCGCTGAACCGCGCGTTTCGCGGCAAGGACAAGCCGACCAATGTCCTGTCATTCCCGTCCGGCGGTGACTATGCGGGCGACATCGCCATGGCCCATGGCGTCACCGCCAGGGAAGCCAAGGCGGCGGGCAAGCGCTTCGCCGATCATGCCACCCATCTGGTGGTGCACGGCGTGCTGCACCTGGCCGGCCACGATCACGAACGTCCCAGGGATGCCAAGGTGATGGAGCCGCTGGAAGTGAAGATCCTGGCCAAGCTGGGAATCGCTGATCCCTACATAGCCATGCCGCAATGAGCGATCACCCGCTGAAACGCCTGATCCGGAAGATCACCGGCCAGGATGCCGAGGCCGCCGCCATGCGCGTCAGCCTGGAAGAAGTGATCGAGGAAAGCGACCGGGAGTCGCCCGCGTTGTCCGCGCAGGAGCGGGTGATGCTGGGCAACCTGCTCAATTTCGGCGAACTCAAAGTGCGCGACGTGATGGTGCCGCGTGCCGAGATCGTGGCGGTGGATGAAACCATCGGCCTGGCCGAACTGCTCCGGACGTTCCGCGAAGCGCAGCATTCGCGCCTGCCGGTCTTTGCCGAAACCCTGGACGATCCCACCGGCCTGATCCATGTGAAGGATGTTCTGGGCCTTTTGGAATCGGAAGCCGACGGTCCCTATTGCCTGCCGCCAAACGCCAAGATCACCTCCCTGAAGCGCCCCATCCTGTTCGCGCCGCCCTCCATGCGGGCGCTGGACCTGCTGCTCAAGATGCAGGCCTCCCACACCCACCTGGCGCTGGTGATCGACGAATATGGCGGCACCGATGGGCTGGTTTCCATCGAGGACATCATCGAGGAGATCGTGGGCGACATCGCCGACGAGCATGACGAGGACGCCGCCGTCATCAAGCCCGATGGTGACGGCTTCATCGCCGATGCCCGCATGGACCTGGATGATTTCAAGGCCCAGACCGGCCATGACCTTATGGTGGAAGATGCCGAAGAGGCGCGCGATATCGACAGCCTGGGCGGGCTGGTGATGTCGCTGCTGGGACGGGTGCCGTTGCGCGGCGAAATCGTGACCCATCCCGACGGCACCGAATTCCAGGTGCTGGATGCCGATCCCCGCCGGGTGCGCCGCTTGCGTGTCACCCTGCCCAGGACGCTCGCCACGGAATGAACGCCCTGACGCGAACCGGCGACTGGATGCGTGACCTTGCAGGCTGGCGGCGTTTGCTGCTGGCGTTTGCGGCGGGCGCCGTTTCGGCCACCGGTTTTGCGCCGCTGGAATTTTTTCCCGCGCTTCTAGTGGGCTATGCCGTGCTGGTGCTGCTGCTGGACGGCGCCGATGCGGGCGCGCGGCCGGTGCGGCGCGGTGCGGCGGCGGGTTGGGCGTTCTTCTTCGGCCAGTTCCTGGTGGGACTGCACTGGATCGCCTATCCCTTCCTGATCTATCCCGACTCCAATCTGTGGCAATTGCCCTTCGCGCTGTTCTTGCCGGCGGGCCTGGCGCTGTTCGGTGCGCTGGCCAGCGCCGCGGCGATCTATTTCTGGCAGGACGGGCCGGGCCGCATTTTGATTTTCGCCGTGATGCTGGCGGTCAGCGAATGGCTGCGCGGCCATATCTTCACGGGCTTTCCGTGGAATCTGCCGGCCTATGGCTGGGGCGCGAGCCTGGCGGTGCTGCAATCGGCCAGCCTGGTGGGGGCTTATGGCCTGTCCTTGCTGACCATAGCGCTGGGCGCATCGCTGGCAGAGCTGGCCGTGCGGCGCTGGCAGTTGCCCGCTGCGATGATTCTTCTGTTTGCCGTGCTGTGGGGATTTGGCGCTGCACGCCTTTCTGCCGCGCCGATGGATGCGGTCTCCGGCGTCAACGTCCGGCTGGTGCAGCCCAATATTCCGCAGGCCGAAAAATATGTTCGCCGCCTGATGCTGCGCAATTGGACAAGGCTGCTCACTTTAAGCACGCAAGAGAGCAGCACTCAGGCCGCCAAGCCTACTCACATTGTATGGCCCGAAGCGGCCACCGGCTTTCCCGTGGCGCGTGCGCCCGGCGCGCTGGACCAGATCACCGGGCTGTTCACCGTGCGCGGCCAGACGTTGATGACCGGCTCCGACAGGTTCGAGCGCAATGCCAAGGGCCTTAATGCCTATAACAGCCTCTATCTGTTCGCCCCCGGTGGCGGCCTGCCCCAGATTTACGACAAATTCCATCTGGTGCCGTTCGGGGAATATCTGCTGTTGGCCGGTGTTCTTGGCAGCATCGGCCTCAGCCAGTTCGCGGTGGGACCCGGTTTCAGCGCCGGCGATCATCCCCATGTGCTGAATGCCGCACCTGCGCCGCCGGTTTCGCCGCTGATCTGCTATGAAGTGATCTTTCCCCATGCCGTGACCGACCCCAAGGCGCCACGCCCCGGCTGGTTGGTCAACATCACCGATGATTCCTGGTTCGGTCCCTGGGCGGGCCCGCACCAGCATCTGCTGACCGCGCAGGTGCGCGCCATCGAGGAAGGGTTGCCGATCGCACGGAGCGCCAATACCGGCATCAGCGCGATGATCGACGGCAATGGCCGTGTGCGCAGCCACCTGGCGCTGAACCGGATGGGCGTTGTTGACGCAGCTTTGCCACAGGCGTTGGCGCCCACCTTGTATGACCGCTTCGGCGATCTGGTGTTTCTGTTATTGCTGGTTGCCGCAGTTTTTGCAGCCTCCGGGTTGCAAGCCGTTAAGCTTCGCGCCGGAAAATGAAATTAGGTGTTTCCGTCGTGTGACAGATGGGGCAAGTTCCCGCCGTCAAATGATTTGAGAAACAAAACAGTGGCGAAAAAGCAGGCCAATCCGATCGACATCCAGGTCGGCAATCGTGTGCGCATCCGTCGCATGCTGATCGGCATGAGCCAGGAAAAGCTGGGCGACATGCTCGGCCTGACGTTTCAGCAGGTGCAGAAATACGAAAAGGGCGTGAACCGGATCGGCGCCGGCCGGCTGTTCGAAGTCGCGCGCATTCTCAATGTGCCGGTGGACTTTTTCTATGAAGGCGTCAGCGCGGCGGGAGAGGTTGAAACCGACGGCGCGCCGGTAATGGAGTTCGTCTCCAGCGGCGAAGGCCTGCAATTGGCGCTGGCCTTCATGAAGATCAAGGATATCAAGGTGCGCAAGCGCATGCTCGACCTGGTGAAGAGCCTGGCCGAAGAAGAAGAGTCCAAGGGCTAGCCTTTACGGCCGGCCTTCTCTTCCAGTCCCGACATCGCTTCGCGGGACTTCAGGACTGCATAGACATCTTCGGGGGTGATGCCGCTGGCCGCCCACAGCACCGCCAGGTGATACAGCACATCGGCGGATTCCTTGGCCAGTTCCGCCTTGTCCTTCTGGATGGCGGCGATCACCGCTTCGGTGGCTTCCTCGCCGAACTTCTTGGCGCACTTTTCCACGCCCGCAGCCAGCAGCTTGGCGGTGTAGGACGCAGCCGGATCCGCATCCTTGCGGGCGGCGATGGTGGCGAACAGTCGGTCGAGGCCTTCGGACATGAAGCGCCTATAGCATAGCTTTAAAGCTAAAGACCAATGCGGGCGCGGATATCCGCCGGGGTCGCGCCCGCTTCGCGCAGGCTTTCCAGGCTGACCGCGCCATCGCGCTTGGAGAATTTCTTGCCGTTTTCATCCAGCACCAGCGGGTGGTGGGCATAGGCAGGTTCGGGCAGTTTCAGCAGCGCCTGCAGCAGCCGCTGGATGTGGGTGGCCGCCAGCAGATCCTCGCCGCGCGTCACCAGGCTGACCTGCTGGTGGGCATCATCCACCACCACCGCCAGGTGATATGAGGTCGGCATGTCCTTGCGTGCGATCACGATGTCGCCGAAGCGCAAGGGCTCCACCGCATGGCGAAGGCCGCGCTCCGCGAACGTCAGCGGTCCGGTCAGCGCCGCCGCCTGGGCCACATCCAGCCGCAGGGCATAACTTTCGCCCGCCGCCATGCGGGCCAGGCCTTCGTCGCGCGACAGATGGCGGCAGGTGCCGGGATATAGCGGCCCATCGGGTCCCGGGCCCGAAGGGCCCAAATTACCAAAGTGCTGGGCTTCGCCGGCGCGCGCGATTTCGGCGGCGATTTCGGCACGGGTGCAAAAGCAGGGATAGACCAGCCCGCGCGCCTTCAGGTTCACCAGCGCCTCGGCATAGGCGGCCATGCGGGTGGACTGGCGCATGGTGGGTTCGTCCCAGGACAGGCCCAGCCATTTCAAATCATAGAAAATCGCCAGGATGAAAGCGTCGCGTGAACGGCCCTTGTCGATATCCTCGATCCGCAGCAGGAAATCGTCACCGCTTTCATAGGCCGTGATGGCGGCATAAGCATGGCCTAGGTGCAAAAGCCCGGTTGGACTGGGTGCGAACCTTGTGACAATCATCGTACTGACCCTAACGCATAGAAACGCCCATGGCACTTACCGGACCCATCCTTGCGCCCGCGCGCGGACCCGCCACCCATCTGGTGGTGCTGGTGCATGGCTATGGCGCCGACGGCCAGGATCTGTTGGGCTTGGCCAATCATTGGCAGGGCCTGTTGCCCACCGTTGCTTTCGCCGCGCCAAATGCGCCCACCCGTGTTCCGGGCAGCCCCGGCTATCAATGGTTTCCCATCTCCCGCATCGATCCGCACGAAATGCAGAAGGGCGTGGAAGTGGCCGGTCCCCAGCTGGACGAATATCTGGACGCTGAACTGGCGCGGCTGGGCCTGCCGCCCGAGAATCTGGCGCTGGCGGGATTTTCCCAAGGCACCATGCTGTCCTTGCATGTGGGACTGCGCCGCAAGGTCCGGCCCGCCGCCATTGTCGGCTTTTCCGGGCTGCTGGCGGGTCTGCCGCCGCCCGGGGAAATCCCGCCAGTCCTGCTCACCCATGGCGACAGCGACCAGGTGATTCCGCCCCAGGCCATGTTCCTGGCCGCCGCCCAGCTGGGCGCTGCGGGGGCCCGGGTGCAATGGCACCTGGCGCACGGCATGGGCCATGGCATCGATCCCGAAGGACTGGGTATTGCGGGGGAGTTTCTGGATTTGGCGTTTCGTGGCCTGTTGAAAAGCGCCGAACCGGTCACCTGCGTCCTCAAACCGTCATGACGAATCGGCTAGCCTCTTGAGCAATTCAAGGGCTTGGCCCTAGAGTCGGGTTCTTACAAAGGGGAACTGCTTTCACAGGATCTGGTCCGTGCTAGCACCAGCTGTCATCCCAAGGGCCGCCAGCCACTGCCCGGCGCTGGTGCTCAACGCCGATCATCGCCCCTTGAGCTATTATCCGCTGTCGCTCTGGTCGTGGCAGGACACCATCAAGGCGGTGTTCCTGGACCGGGTCACCATCCTGGAAGAATATGATCGGGTGGTGCGCTCGGCGCGCTTCGAGATGAAGCTGCCCTCGGTGGTGTCGCTCAAGACCTATATCCGGCCTGCGCGCCGTCCCGCCTTCACCCGCTTCAATGTGTTCCTGCGCGATCAGTTCGAATGCCAATATTGCGGCGACCCCAAGGACCTGACCTTCGACCACGTGATCCCGCGCAGCAAAGGTGGCCGCACCACCTGGGAAAACGTCGTCACGGCCTGTTCGCCCTGCAACCTGACCAAGGGCGGGCGCATGCCCAATCAGGCCAAGATGCATCCGCGCATCCGCCCGCATCAGCCCTCGGTCAATGAGCTGCGCGAGCATGGCCGCAGGTTCCCCCCCAACTATCTGCACGAAAGTTGGGCGGACTATCTCTATTGGGACAGCGTGCTGGAGCCGTAGGCGCGATCCTTTTGCGCCATAAGTTCGTCGCGCCTAGATTCTCTCAGACAGCTTGATCGCGATCCGGCATCCCGCTTTGATCGTCTCGCTGAGAAATTTATAACCCGGCGCCTGCTGCGCGCCCTGCGCGAGCGCGGTTTCGCGATGGGCGGCTTCGTCGGCGCGAAAATCCTCAATATGCCCTTTCAGTGCCGGGTCCTTGTCTTTCAGGGCCTCGATCTGCGCCGCATAATGTTCATCGATGACTTCTTCCACCGCGGCAGTGCAGGCAAAGGCCGCTTTCTCGCCCAGCGCGGCGGTGGCCGCGCCAAGCGCGAAACCGGCGATGCGCCAGACCGGCTCCAGGGCGGTGGGCCGCACCCGCCGCTCATTCACCAGTCTGTCGAAGGCCTTGAGATGACGCTGTTCCTGCTCAGCCATATGCTGGATGGTTTCGACACTGGCCGCCGCGCCTTTGCGCCGCCTCAGGACGGCAAGCTGGCCTTCGTAAATCCTGACCGCGCCATACTCCCCGGCATGATCCACCCGGATCATGGATTC
>JBBQBL010000132.1:0-7061 GCA_038317805.1 Micropepsales bacterium
CCCGCCAGGAACCAGGGCTTGGAGAAGGTGCGCCCACTGAGAATTTTCCAGTCGAACGCCGCGCCATGGCCGCCCGGACGCGTCGCGCCCTTGGGCGGGCGGGCATCGAACATCAGCATGTCGGCGGTGGATTCATATTCCGCTGCCGCAGCGAGATCGGACACATCGGCCACCGGCAGCGCCTTGATGACTGGCACGCCGAACCTGCCGCGGATGTAAGCTGTGCGGCGCGCGCTTTCGCTGCCATGCAATTGCAAAAAGTCGGGCTTCACGGCCTGGATCACCGCTTCGATTCCCGCATCATCCATGTCGGTGATCAGCGCCACGATCTTCAGACGCCCGCGCATTGCATCCGCCAGCACACGCGCCTGGTCCAGGGCCACGTAACGCGGCGATTTGGGATGGAACACCAGCCCGCCATAAGCCGCGCCCGCGCGCACCGCCGCATCAATGGCGTCGGGGATCGTCAGGCCGCAGATTTTGACCGTGATGGGCATGGTTCCGGGGTGTATGGGCTCGGGCAGCGCCAAAATCAAGCAAACGCGGTTAAGCCGCTGAAATGCCCAAGCTTTCGGCAATATCCCGGGCTGCCTTGGCCGGGTCCGCAGCCCCGGTAATCGGCCGGCCGATCACCAGCCGGCTGGCGCCGGCCGCAATCGCTTCGGCCGGACCCATGACGCGCTTTTGGTCGCCGACATCGCTGCCGGCGGGGCGGATGCCCGGCACCACCAGCGAGAAGTCCGCGCCCAGCTCTTTGCGCAGCCGCGCGATCTCGTGCGCCGAACACACCACGCCGTCCAGGCCGCATTGCTGGGTCAGCGACGCCAGCCGCAGCACCTGGTCACCCACCGGCGGCGTCAGGCCGACGCTGGGCAGGTCTTCGTCCGACAGGCTGGTCAGCATGGTGACGGCGATCAACTGGGTGGACGGCGAAACCGACTTCACCGCGTCCAGCGCGGCACGCATCATCGCCGCCCCGCCCTGGGCATGGACATTGAGGATGGAGACGCCCAGCGCCGCGGCGGCGCGGGCCGCGCCCGCCACGGTGTTGGGAATGTCGTGGTATTTCAGGTCCAGGAAGACTGGGAGCCGCATGTCCAGGAACGGGCGCACCCCGTCCGGTCCGTGGGCGTTGAAGAATTCCAGGCCCAGCTTCAGGCCGCCGACAGAACCGCGCACACGCTCCGCCAACTGACGGGCATAGTCGGGATCGGTGGTGTCTAGTGCTACGAAGACCGGATTCGCTGTCACGCTTCCGGCGTACCGCCATTCAGGCGCTCGCGCAATTCCTTGCCGGTGCGGAAGAAAGGCGCGCGCTTCTGGCCAACCGAAACCGGTTCACCGGTGCGTGGATTGCGGCCCATGCGGCTGGGACGAACCTTCACGCTGAAGGCGCCGAAACCACGAAGTTCCACGCGATGGCCGTCGGCCAGCGCCTTGCTGATGGAATCCAGCACGGTCGTCACGATGCGTTCCACATCGCGGTGATACAGGTGCGGATAACGAGCGGTAAGCCGCGCAACCAATTCTGACTTGATCATCCCCAGCCCCTGTGAGGGACACGTCACGGGAGTTTGCCCCCGCAACTGGGGATAACCTGTCATGGCTGGTTCCTGCCCGTCAACGGGAAGCATATGAAAAACCAGACTTTTTTGCTTCACGACCTCGGTTTTCGTCCGTGGGCGATGCATTTTGGCCTCTTCTGCCCGCCCTTTAAGCGGCTTGCGCGCAGTTGGGGGCCAAGGGAAAGTCGTTCCAACCAATAAAGTATGGGGAGTGGGACATGAAAATTCGTCATTTTGCCTTGGCAGCCGGCCTGATTCTGGCAGCCGTCACGGGCGCCCAATCGGCGCCGCGCGAGACCTGGATCGGCACCTGGGGCTTTGTGCCGACCCCCCTGCCGCCCGGCTTCAGCCCACCCGTTCCGGTCACCGCGCCCACCGCCGTGCCGCTGTCCGCCGGCCTGCCGGCCCAGCCCGCGCCGCCGCCGGCCAGCGCACCGCTGCTGGACAATCCCGGCAACCTGGCCGTCGTGACCCTGGAAGCCGATCCTTCCAACCTGACCCTGCGCCAGCTGGTGCGCGTATCGGTGGCGGGCAAGCGCCTGCGCATCCGCATCAGCAATGAAGGCGGCAGCGATGCGCTGGTGCTGGGTGCGGTGCATATCGGCGCCGCCGGTCCCGACGGCACGGTGGTGTCGGGCAGCGATCGTACCGTAACCTTTGATGGAAAGAGCGGCGTGGTGGTGCCGGCCGGTGCGCCGATCCTGTCCGACGCCATCGATCTGAAAACCGAGGCGCTGGAAAAGCTGCTGATTTCCATCCATGTGCCGGGCACCTTGTCGCGCGCCGGCCACAGCCTGTTCCAGTATACGGCGGGCGCCCCCGGCGATCACACCGCCATGGCCACGCTGCCCGGCGTGCGCATCATGCGCTTGCCCGCACTGGTAACGCAGGTCGAAAGCGATCCGGTCAGCGCCGACAGCGTGGTGGTGGCCTTCGGCGATTCCATTACCGAAGGCGCCGCCTCCACCAACAACGCTTTCCGCGGCTGGCCTGACCGGCTGGCCGAACGCCTGACCGCCGCCAAAAGCAAATGGTCGGTGGTCAATGCCGGCATCGGCGGCAACCGCCTGCTGCGCACTGGCACCGGCCCCGGCGCACTGGCGCGGCTGGACCGCGACGTGTTCGGCGTGGCCGGCGTGAAGGCGGTGATCCTGCTGGAAGGCATTAACGATATCGGCCGCGGCTTCACGCCCGCCGGTCCGCAGGAACCGGTGACGCTGGAAGCCCTGATCGCCG
Organism: Micropepsales bacterium; assembly: GCA_038317805.1. GTDB lineage: Bacteria > Pseudomonadota > Alphaproteobacteria > Micropepsales > Micropepsaceae > Rhizomicrobium. Next base: position 2,802 of record JBBQBL010000132.1, read on the forward strand.
CCGACAAGCAGTTTATCGCCCGTTGTCACGCCCATGGCGTCAAGGTCTATGGCGCGCTGCTGACCCCGTATGGCGGCGCAGGCTATTCCGCGCCCAAGGGCGAAGAGGTGCGCACCGGCCTGAACAACTGGATCAGGACCAGCGGCGCCTTTGACGGGGTGATCGATTTTGCCACCGCCACCGCCGATCCGGCCAATCCCCTCACCTTCCGCAGCGACTATAATCTGCGCGACAAGCTGCATCCCAACGACGCCGGTTATGAGGCGATGGGCAAGGCCATCGATCTGAGCCTGTTCAAATAATGTCGCACGATCCTGCGCTGGAGGCGCATGAGCATACCGAGCATGCTGAAAACGCCGCGCACGCGCGCGATCCGTTCATCGCCAAAGTCTCCATCACCGTCGCCGTCCTGGCGGTGATGGCGGCGACTGCGGGCTCGCTGGAAACAGTGGAAGGCGGACGCGCCATCACTGAATCCAGCGAGGCGGTGCTGGCCCAGGACAAGGCCACTGACAGCTGGAACGAATACCAGGCCGACAGTCTGAAGCGACACATGTACGAGATCGCGCTGGCCGGCAATAACGCCAGGGCCGAGGATTATCGCGGCGAGATCGGCAAGGACCGCGAGAGCCAGGCAAAGGCGCGCGAAAAAGCGGAAGATGCCGAAAAAGGCCGCGACCTGCGCTTGCGCGAAAGCGCCAAACATGAACGCCGCCATCACTGGCTGACCGGCGCCGCCACCCTGATCGAGATCGGCATCGCGCTGAGCACCGTGGCGATCATCACCGCGCGGCGGACTTTCTGGTTTTCAGCGATGGGATTGGGCACGGTGGGCGCGGGCCTGTTCGCCTTCGCCTACCTCAATTAAGCGGCCACCACCGCGATATCGCCCTGCTGCATCAGCACGCTGGCGGTATCGAACATGCCCTGGTGCTCGATGATCTTGCCGTCCCTCACCGTCCAGTGGATCGCGATGTCCGAGGTGACATACTTGCCGCTGGTGCGATGCAGGGCTTCGACCTCGAACAGGCCCCATATCTGGTCGTCCTTGGCGGTGATGGTCCTGGGCTCGAAGCGCACAAAGCTGTAACGCGAGAACAGCAGCGCGGTATATTCCTTCATCCCCGCCAGACCGCGATGGGTGCCGCCGAAGCGGAAGAACTCACGCGGCGCCGTGGCCTTCCACACCACATCAGGGTCGAGCGCATCGAACAATGGCTGCAGATCGCCCTTCTTGAAGGCGGCGATGACCGACAGCATCAAATTCCGGTTGGTCTGTTCTTGAGTCATCAACGAGTTCGCCTTGGACGGATGAAAAGCCCGCCGGTTTGCAAATCAGGTGAAAAGAAAAAAGGCGGACTGCGCGCGAATCGCCATCGCAGCCGCGGTGAAATCGGGGGCGTGGTTACCGTCGCGCGGTGGTCAGGTCAATGAATGGCAGCCGGTACGCAGACGCATGGCAGTGACATATCGCCTGTCATGTCACAGGCGTTCAAACGGCGATCAATTGTGGCAGCAAAGCGGCAAACCGCTCAGCGTGCGTTGACCTCTGCCACCGCGTCGCGAACTGTCTTCTGAATCAGATTGATGTCGTTCTGGGCGTTGTCGACATAATCCTTCATGCAGATGTTCAACGCGGCGACCTTCTGATTGAAGACGCGCACTTTCATATTGTAGGTGTTCATCGCATCCGGATTGTTGCCCGGCTGAACCGGCGTCTTGCCGGGCGACTCGCATTTTGGCCTGGGATAGAAATCCGGCGGCATGTTGGTGCCACCGGTCGCGAGAGAAGGCGCAAGCGGCTGGGCGGCAGCCGGCGCCACCAGCAGCGCAATGACCAAAACCGTGAAATGAAGGCGCATGTTGGTTCTCCTATCCTTATAGTAGGAGAAAACAGGGGCGAAACAACGCCCACCGATTGCCGCGCCGCACCATAACTTCAATCCTGACAGGCGCGACATAATGTATACAAAACTTGCCGTCCGGCAGCCCGCCTCTTACGGTCTGGGCAATCACGAATTGCCCGGGAAAGAACAAGTATGATCAATCGCAGACACATGCTGGCCACCGCATCGGCGCTCGCCCTGCTCGGCCCTTCGCTCGCGCAGGCGCAAGGGGCTGCGCCGGCGGACACCGACTGGCGCAGCTACGCCAACGATATTTCCAGCACGCGCTATTCGCCGCTGGACCAGATCAACGCCGCCAACTTCAACCAGCTGGAGCTGGCCTGGAAGTTCAGCACCAATTCCCTGGGACCGCGCCCCGATGCCGACTATCAGTCCACGCCGCTGGTGGTGAAGGGCCGCATCTATGTCACCGCCGGCTTCCGCCGCGACGTTGTGTGCCTGGATGCCGGCACCGGTGAACTGCTCTGGATGCACACCCATGACGAAGGCCAGCGCATCGGTTCGCGCGGCGGCCCGGGACTGGGCGTCGGTTATTGGACCGACGGTACCGTCGAACGCATCATCTATGTGACGCGCGGCTACACCATGTTCTCGCTGGATGCGAAGACCGGCATCCCCGATCCGAACTTCGGCACCGGCGGCTCGGTGGACCTGCGCCAGAATAACGACCAGGAGATGGACCCCAACAGGGGCGTCATCGGCCTGCATGCCCCGCCGTTCGTGGTGAAGAACACGGTGGTGGTCGGCGCGGCCCCCACCGCCTTCTCCAAGGGCTATGTGCGCGGCTTCGACGTGAAGACCGGCCAGCGCAAATGGATCTTCCACACCATCCCCAAGAAGGGTGAGTTTGGCTACGAAACCTGGACCACCCCGGGCCAGGCGGAAGCGGCCGGCAACATGGGCGTATGGGCGCCGATGTCGGCCGATCCTGACCTGGGCCTGGTCTATGTGGGCGTGGAATCGCCGCCCACCGATCTTCTGGGCGTCAGCCGAACCGGCCCGCATCTGTTTGCCGAAAGCCTGGTGGCGCTGGACATCGAGACGGGCGTGCGCAAGTGGCACTACCAGATGATCCATCACGGCATCTGGGACCGCGACGTGTCCTGTGCCGGCGTGATTTGCGACATCCCGCACAAGGGCAAGATCATCAAGGCGATCGCCCAGCCCACCAAGCAGGGTTTTGTCTATGTGCTGGACCGCACCAACGGCAAGCCAGTATGGCCGATTCCGGAAAAGCCCGTTCCCAAGGGCGACGTGCCGGGCGAATGGTATTCGCCGACCCAGCCCTTCCCCAGCGCGCCACCGCCTTTCGCCAAGCAGGGCATGACGGTCAACGACCTGGTGGACTGGACTCCGCAGATCAAGGCGCGGGCGCTGGAGATCGCCAGCCACTATCACATTGGCGGCCTCTACGATCCGCCGCCCCTGGTGAATGACAAGATCTTCGGCATGCTCAATCTTCCGGGTCTGCAGGGCGGCATCAACTGGCCTGGCGCGTCCTATGACCCCGAAACCCACATGCTCTACCTGTTCGCCAAGAACCAGATCGAGGTGTCGGGCGTGATGAAGACGCCGGACGGCAAGGTCGTCCAGCGCGGCGGCCAGCCGGCTGCCGGCAGCGCCGACGCCAATGGCGGCGCCTTTGGCGGTGTCGCCAGCGTCACGGGCGTGGTGGGACCGGGCCGCGGCTCGGTCAGCAAGGATGGCCTGACCGATCCCATCGTGCCGGGCATGATCTCCATCGAGGGCATCCCCCTGATGAAGCCGCCCTATGGCACCATCACCGCCATCGACCTGGGCAAAGGCACCCTGGCCTGGCAGATCGTGCATGGCGAAACGCCCGATCACATCAAGAACCACCGGCTGCTCAAGGGCGTCACCATCCCGCGCACCGGACAGACCGGCATCCTGGGTACCCTGACCACCAAGACGCTGGTGATCTGCGGCGATTGCGGGTTGTTCACTGACGACAAGGGCCGCAAGGGCGCGCGCCTGCGGGCCTATGACAAGCTCACGGGCGAGGAAAAGGGCGCGGTGTTCATGGACAAGGTGCAGACCGGCGCCACCATGACCTACATGCACCAGGGCAAGCAGTATCTGGTCTGCGCCCAGGGCGGCTCGTTCGGCGCCGATCTTGTCGCCTATCGCCTGCCCGGCACGGCTCTAACGGGCGTGCGGGCCGAGGAGCGCTGAGCGATCTTCTTTTTCCTGAGAAAGCAGGGGCCGGTGGCGACACCGGCCCTTTTCTTTTGCGCTTGCGAAATATGCTTTTCGTAGCCGGGCGCTGAAATCCGTAGCAGGATAAGCGCGACCAATCCCGGGGGACCGCCATGTTCACACGCCGTCATTTCAT
>JBBQBL010000133.1:0-7001 GCA_038317805.1 Micropepsales bacterium
CGCCGGCAAGGCGCTCAAGCCCGGCCCGCAGAACAGCCGCACCTCGTCCGAGCCGGAGGGCGGCGCCACCACTTTGCTTGACGGCGCGCTCTATGACGGCTCGATCATCGGCAAGTACAAGGTCGCCGCGCCGGCGCAGCCGGCCAACACCGACGCCGAGGCCAAGAAGCCGACGCAAGCCGCGTCCGACCGCGAATCCCCCAAGCAGAAACCGCCGGGAGCGGCCACCTGATGCTCGCCGACAAGGATCGTATCTTCACCAATCTCTACGGTTTCCAGAGCCCAGGCCTGGAAGCTGCGAAGAAGCGTGGCCAGTGGGACAATACCAAGGCAATCCTGGAACTGGGTCCCGAAGGCATTGTCGATATCATGAAGAAGTCGGGCCTGCGCGGCCGCGGCGGCGCCGGTTTCCCCACCGGCCTGAAATGGTCCTTCATGCCCAAGGAAGTGAAGGAGCGTCCGCATTACCTGGTGGTCAATGCCGACGAGTCCGAGCCGGGCACCTGCAAGGACCGCGATATCCTGCGCCACGACCCGCACACGCTGATTGAAGGGTGCCTGGTCGCCAGCTTCGCGATGCGGGCGCATGCCTGCTACGTCTATCTGCGCGGCGAGTTCATCCGCGAGCGCGAGGCGCTGCAGCGCGCCGTCGATGAAGCCTATGCCGCCAAATTGATCGGCAAGAACAACATCCATGGCTGGGATTTCGACCTCTATGTCCATCACGGGGCAGGGGCCTATATCTGCGGCGAGGAAACCGCGCTGCTGGAAAGCCTGGAAGGCAAGAAGGGCCAGCCGCGCCTCAAGCCGCCGTTCCCGGCCAATGTCGGCCTGTATGGTTGCCCCACCACCGTCAACAACGTCGAAAGCATTGCGGTGGCGCCGACCATTATCCGCCGCGGCGCCGAATGGTTCGCCGGCATCGGCCGTCCCAACAATACCGGCACCAAGGTGTTCTGCATCTCGGGCCATGTGAACAAGCCCTGCAATGTCGAAGAAGAAATGGGCATTCCGCTGCGCGAGCTGATCGACAGGCATTGCGGCGGCGTGCGTGGCGGCTGGGACAATCTGCTGGCGGTGATCCCCGGCGGCGCGTCCGTGCCCCTGCTGCCCAAGTCGATCTGCGACGATGTGCTGATGGATTTCGACAGTTTGAAGGCGCAGCAGACCGGTCTTGGCACCGCCGCGGTGATCGTGATGGACAAGTCCACCGACGTGATCAAGGCGATCCAGCGGCTGGCCTATTTCTACAAGCATGAAAGCTGCGGCCAGTGCACGCCCTGCCGCGAAGGCACCGGCTGGATGTGGCGCGTGATGACCCGCATGGTGAAGGGCGATGCCCGCGTGTCGGAAATCGATTTGCTACAGGAAGTCTCCAAGGAGATCGAAGGCCATACCATCTGCGCCCTGGGCGATGCGGCGGCCTGGCCGATCCAGGGCCTGATCCGCCATTTCCGTCCCGAAATCGAAAAGCGCATCGCGGATTTCTCGCGCATGGCGGCGGAGTAGGACATGGCTACGCGCAAACTCATCGTCGACGGCAAGGAAATCGAAGCCGAAGAGACCATCACCCTGCTGCAGGCCTGTGAGCAGGCCGGCGCCGAGATTCCGCGCTTCTGCTATCACGAACGCCTGTCGGTGGCGGGCAACTGCCGCATGTGCCTGGTCGAATGGGTGGGTGCACCCAAGCCGCAGGCGTCTTGCGCGCTGCAGGTCAAGGACATCTTCCCCAACAAGGACGGCACGCCGGCCAAGATCAACACCACCAGCCCTTACGCCCGCAAGGCGCGCGAAGGGGTGATGGAGTTCCTGCTGATCAACCATCCGCTGGATTGCCCGATCTGCGACCAGGGCGGCGAATGCGATCTTCAGGACCAGGCGATGGGCTATGGCCGCGCCGCGTTCCACCGCTTCAACGAGAACAAGCGCGCCGTCGAAGACAAGTATATGGGCCCGCTGGTCAAGACCATCATGACCCGCTGCATCCAGTGCACCCGCTGCGTGCGCTTCGCCACCGAAGTGGCCGGCGTGCCCGACCTGGGCGCGACGGGGCGCGGCGAGGACATGGAGATCACGACCTATCTGGAAAAGGCGTTCGCCTCCGAACTGTCGGGCAATGTGGTCGACCTGTGCCCGGTGGGCGCGCTGACCTCCAAGCCTTACGCCTTCAATGCCCGCCCCTGGGAGCTGCGCAAGACCGAAAGCGTGGACGTGATGGACGCGCAGGGCTGCAACATCCGCGTCGATACCCGCGGCCCGCAGGTGATGCGCGTGCTGCCGCGCTTGAACGAGGAAGTGAACGAGGAATGGATTTCCGACAAGGCGCGTCACGCCTGTGACGGGCTGGTGCGCCAGCGCCTGGACCGCCCGTATATCCGCGTTAACGGGAAGTTGAAGCCGGCAAGCTGGGCGGAAGCCTTTGCGGCCATCGCCGCCAAGGTAAAGGACACTTCGCCCGCCAAGATGGCCGCCATCGTCGGCGACCTGGCCGCGGCAGAAGAGATCAAGGCGCTGAAGGACCTGATGGGGAGCTTGCGCGTCACCAACCTGGATTGCCGCCAGGACGGTTCGAAGATTTCCGGCGGGCCGCGCCAGACCTATCTGTTCAATTCCACCATCGCTGGTGTCGAAGCCGCCGATGCGATTTTGCTGGTCGGCGCCAATCCGCGCTGGGACGCGCCGGTGCTGAACGCCCGCATCCGCAAGGCCTGGCTGGCCAGCGGCTTGAAGGTTGCCAATATCGGCCCGGCGGTCGATCTGACCTACCCGGCGCAGCAACTGGGCACCGACATTGCGGTGCTGGAACAGATTGCCAGCGGCAGCCACGCCTTTGCCAAGGTGCTGACCGATGCCAAGCGTCCGATGATCGTGCTGGGCTCCGGCGTGCTGACCCGCAAGGACGGCGCGGCGATCCTGAAGCTGGCGGCAAAAATCGCCGGCGACACCGGCATGATCGGCCCGGCCGGCACCCACGCCGAAGGCGGCTGGAACGGTTTCAATATCCTGCACACCGCCGCGTCGCGCGTCGCCGCGCTGGACCTGGGCTTCCTGCCGGGGCAGGGCGGACGTGACGTGGCCGGAATCGTGGACGGCGCCCAGAAGGGCGAGATCGACTTTATATATCTGCTGGGCGCCGACGAGATTGACCTGGCGCATCTGGGCCGCGCCTTCGTGGTCTATCAGGGCAGCCATGGCGATGCCGGCGCCCATCATGCCGACGTGATCCTGCCGGGCGCCGCCTATACCGAGAAGGACGGCATCTATGTGAACTTCGAAGGCCGGGTGCAGCGTGGACGCCGCGCCGCTTTCCCGCCGGGTGAGGCCAAGGAAGACTGGGCCATCCTGCGTGCGCTGTCCGACGTGCTGGGCGTGCGCCTGCCGTATGACAACCGCGCGGCACTGGTGGCGGCGATCGAGAAGGACGTCACCCATTTCGCCACCCTGAACACCGCGCCGGTCCATGCCGATACCGCGGCCGCAACCTGGGGTGGCGTCGGCGAGAGCGGCGTTCTGGACAGCGCGCCCGTGACGGCGGGAATCGAAGATTATTACCTGACCAATCCGGTCGCACGCGCCAGCGAGACCATGGCCAAGTGCAGCCAGGAATTGGTGCATGGGGCAACGAAGATGGCGGCGGAATAATGCTGTTCACCGACCTCTTCGCCAGCCTGGGCCTGAACCACTCCTTCGCGTGGGTCATCAGCCAGTTCTTGTCGATCCTGATCTTCGACGTGGTGCTGCTGGTCCTGATCGCCTACCTGCTGCTGGCCGACCGCAAGATCTGGGCGGCGGTGCAGATGCGCCGCGGCCCTAACGTGGTGGGGCCCTTCGGCCTGCTGCAGACATTCGCCGACCTGTTCAAGTTCCTGTTCAAGGAAGTGATCATCCCGGCGGGCGCCAACAAGGTGATCTTCATGATCGCCCCGCTGATCACCGTCACCATGGCATTTGCCGGCTGGGCGGTGGTGCCGTTGGCCGATCACTGGGTGGTGGCCGACATCAATGTCGGCATCCTGTACCTGTTCGCCATGTCGTCGCTGGGCGTCTACGGCATCATCATGGCGGGCTGGGCGTCCAACTCGAAATATCCCTTCCTGTCGGCCCTGCGAGCCGCCGCGCAGATGGTTTCGTATGAAGTCTCCATCGGCTTTGTCATCATCACCGTGCTGCTGTTCGCCGGCTCGCTGAACCTGTCGGAGATCGTGCGGGCGCAGGCGGGCAACACGCTGTTTTCCTGGAACTGGTGCTCCATCCTGTTCCCCATGCTGCCGATCTTCTTTGTCTCGGCGCTGGCGGAAACCAACCGCCCGCCCTTCGATCTGGTGGAAGCCGAAAGCGAACTGGTGGCGGGTTTCTTCGTGGAATATTCCTCCACCCCGTTCCTGCTGTTCTTCCTGGGCGAGTACCTGTCCATCGTCCTGATGTGCGCCATGTGCTCCATCCTGTTCCTGGGCGGCTGGCTGTCGCCCATCAACATCTGGCCGCTGAACATTCCGGCGCTGGGCATTTTCTGGTTCCTGGCCAAGATCTGCTTCTTCTTCTTCATGTTCGCGATGGTGAAGGCCATGGTGCCGCGCTACCGCTATGACCAGCTGATGCGTCTGGGCTGGAAGGTCTTCCTGCCGACATCGCTGCTGTGGGTCGTGCTGACCGCGGCCTATGTCATGTTCGTCCGTCCGCACATTCATTTTCCGGGGTGGCTATGAGTTTCGACCGCACCGCGCGCCAGATCTTCTTCGTGGAGTTCATCAAGAGCTTCATGCTCTCGATGCGCTATTTCTTCGCGCCCAAGGCGACGTTGAACTATCCGTTCGAGAAGGGCCCGCTGTCGCCCCGCTTCCGCGGCGAACACGCACTGCGCCGCTATGCCAATGGCGAGGAACGCTGCATCGCTTGCAAGCTGTGCGAAGCGATCTGCCCCGCCCAGGCCATCACCATCGAGGCGGAGCCGCGCGATGACGGTTCGCGCCGCACCACCCGCTACGACATCGACATGGTGAAGTGCATCTATTGCGGCTTCTGCCAGGAAGCCTGCCCGGTGGACGCGATCGTGGAAGGTCCGAACTTCGAATTCTCCACCGAGACGCGCGAAGAACTTTACTACAACAAGGACCGGCTGCTCGCGAACGGCGACCGCTGGGAACGGGAAATCGCCCGCAATCTGGAACTGGACGCGCCCTATCGTTAGGGGCAGGGAAAAGCATGTTTGAAGCGATAGCCTTCTACTTCTTTGCCGCCATCCTGATCGCATCCGCGGTCATGGTTATTGCTGCGCGCAATCCCGTGCACTCCGTGCTCTTCCTGATCCTGAGCTTCTTCAACGCCGCCGGATTGTTCGTGCTGCTGGGGGCGGAGTTCCTGGCCATGATCCTGATCGTGGTCTATGTCGGCGCCGTCGCCGTGCTGTTCCTGTTCGTGGTGATGATGCTGGACATCGACTTCGCCGAGCTGAAGCGCGGCAGCCTGCAATATCTGCCCTTCGGCGCGCTGATGGGGCTGATCCTGGTGGCCGAACTGGTCATGGCCGGCAGCGTGTGGGTCTTGAAGCCCGCCATCGTCGCCGCCAAGGCCCATGCCACCCCGGCCGGCATCACCAATACCGAGGCGCTGGGACGCATCCTCTATACCGACTATGTCTATTACTTCCAGATCGCCGGCCTGGTGCTGCTGGTCGCCATGATCGGCGCCATCGTGCTGACCCTGCGGTCGCGCCCGGGTGTGCGCCGTCAGGTGATCAGCGTCCAGAATGCACGCACCGCCGCCATGGCGGTGGACATGCATGATCTCAAGCCGGGGGAGGGTGCCTGATGACCATCGGCTTGACCCAATATCTGACCGTTGCCGCCATCCTGTTCACCATCGGGGTGCTGGGCATTTTCCTGAACCGCAAGAACATCATCATCATCCTGATGTCGGTGGAACTGATCCTGCTGGCGGTGAACATCAACTTCGTCGCTTTCTCCACCTATCTGGGCGATCTGGTGGGGCAGGTGTTCGCGCTGTTCATCCTGACCGTGGCCGCCGCCGAGGCCGCCATCGGCCTTGCCATCCTGGTCGTCTATTTCCGCAACCGCGGCACCATCGCGGTTGAGGACGTCAATCTGATGAAGGGCTGAGATGTACTCGCTGATCGTCTTCCTGCCCGTTCTCGGTTCCGTCATCGCGGGGCTGTTTGGCCGCATCATCGGCGCCCGCGTCAGCGAGCTGGTGACCACGGGCTGCCTGTTTGCCGCCGCCGCGCTGTCTTGTGTCGCCTTCTACGACGTGGCCATCCAGGGCCACAGCTACATCATCCCCGTCCTGCCCTGGATCCATTCCGGCGCCTTTGCCGTGGACTGGACCGTGCGGATCGACACCATCACGGCGGTTATGCTGGTGGTGGTGACCGGCGTGTCATCGCTGGTGCACCTGTATTCCATCGGCTACATGCACGAAGATCCGCATCGGCCGCGCTTCTTCTCGTACCTGTCGCTGTTCACCTTCGCCATGCTGATGCTGGTGACGGCCAACAATTTCCTGCAGCTGTTCTTCGGCTGGGAAGGCGTGGGCCTGGCGTCCTATTTGCTGATCGGTTTCTGGTACACCCGCCCGTCGGCCAATGCCGCGGCCATGAAGGCCTTCATCGTCAACCGCGTCGGCGACTTCGGCTTTGCGCTGGGCATCTTCGGCATCTGGGCGGTGTTCGGCACGTTGGACTTCGACAGCGTTTTTGCCGCCGCGCCGCATTTCGTGGGCAAGAGCTTTGAGTTTGCCGGCCATCATGTCGACATCCTGACAACCCTGTGCCTGCTGTTGTTCGTGGGCGCGATGGGCAAGTCGGCGCAGCTGGGCCTGCACACCTGGTTGCCGGACGCCATGGAAGGCCCGACGCCTGTGTCGGCGCTGATCCATGCCGCCACCATGGTGACGGCGGGCGTGTTCCTGGTCTGCCGCTGCTCGCCCATGTTCCAGTTGGCGCCCGTGGCGCTGAGCTTCGTCACCTTCATCGGCGCCAGCACGGC
>JBBQBL010000134.1:0-6991 GCA_038317805.1 Micropepsales bacterium
CTGCCCAATGTCGGCAAGTCCACCCTGTTCAACGCCCTCACCCAGACGGCGGCGGCGCAGGCGGCCAATTATCCCTTCTGCACCATCGAGCCCAATGTCGGCGACGTGGCGGTGCCCGATCCGCGGCTGGAGACGCTGGCCAAAATTGCCGGGTCGCAGGAGATCATCCCCACTCGCATCACCTTCGTGGACATTGCCGGCCTGGTGCGCGGCGCCTCCAAGGGCGAAGGGCTGGGCAACCAGTTCCTGGCCAATATCCGCGAAGTGGACGCGGTGGCCCATGTGCTGCGCTGTTTCGAGGATGACGACATCACCCATGTCGAAGGCAAGATCGATCCGGTGTCCGACGCCGAGACGGTGGAAACCGAGCTGATGCTGGCCGACCTGGAAAGCCTGGAAAAGCGCATCAAGCCGCTGGAGAAGAAAGCCAATAGCGGCGAGAAGGAAGCCAAGGAACAGCTGGCGCTGATGATGAAGGCGGTGGTGTTGCTGCGCGAAGGCAAGCCCGCCCGCCGGGCCGAACTGTCGGCCGACGAACGCGGCCCCTACAGCCAGCTGGGCCTGATGACCGCAAAGCCGGTGCTGTATGTCTGCAATGTCGAGGAAGCTTCAGCGGCCACAGGCAATGCGATTTCCGCCAAGGTCGAAGCCATGGCCAAGGCCGAAGGCGCGCGCAGCGTGGTGATTTCGGCCAAGATCGAGGAAGAGATCGCGCAGATGCCGGGCGCCGACCGCCCCGACTTCCTGGAATCTCTGGGGCTGGAAGAACCGGGCCTCAATCGCCTGATCCGCACCGGCTATGAATTGCTAGGCCTGCTGACCTTCTTCACCGTGGGACCCAAGGAAGCGCGCGCCTGGACTGTGACCAAGGGCTCCAAGGGCCCGCAGGCCGCCGGGGTGATCCACACCGATTTCGAGCAGGGCTATATCCGCGCCGAAACCATCGCCTTTGACGACTATGTCGCCGGCAAGGGCGAAGCGGGGGCGCGCGAAGCCGGAAAGTTCCGGCTGGAAGGCAAGGAGTATGTCGTCGCCGACGGCGACGTGATGCATTTCCGATTCAATAACTGAGACGCGCGCGTCTTTTGCGCTCTGGGTTCGTCGCGCGTGCTCACGTGCTATTCGCACGCTCCGCGCGACGCTCCTGCCCAGATCGCAAAATCCATCGCGCTTGGCGTATCAGCGCATACTCGCTTCGATATTGCCGCCATCCACCGTGACGACCGCCGCAGTGGTCTTGGTCGCCGTCGCCAGATAGACAAAGGCATCGGCCACGTCTTCGGCCGTCACTTCGCGCTTGAGCAGGTTGCCGGCCATGTAATCGGCTTCCGACAGGCCGCGCGCCTTGGAGCGCGCCGCCACCATGTCGTCGGTCAGAAGGCCGGACCGGATGCGGTCGGCATTGACCGCATTGGCGCGGATGCCGTCCTTGCCGTGGTCCAGCGCATATTGCTTGACCAGGAACAGGGTCGCTGCCTTGGGCAGGCCATAGGGGCCGAAATCCTTGCCCGGATTGACCGCCTGCTTGGAGGTGTTGAACAGCAGCACGCCAAAGGTGCCCTGGGCCTGCATGATGCGGGTGGCCTGCTGCGCCACCGCCTGGTGGGCCCAGAAATTCAGCTCGAAGGATTTGCGCAGGATTTCGTCGTCGACATGGCCGATGGTGCCCTGCCAGGCCGCGCCGGCATTGGACACCACGATGTCCACGCCACCGAACGCCAAAACCACGGCATCGAACGCCGCGCGGATGCTTTGCGGTTGGGTGACATCGCACTCCACCGCCAGCGCCTTGCCGTCGATCTTCTTGGCAACCGCCTTGGCCGCGTCCAGGTCGCGGTCCAGCACGGCGACTTCGGCGCCTTCCTTGGCCATGGCGCGCGCCGTGGCGGCGCCGATGCCCGAACCGCCGCCGGTGATGACCGCCACCTGGCGGGCCAGCGACTTCTCGTTGGACTTGCCCAGCTTGGCCTGTTCCAGCGACCAGTATTCCACTTCGAACATGTCGAATTCGCTTATGCTGCGATATTCGCCCATCGCCTCGGCATCGGTGATGACGGCGACGGCGTTTTCGGCGATGTCGGCGGCGATGGCCGCGTCCTTGGCCGACGCGCCCACGCCGAACATACCCACGCCCGGGACCAGGATGACGCGCGGCAGCGGGTCCAGTTCCTTTTTCTTCACCGCGCTCTTGGCATTGTTCTCTTCGAAATAGCGGTGATAGCGGGCGACATAGGCGGCCACCGCTTCATGCACGTCCTTGGCCCACTGTTCCAGCTTGCCGGATTCCGGCGCCGGCACGATCACCGGCCAGTTCTTGGTGCGGATCGTGTGGTCGGGCGTGACCACGCCGACCTGGCTGTAGCGCGCCAGCTCGGCGCCGTTCACATAATTCAGGATCTGGTCGTTTGTGCGGAAATCCAGCAGCTGGCGCTTGGCGGTGCCCGCCATCGCATTCTTCTCGATCGCCACCGCACCGCGCAGGATGGGCGCGATTTCCGGCACGCTGGCGATGTTGGCCGGCAGCTTGGCCGGGACGATCGTCTTGCGCTGCAGCTTCAGGCGTTCTTCGGCCATGGTGACAAATTCGATCATCCGGCCGTAAGCCTGCTCGGCCGTGTCGCCCATGGTGAAGATGCCATGCTGCAGCAGGATCAGGCCTTCAGCCTTGGGATGCTTGTCGAACACTTCGGCCACCGCCTTGGCCAGCGCGAAGCCCGGGATGGTGGAGGGCACGTAAGCGACGCGGTCGCCATAGACTTCCTGCACCAGCGCCTTGTTGTCGGGCTGGTCGGTCAGCGCCAGGACAGCGGTGGAATGGACATGGTCGATGAACTTGTGCGGCAGGAAGGCGTGCAGCAGCGTTTCCACTGACGGATTGGGCGAAGAGGAATCCAGCAGGTTGATGCGCTGGAAATTGACCATGTCTTCGTCGGACAGCTTGTCCAGCTTGCGCAGCTTGCGCAGGGGTTCCAGGCGCACGGCCGGAAGACCCGCCGGCTCGATCACGCCCATGTCCCAGCCCGAGCCCTTGATGCAGATCACGTCCACATCTTCGCCCAGCTGGTCTTTCACGGTCGTCTTGACCGAGGTGTTGCCGCCGCCATGCAGCACCATCCTGGGATCGCTGCCGAGCAGGCGCGTGGTGTAGGTGCGCACCGCCAGGTCCGCATTCACGCCCTTATCGTTCCCTTGGGGCGCGTAACGGGTGATGAATTCCTGGGCGTCTTTGTCGGACCAACCGCTCTTCATTGTCAGGCCTTGTTTGGAAAAAGGCTGCGTAAGCCTTCGGGTGTGGCGGCGCAAGTGCCGCGTTCGGTGATGAAACCGGTCACCAGCCGCGCCGGCGTGACGTCGAAGCCGGGATTGGCGGCGCCCGAACCGGGCGCGGCGATTTCCACGATTGCCACGGACCCGTCAGGGAGACGGCCGGCCATTTTCAGCACTTCGTCTTCGCTGCGTTCCTCGATGGGAATGTCGCGGCCGCTATCCAACGTCCAGTCGATGGTGGAGCTGGGCAGCGCCACATAGAAGGGCACGTCATTGTCCTTGGCCGCCAGCGCCTTGAGATAGGTGCCGATCTTGTTGGCGACATCGCCATGGGCGGTGACGCGGTCGGTGCCGACGATCACCATGTCCACTTCGCCGGCCTGCATGTAATGGCCGCCGGCATTGTCGGCCAGGATGGTGTGGTCCACGCCATGGCTGCCCAGTTCGAACGCGGTCAGCGAGGCGCCCTGGTTGCGGGGCCGCGTCTCGTCCACCCACACATGCAGCGGAATGCCGTCGTCATGCGCCAGATAGATCGGCGCCAGGGCGGTGCCGTAATCCACCGTCGCCAGCCAGCCGGCATTGCAATGGGTCAGGATGTTCACCGTCTTGCCCGGTTTCTTGTCCGCGATCTCGCGGATGATCTTCAACCCGTTCCGGCCGATCGCCTCGCTCATCGCCACGTCTTCGTCGGCGATGGTCGCGGCTTCCTGCCAGGCCAGGGCCGCGCGCGCCTCATGCGGCTGGTTCAGCAGCGCACCACGCATGCGCCACAGCGCCCATTTCAGGTTGATGGCGGTGGGCCGGGTTTCGGCCAGCATCTCCACCACCTTCTGGATATGGTCATCGGAGGCGTCTTCGCGCACCGCCAGCGCCAGGCCATAAGCGCCCACCGCGCCGATCAGCGGCGCGCCGCGGGTCTGCATGGTGAGGATGGCGTGCGCCGCCGCTTCCGCGTTGCGCAACGTCAGCGTGGCGAATTCGTGGGGCAGCTTGGTCTGGTCGATGATGCCGAAGGCGTCTTCGCCGATGGGCCAGACGGAGCGGTAATGTTTGCCTTGGATCTTCATGGTGCGGAGGGAACCGTCGCCTTCATGGAGGGATAGTCGCAGAACTTCGCGTACCAGGCCGATAACTTGGGGCGGGAACTCTTCCAATCAAGGTCCGGCAGGCGAAAATCGACATAACCCAGCGCGCAACCGATGGAAATCTCGCCGATGGTGGGATCCTTGGCGAAGTTCACCCGCTCCAGCGCGTCCAGCGCCGCCAGCACCGTGTCCATCTGGCGCTTGCGCGCGGCTTCCGGCACCGGGTTTTCGCGGCCCAGGATCACGTACGCCACCGCGGCATCGGCGATGCCGTCGCCCAGCGCCGCCAGCCCCAGCGCTTTCCAGCGCCCGTTATTTTGCTTGAAGATATTCGTGCCGGGAAAGAAGTTTCCGCCGCCGGCATGGTTGAGATATTCGCAGATGACCGGTGAATCGATCAGCACCGAACCATCGTCCAGAATCAGCGCCGGGATCTTGCCCAGCGGATTGATGCGGCGAAACTCCGGCTCCTGCATCGGCAGGGTGCGGATCTCCTCCAGCTTCAGCCCCAGCTCATGGGCGATGACGCGGCACTTGCGCGCGAAAGGCGATGCCGCGTTGCCGTAGAGCTTCATCACTTTTCTCCAGCGCGATGCGGGCGCATCACTTAGTGGCCTTCGAAGGCGACCAGCGCCGTCACCGGCTTGCCGATGGCCCGCAGCTTGTCGGCGCCGCCCAGTTCGGGCAGGTCGATGACAAAGGAACAGCCCACGATATTGGCGCCGGCCCGCTCCAGCAGCTTGATGCCGGCAAAGGCGGTGCCGCCGGTGGCGATCAAATCATCGACCAGAAGAACGCGCTCGCCCTTTTCCAACGCGTCGATATGAATCTCGATCCGGTCCCGGCCATATTCCAGGTCGTAATCCTCGCCGATCACGGTGTGGGGCAGCTTGCCCTTCTTGCGCACCGGGATGAAACCCACCGACAGCTGGTGCGCCACCGCGCCGCCCAGAATGAAGCCGCGCGCTTCCAGGCCCGCCACCTTGTCGATCTTCAGGCCGGCATAAGGCTGCACCATCTCGTCCACCGCGCGGCGGAAAGCGCGCGGATTGCCCAGGAGGGTGGTGATGTCGCGGAACATGATGCCCGGCTTGGGATAGTCGGGAATGGTGCGGATCGTGTCCTTGTAGTCCATCGGATCAAGCCTTTTTGAGAACGCGGCCGGCGACCGCATCGAGTTTCGCCACAAGAGCGGGGTCGCGCTTGTCCGGCGCGGTAATCAGCGCCATGTCCAGCATGGTTTCCACGCCCAGCGGGCAAGGCTGGCGATCCGGCCCCAGCTTGGGCGCCACCGCCTGGATCAGGCGGCGGGCGTTGGCGGCGTTCTGGGTCATCACCTTGATGACCGCATCCACCGTCACCGAGTCGTGATCGTCGTGCCAGCAGTCGTAATCGGTCACCATGCCAACGATGGCGTAGGGCAGCTCGGCCTCGCGGGCCAGCTTGGCTTCGGGCATCGCGGTCATGCCGATCACGCTGCAATCCCAGCTGCGATAAAGGAAGCTTTCGGCGCGGGTGGAGAATTGCGGCCCTTCCATGCAAATGTAAGTGCCGCCTTCGCTGTGATCGATCTTGCTCTCGCGCGCCGCCAGGGTGAGCGCGCCGGACAGGCGCGGGCAGACCGGATGGGCCATGGGCACATGGGCGACGAAACCGGGGCCGAAAAAGCTTTTCTCGCGCGCGAAGGTACGGTCGATGAACTGGTCGGCCATCACAAAGGTGCCGGGCGGCAATTCTTCCTTCAGCGAGCCGCAGGCCGAGACGCTGATCAGGTCGGTCACGCCGATCCGCTTCAGCACATCCACATTGGCGCGGTAGTTGATCGAGCTGGGCGTCTGGACATGGCCGCGGCCGTGGCGCGGCAGGAACACCATATCCACGCCCTGGAAAGTTCCGGTCAGAAGCTGATCTGACGGCTCGCCCCACGGGCTTTTGACCGTCTGCCACTGGGCATTTTCCAGGCCGTCGATCTGGTAGACACCGGAGCCCCCGATAATTCCGAGAACCGTCTTGGTCACAGCATGGCTCCGTTTTTGTTTTGGTCGCTCCGGCTCGCGCCTACGCTCCTACCACCGATAATGCCGAGAACCGTTTTGGCCATGAAAAAGGGCGCGTCCTGATGGGGAGCGCCCTTTTATCATGGTGGGTCCGGGGGGCAATGCCCCGGATTTATGACAATTAGTGCTGGTCCTTCCAGAGCTTGCGGTACGCCGCAAACAGCAAACCGGCCAGCACGATCAGAAACGCCATGGTGCCGAAGCCGAAGCGCTTGCGCTCTTCCATCTTGGGCTCGCTGGCCCAGGCCAGGAAGGTCGTCACGTCATGGGCCTGCTGCTCGATGGTGGCCTTGGTGCCGTCCGTATAGGTCACAGTGTTGGCGGCCAGCGGCGGCGGCATGCCGATATTCCAGCCCTCGAAATAGGGGTTGAAATACTTACCTTCGGTCACCTTGAAGCCGGCCGGGGTCTTTTCATGGAAGCCGGTCAGGATCGAATAGACATACTGGGCGCCGCCTTCGCGCGCCTTGACGATCATCGACAGGTCCGGCGGAAAGGCGCCGCCATTGTTGGCGCGGGCCGCGTTCTCGTTGGCAAAGGGCGCGGCGAAATGATCGGCCAGGGTGGCGGAGCGCATCA
>JBBQBL010000135.1:0-6950 GCA_038317805.1 Micropepsales bacterium
AGGCGCGCAACTGGTCTTGGGTCAAGGCTGGCCGGTGGCCCAGATACCAGAGGGCCATCACCACCAGCAGTCCATGCAGCAGCAACGACAGCAGGGCCCCCGGTCCCCCGTCCTTCCTCAGCTTTTGAACCCATGTCTGCATCGGGTCACTCTATTAATTAACGGCCCTCTGCGCTATTGGAGCGCCATGAAGATCAAGCTGTATCAGGGCGACCTGCCGGACGGCCTGGACCTGGGGTCCGTCGTTGCCATCGACACCGAAACCCTGGGCCTGAACCCCCAGCGCGACCGGCTGTGCCTGGCGCAATTGTCGTCGGGCGACGGCATCTGCCATGCGGTGCAGTTCGCGGCCGGCCAGTATGCCGCCCCCAATCTCAAGAGGCTGCTGACCGACCCCAAAGTGATCAAGCTGTTTCATTTCGCCCGCTTCGACATCGGGATGTTCCGGCAATATCTGGGCGTGGACTGCCAGCCCATCTATTGCACCAAGATCGCCTCCAAGCTGGTGCGGACCTATACCGACAAGCATGGCCTGAAAGACCTGGTCCGTGAACTTTTGAACGTGGACCTGTCCAAGGAGCAGCAATCCTCCGACTGGGGTGCCGCGACGCTGAGTGAAAAGCAGCTTTCCTATGCCGCGGGCGACGTCGCCTATCTGCACCAGCTCAAGAAAGTGCTGGACGAGATGCTGGCGCGAGAAAACCGCACCAGGCTGGCCCAGGCCTGTTTTGATTTCCTGCCCGCCCGCGCCGCGCTGGATCTGGCGGGCTGGGAAGAAGTGGACATCTTCGCCCATTGACGGAGCGTCGCCATGGCTTGCCGCGCGGTCCTGTTTCTCAGTCTTGCGATGATGGTGCCGGCAGCGGCGCAAAATGTTCCTCCGCTCACCGGCATGCCCTGCCTGCAAAAGGGCAATGTCTCCGAATTTGTCCTGGTGCACGGCGCCCGCATGCTGATCGTGATCGATCGCCAGCGCCGCCAGTACCGGCTGAACTTCGCCAGCGTGTGCGGCTTGCTGCAGATCAACCCGTCGCTGGGATTCAACACCCTCAATCCCAGCCAGTATTCCTGCCTGTCGCGCGGCGACAGCATCTATTCGTCCACCGACGAAGCCGCCCAGCGCATCTGCCGCATCCAGAGCATCGAATATCACAACGCCCCGCCGCCGGATGGCACCCCGTCGCCGCCGCCCGTCGCCACGGGCAGGGGGCGGGGCTGAGGGGCCGCTGACTTGCGGTAGGTGTGGTTTCGGGCGAAACTTGGCACGAAATTCGCTTAACGGCCCCCGGCGCTGGACAAAAGTTAAGCAGGCGTTTGAATTATTTAAGTTATAACAAAGGCTTACATAGTGTCGTCCAAGGCCCCCCTGCATTCGGTTTCCGGCGCCGCCGCCGGCAGCGACCTGACCGCAGCGCGCCGGGTGCTTTCCACTGCCAGTGAGGCGCTGACCCTGTTGGCCGACTCCCTGGACGGCGATTTCACCCGCGCTGTGGACCTGATGCTGACCGCCAAGGGCCGGATCATCGTCAGCGGCATGGGCAAGTCCGGCCATGTGGCGCGCAAGATCGCCGCCACCCTGTCATCCACCGGCACGCCCGCCTATTTCGTGCATCCCGCCGAGGCCAGCCATGGCGACATGGGCGCCATCGCCCGCCAGGACGTGCTTCTGCTTCTGTCCTGGGGCGGCGAGACGGCGGAACTGTCCGACCTCATCACCTATGCCAAGCGGCATCGCATTCCGATTGTCGCCATTGGCGCCAATCCGGATTCCACCTTGGTCAAGGCCGCCGATGTGCCGCTGGTTCTGCCACGCGCGCCCGAAGCCTGTCCCATGGGCCTGGCCCCCACCACCTCCACCACCATGATGCTGAGCCTGGGCGATGCGCTGGCGGTGGCGCTGATGGAGCGCAAGGGCTTTTCGCCCGACCAGTACCGCGACCTGCATCCGGGTGGCAGCCTGGGCCGCGCCCTGATCCGCGTCTCCGATCTGATGCATTCGGGGGATGAGTTGCCGCTGGCCGCGCCCGATACGCCCGTGCCGGCCCTGCTGCTGACCATGGCGTCGGGCCGGCTGGGCTGTGTCGGCATCGTGGACGGCGCCGGTACGCTGCTGGGCATCGTCACCGACGGCGATATCCGCCGCCATGCCGGCAAGAATATCGACCAGCGCAGCGCCGCCGACGTGATGACGTCCAACCCCAAGGTCGCGCGCCCGGACCAGCTCGCCGCCGAGGCGCTGGCGCTGATGACGGAAAAGAAGATCACCCAGTTGTTCGTGCTGGAGGCTGGTTCGCCCAAGCCCCTGGGCTTGATCCATATCCATGACTGCGTTGCCGCGGGAATTGCATGAGCATGGTGCAACGCGATCCTTCCGTGCCCGGATATGACTGGTCGGCGCGGGTTCGCACCACCGCCCTTGAGGCGCTGCGCTACTCGCGCTTCGTGCACCTGATGAAGCGGTTGCTGGCGCTGGGCGCGTTCCTGATCATCGCCGCGGTGCTGGCTTTCTTCTTCGTCCAGCGCCTGCCGCGCCAGCTGCAGATGACCTATGAAACGCTGGGCAAGGTCGATAACGACCTTGCCATGATGAAGCCGCGCCTCAGCGGCGCCGATGCCAAGGGCAATCCTTACGTCATCACCGCCGACATGGCGGTGCAGGATGTCCACAATCCCAAGAAAGCCAGCCTGACGAACCTGGAAGCGGATCTGGCGCTGGACAGCAAGAACTGGCTCAACGCCCGCGCCCGGAGCGGCATGGTGGACATGAACACGGGCCAGCTGGAACTGCGCGGGGGCATCGATGTCTTCACCGCCACCGGCTATGAGCTGCATTCGGCCAGCGCCTCGGCCAACCTCAAGCAGAATGTGATTCACGGCCATGAGCCGGTGACGGGGCAGGGACCCAACGGCACCTTGCGCGCCGATGAATTCCATGCCGACCGCGCCACCAACATTCTCACCCTTACGGGTCATGTTCAGATGACGTTATTTGGAACCAAGAAATGAAAATGCTTTTCGCCGCCCTGATTCTGTCCCTGATGACCGGCACGGCTTTCGCCGCCACGCCGCTGACCGCCAAGCGCGACAACAATGCGCCCATCGCCATCGCCTCGGACAGTTTCCAGGCCGATCTCAACGCCAAGACCGGCACCTATTCCGGCAATGTGATGGTGAGCCAGGGTGACATGAAGCTGCGCGCCAACCAGGTGCGCATCTCCACCGTGGGCGGCAAGGCCGACAAGGTCACAGCCAACGGCAATGTGGTGGTGGACTCGCCGTCGTCAGGCACCACCACCGGCGACAACGGCGTCTATTCGGTCGGCCCGCGCACCGTGGTGATGACGGGCAATGTGGTGTGGAAGAAAGGCAAGGATGTGATGCGCGGCGCGCAGCTCACCGTCAATCTCAACACCGGCCAGGTGGCTCTGGGCGGCGGCGTCCGTTCATCGGGTTCGCCCAACGGCCGTGTGCAGGGCGTCTTCATTCCCAATTCAAACTAGCTTTCATGGTTCCTTAAACACAAACAGGCATGGTTCTTGCCAATGACCGAGAAAAGCACAGAAAACCAGCAGAATGACGGCGAAAACGCCGGGGATTCCCTGCGCCTTGTTGAAGGCGGCAAGGGCCTTGTGGTTTCGCGTATCGGCAAAAGCTTCAACAAGCGGCCCGTCGTCCGTTCGGTTAGCCTTTCGTTAAAGCGTGGCGAGGCGGTGGGCCTGCTTGGTCCCAATGGCGCCGGCAAGACCACCTGCTTCTACATGATCACCGGCTTGATCCCGACCGATACCGGCTCGATCGAAGTGGACGGTCATGACATCACCAAGCTGCCCATGTATCGCCGCGCGCGCCTCGGCATCGGCTACTTGCCGCAGGAAGCTTCGATCTTCCGCGGACTGACCGCCGAACAGAATATCCGCGCCACCGCCGAACTGCTGGAGCCCGATGGCGCCCGCCTGGAAGCCATGGTGGAAGCCCTGCTGGCCGAATTCGGCATCACCCATATCCGCAACACCCCGTCGGTGGCGCTGTCGGGCGGCGAACGCCGCCGCGTCGAGATCGCGCGCTGCCTGGCGACGCATCCTTCCTACATCCTGCTGGACGAACCTTTCGCCGGCATCGATCCCATCGCGGTGGGCGAAATCCGCGACCTGGTCAAGCACCTCAAGGACCGCGGCATCGGCGTGCTGATCACCGATCACAATGTCCGTGACGCCCTGGATGTGATCGACCGCGCCTATATTCTTCATGATGGCCAGGTGCTGAAAGAAGGCACCCCCGCCGAGATTGTCAGCGACCGCGATGTGCGGCGCGTCTATCTCGGAGAAAAATTCTCGCTGTAGGGCATCATGGCTGGGGTTGGTCAAAGATTGGAAATGCGTCAGGGCCAGTCGCTGGTCATGACCCCCCAATTGCAGCAGGCGATCAAGCTGCTGCAGCTGTCCAACGTCGAACTGGCCGAATATTGCGAAGCCGAGCTGGAAAAGAACCCGCTGCTGGAACGCGATGACGCCGCCGCGGCCGTGACCGGCGATGCGGAAGGCCCGGTGGCCGAGACGATCGGCGAACGCGCCGACGAGGCGCTGAGCCGCGAGGATTTTTCCAAGGCCTCCGACATGGACGAGGCCGCCCATGACAACATGTATGACGCCGACCAGGTCACCAAGTCCGCCGAAGGACCGCAATCGGGGTCCCTGACCGACTGGACCACGGTGAAGTCCGGCAACGCCTATGAAGGCGAAGATGGGCTGGAGTCTTCCGTTGCCGCCGAGGCCTCGCTCAAGGATCACCTGGAAGCCCAGCTCTCCATCGCCGCCTTGCTGCCGGAGGATCGCATGATCCTGATGGCGCTGATCGACTCGGTGGACGAGACCGGCTACCTGCGCGCCGACCTGATGGAAGTCGCCACGCGCCTGGGCTGCGAGATCGAAGATGTGCAGGCGGTGCTGGGCGTGCTGCAGGGTTTCGATCCTGTCGGCGTGGGCGCCCGCGACCTGGCCGAATGCCTGTCGCTGCAGCTCAAGGCCAAGGACCGCTTCGATCCGGCCATGGAAGCCCTGATGACCCGGCTTGATCTTGTCGCCCGCCGCGACATGGGCCAGCTGACGGCGCTGTGCGGCGTGGACGCCGAAGACATTGCCGACATGATTTCCGAAATTCGCCAGTTGAACCCCAAGCCGGGTCTGGCCTTTGGCAGCGAAGTGGTGACCCCGGTGGTGCCGGACGTGTTCGTGAAGGTCGGTCCCGATGGCGGCTGGCTGATCGAGCTCAACACCGACACCCTGCCGCGCCTTCTGGTCAACAACCGCTATTACGGCACCGTGTCCAAGAATGCGCGGGACAAGGACAGCAAGAACTATCTGGCCGACTGCCTGAACAACGCCAACTGGCTGGTGAAAAGCCTGGACCAGCGCGCCCGCACCATCCTGAAGGTCGCCAGCGAGATCGTGCGCCACCAGGACGCCTTCCTGACTCACGGCGTGCGCCATCTGCGCCCGCTGAACCTGCGCATCATCGCCGATGCGATCTCGATGCATGAATCCACGGTCAGCCGCGTCACCTCCAACAAGTATATCGCCACCCCGCGTGGGCTGTTCGAGCTGAAATACTTCTTCACCGCCTCCATCCAGGCGGTGAACGGTGCCGAATCCCACTCGGCCGAAGCGGTGCGCGACCGCATCCGCGAGATGATCGAGAATGAAGAGCCGCGCGAGATCCTGTCCGATGACCGCATCGTGGCGCTGCTCACCGCGGACGGCGTGAACATCGCCCGCCGCACCGTCGCCAAGTATCGCGAGGCCTTGCGAATCCCTTCTTCGGTGGAACGCCGCAGGCTAAAGGCCGGTGAGTCTCCGGCCTATGCCAGCCGCTAACTGGCTGGAATTTAGTCAAGATTGACATTGCCTGGGGGGCGGCCTATGAACCCGCCGCTTTTGAGCGGGGCCCTTCGGAACGGGGCAGGCAGGCGGCCGTTTGTGTATGCGGTGCGCGGACAAATCTCACCGGGATTCTTGATGAATATCGCCGATCTGCTCGCGCCCGAAGCCGTCATCGCCGGTGTGAAAGCGCAGTCCAAGAAGCAGCTGCTGCAGGAACTGGCCGCCAAGGCGCATGGCCTGACGCATCTGTCCGAGCGCCGCATTTTCGAAACCCTGGTGGAACGCGAACGGCTGGGCACCACCGGCGTGGGAACCGGCATCGCCATTCCGCATGGCCGCATGGCCGAAGCCAAGACCATTACCGGCATCTTCGCGCGCCTGGAAAACGGCATCGATTACGAAGCGGTGGACAGCCAGCCCGTCGATCTGGTGTTCATGCTGCTGGCCCCGGAAAATGCCGGCGCCGACCATCTCAAGGCGCTGGCGCGGGTCTCGCGCCTGCTGCGCGACAAGGCGGTGTGCGAAAAGCTGCGCGCCGCGAAATCCGCCGAAGTCCTCTACGCCATCCTGACAGGCGAGAAGAACGGCGCGGCCTCTTCGGCCGCCTGAACTACTTCAGCAAACTGACTTTCTTGACGATGATGGGTGTGATCGGCGCCTGTCCGGGCATCGGGCCATTGTCGCCGGTCGGCACCTGGCCGATGGCATCCACCACATCCATGCCCGACGTCACCTGGCCGAACACCGCATAGCCGGTGTTGGCGCCCGGATCGTCCTTGGCGTGGTCCAGCGGCGTGTTGTCGGCCAGGTTGATATAAAACTCCGCCTTGGCTGTGTCGGGCGCTTCCTCGCGGCCCAGCGCCACGGTGCCGCGCAGATTGGACAGGCCGTTGTTGGATTCCAGCGGTACGGGGCCCGGATGAATGCCGCGCCCTTTGCCGTTGGCCTCCCAGCTTCCCATCTGGATCACAAAGCCCTTGGCCACCCGGTAGAAGGCGGTGTTGTCGTAATGCTTTTCCTTCACATAGCGCAGGACATTGGCGACGCTCTTGGGCGCGCGCACCGAATCCAGTT
>JBBQBL010000136.1:0-6888 GCA_038317805.1 Micropepsales bacterium
CGCGCGCCATTGCGGTCGATCCCGAAGTGATCCTGATGGACGAACCCTGCTCGGCGCTGGACCCGATTTCCACCGCCAAGGTCGAGGAATTGATCGAGGAGCTGGCGGCCGACTACACCATCGTGATCGTCACCCACAACATGCAGCAGGCCAGCCGCGCCAGCGACTTCACCGCCTTCATGTATCTGGGCGAGCTGATCGAATATGGCGCGACGGAAAAGATTTTCACCGCGCCGGATAACAAGCGCACGGAGCAATATATTACGGGTCGCTTCGGCTGAGCCTGCGCTTGCCCGCGAAATTAAAAAAGGCCGCTCCATCGGAGCGGCCTTTTTGTTTTCAGACGTAATCGGCGGCGAGTGTCTCATCGCGCGAGGATGCGTTGCCGGTGGCGCGCAAGACCAGTGTTACCAGCCAGCTCACGATCAGGTTGACGGCCAATGCGCTGAGCGCCGCATAACAAGGCACCGTCCATCCGAGCAGATGCAGCGGATAGACCGAGCTCTTGAAGCTCAGCTCCGCCACCATCCAGGTGCCGACGCCGACACCGGCCGCCCATCCCGCCAGCAGCCCCCTGGGATCAAGCCGCACATACAGCCCCAGCAACACCGCCGGCACGGTCTGGCAGATCCAGATGCCGCCCAACAATTGCAGCTGAATGGCGTAGGTGGTCTGCATTTCCAGCACAAAGAAAAGCGCCCCCAGCTTGGCGACGAAGGCCACTAGCTTGGCGACCTTGGCCTCGGTCTGCGGCGTGCAATCGGGGGCGATGAAATCCTTGAAGATGTTGCGGGTGAACATGTTGCCGCAGGCGATGGCCATGATGGAGGCCGGCATCAGCGCGCCGATGGCGATGGCCGCAAAGGCAAAGCCTGCGAACCATCCGGGGAACATGTGCAGGAACAGCGCCGGCACCGCGAAATTGTTGCCGAAGCTTTTGAAGCCGGCGGCATATTCGGGCATCTCCTTCACGCCCGACGCGATGGCCATGTAGCCCAGCAGCGCGATCAGGGCGAGCGCCACCGAATAGGCGGGCAGCACGATGGCGTTGCGGCGGATGACATGGCGGCTGGACGATGACAGCAGCCCGGTCACCGAATGGGGATACAGGAACAACGCCAGCAGCGAGCCGACCGCCAGCGACATATAGGCAAATCCCGCGCCCAGGCTGCCGTCTGGCGTGGGCGGCAGCAGAAGCTGCTTGGGCGGCACGGCGGCGAAGATCTTGGCGTATCCGCCCAGCTGTGCCGGGATGATGATGATCGCCGCCAGCACGGTGATATAGACCAGCAAATCCTTCACCACTGCGATCAGCGCGGTGCCGCGCAGGCCCGATGTGTAAGTGAACGCCGCCAGCACGCAGAAGGCCGCGACCAGCGGTACCGACACGCTGCCCAGCAGCGGCAAGGTCACGGCATAGTCCAGCCCCAGGGCCGCGATCACCACCTGCATGCCGACAAGCTGCAAGGCGATATAGGGCATCACCGCCACCAGGCCGGTCACCGCCACCGCCAGCGCCAGGCCGCGATGGCCAAAACGCCCGCGCACGAAATCGGCCGCGGTGATGTAGCCACGCTTGTGCGACACCGACCACAGGCGCGGAAACGCCATGAACAGCATCGGATACATCAGCGCCGCATAGGGCACGGCGAAGAAGCCGTTGGCGCCGGCCCCGAACATCAAGGCGGGCACGGCGATGAAGGTATAAGCGGTGTAGAGATCGCCGCCCAAAAGGAACCAGGTGATTAGGGTGCCGAAACTGCGCCCGCCCAGGCCCCACTCATGCAATTGCGAAAGATCGCCGGCGCGCCAGCGCGAACCGAACAGGCCCAGCAGCGCCACGAACAGGAACAGGGCCATGAAGACGATGATGGTGATGTTCATTTGCCTTCGCCCGGCTTCTGGCCCTGCTGCCAGTAATAAACCGGCACGATGCACAGCGAGGTCAGCACGATGCCGAAGATCTGCCACCAGTAGAAAAAGGGAATGCCCAGAAGCTGGGGCTCGATGCGGTTGTAGAACGGCACCCACAGGAAGGCGGCATAGGGCACCGCCAGAAACAGATAGACCGGATGGAATTTCAACAGTGCCCCCTTAATTCATGGTCGCGCCGGCAGGCCCTCGCTTTGCTCAGGTTGCCGGTCGCTCCGTATACAACAGCGCCGCGCAAGCATGGCTCACGCGGCGCTGTAACTCTAGCCTTATGCGCGGTTAGCGCGGCGGACCCATGTCCTTGCCGTTCTCGTCCACGCCCTGGGTGATGTTGGGGCCGTTGCCCGACAGGATCAGCACCGCGGGTTCTTTTTCGCCCAGGCGCGCGCCGTCCCAATGGATGCCGTTCAGCTTGTCCACCGCCACCGTGCCGGCATGGACCGGATAGGTGGTGCGCTCGTCATAGACGTTGCTGGACGAAGTCCACCAGGTGCCGGACAGCACATAGGCCCAGCGCACATTGTTGTGATAGTGCGGCTTGGAGAAATTGCCGGGATACCACTTGTACATCACCATGTAGGGACCCGGCTTGGCCGGATCGCCGAACAGGATGCACATTTCCTGCTTGCCGACGGTGCCGCTGCACTTGAAGTCCTTGGGCAAGGTCGCGGTGACGCGGGCGGGATCGGGGACCGGGCCGATGGGATCATTGACGGTCACGCCGACCTTGGGATCCTTCTGGGCCATGGCGGCAAAGCCGGTGGCGCCCAGGCCGGCCGCGATGACAGCGGTCAGGGCATATTTGATGGCAGTACGCATGATCTTCTCCCCATGGAATTATGGAGAGGATGATAGGCGGGAACTGTGACGCCTCGCAAACCGGGCGTTATCTCGCAAGCGCGAAAGACTGCTCAGGCAGCCTTCCGGCCCGCAAAGACCAACCCCAGACCGGCAAGCACGGCCACGACACCGGCGGCGGTGGGAATCCATACGGTGTGGTTTTCCTGGGAATTGATCTCCAGGGGACCGGCCTTCACGATCGGCGTGGTCTCGGTCCAGCTCACATGGCTGACGAACAGCCCGCCGATACCCAGAACAATCAGAACAAGGCCCAAAATCGCGATCGGCTTCATGAATCTCTCCCTCAATAAGAGGGAAACACCCGGCGGGAAGCAAAAGTTCCCTAGCGATAGCTCTTGTCGTCGATCTTGCTCAGGTCGGTGCCGTTCATCACCCCGATGGTCACGATGGCATAGGTGAAGACCTCGGTCCCCGGCTCCAGGTGGCCGTTGATGGCTTTCTCGCCGGTGCCCAGGCTCATATGGGCATGGACCACGCCGTTCACGACATAGCCGTTCATGCCGATCAGGTCACAGGGCGTGTCCAGCGCCTTGGTGAAGACGTTGCGGGTGGGAAAGTCGCGGTTGTTGATCTGGTGGACGTGATAGCCGCGAAGGCTGCCGATGCCCGCAAGGATGACGCCGTTCTTGATGCCTTCTTTCTTCACCATCGCCTCGATGCCGTGCAGCAGATCGCTCCTGTTCTTCACCCGTATCACCACGACGCGCTCAAATTGTCCGTTGATCGTATAGGCGTCGGGCACGGACGGATCATTGGGTTTGGCGTCCGCCGGGGTCACCGGATTCTGGATCACGGTGACCTGGGCCTGTGCGGGTGCGGCCAAAAGAAGAAGAGCAAGCACGGCGGGCAATTTCATGGGGTTCGCCTCTTTGGGTCTGGCGCCAGTATGGCGCATCGGGCGCGCGCGCGAATAGGGCTTGCACGTCCGGGTGCCCCGTGACGGAATCGCGCCATGTTGCCCGATCCTGTAAGCACCGCCCAATTCCTGCTGCAAAGCGGCCGCGTGCCGCAAGCGCGCGATGTGTTGGCACAGGCCATTGCCGGCGGACAGGGCGGCGCGCCGGCCCATAGCCTGCTCGGCCTGGTGCTGCACCAGTTGGGCGACTTGCAGGGCTGTCACCGCGAACTGCGCCAGGCGGTCCGGCTGGCGCCGCAGGACGGTGCGGCACAATTCGCGCTGGCCTCCATCGCTGCGGCGCTGGGCGAGGAAGAAGAAGCCGAAGCCGCCGCCCGCCGCGCCATCAAGCTGGGCATGGACGACATCCATTCCTATGTCCTGCTGGGACGGCTGTTCAACAAGCAGGGCCGGCTCGAGGAAGCCGAAATCGCCTGGCGCAAGGCGGTGCGCAAGAATCCCACCCACGCCCAGGCCCAGCGCGAACTGGCCGGGCTGGTCTGGATGCAGACCGGCGATCTGGCACGCGCGCGCGCCGAACTCGACGCCGCGCCACAGACCCATGACATTGTCGCGGTGACGGTGAAGCTGTTGCAGGACGCCGGCGACGAAGAAGGCGCCTGGGCGCTGGTTCGCGCCGCGGCCGACCGCGACCCCTCGCTGAATGTGCTGGCGGCGCGCACCGGATTGAAATTCGATCCCAGGGATTCCGACCGGCGGCTGGCGGCCGCGCCGCCGGGCATCACGCCCCAGGCGCGCGCCAAGGCGGAAATCGAAGTGGACCTGGCCTTGGGCCGCATCGAACAGGCGGTGCGCCGTGCCGAAGCGCTGCACACGGCGCGGCCCACCGATCAGCACGCGACCGCACTTTTGGCGATGGCGTGGCGGTTGGCGAACGATGCCCGCTACAAGACGCTTTATGATTATGACCGGCTGGTGAAAAGCTATCGCATCACCCCGCCGCAAGGCTGGAACAGTCTTGATGACTATCTGCGCGATCTGGGCACTGCGCTGGATGCGATCCACGGCCCCCTGACCCATCCGGTGGGCCAGTCCTTGCGGCATGGCAGCCAGACCATGCGCAGCTTGCAGGATTATCCCGATCCCGCCATCCGTGCCTTGTTCGCGACAATCGATGCGCCGATCCGCGCCCACATCGCCGCCATCGGCGAGGGTGCTCAGGATTACGGTTTTGGCGGCGCCTGGTCGGTGCGGCTGAACAGCGGCGGTTTCCACATCAACCACATCCATCCCGAAGGCTGGCTGTCATCGGCTTTCTACGTGCGGGTGCCGGACAATATGCAGGGCCAGGAAGGCTGGCTGAAATTCGGCGAACCCGGCCCCCCGACATCACCGCCGCTGGCGCCCGATCACCTGGTCAAGCCCGAGCCCGGCCTGATGGTGCTGTTTCCATCGAACATGTGGCACGGCACGGTGCCGTTCACCGTGGACGACAAACGCCTCTCCTGCGCTTTCGATATCGTACGGCGCTGACAGGCCCGTGCGGGTTCCGGATCGATTATCTGGGCGGTTCTGAATTCTGGCGCGCCGCCTCTCTTTTCTTCCAGTCCAGGCAGTCCCGCTTCACATTCTCGTAAATTTCCTCTGCCGGTCCAACGCTGTGACCATAGGCGTCCATCGCACTTCCCGCTGCAATTGCATTGCAATCATCGCCGCGCCGAACGGCCTTTGCCGCAAAACTGCTGTCTTCGGGACGTGCGCAGCCCAACAGGGTTACGCCGATCATGATGCCGCCGATCGCGGCACGTCCGAACCACAGTCCTGTCTCCAACATTTTCATGACGCGCATTGGGACCGTTATTGCTCTGACGGCTTCCCGCCGTCCTGGTCTTCGTAAAATGCCTTCACGCTCACCCGCGCCACGCCGCGCCGTTGCATTCCCAGCTCGCGCGCCGCGGCGGTCGAAACGTCGATGACGCGCCTTTTGGCGTGCGGGCCGCGATCCGTCACGCGGACCTTGACCCAGCGTTTGTTGCGCAGGTTCGTGACCCGCACGACCGTGCCGAACGGCAACCAGGGATGGGCGGCGGTGAACTCTTCTGAATCGAAATTGGTTCCGCTGGCGGTCATTTTGCCGTCATGCTTCTGCCCGTAATAGGAGGCTGGCCCGCTTTGGATGAAATAGGGCAGCGGTTTGTCCGCTTGTGTGGTGTGCCGATGATGGCGGGCCGCAGGATGGGCGGCCGCAGAACCGATCGCCATGCACGCCACCAAAAAGATCATCAGGGGCCGCATGTCCTATGCCAGATGCGTCAGGCGGCGATAGGATAGTGCTTCTGCGATATGCGGCTTGGCGACGTTTGCCTCGCCGGCCAGGTCGGCGATGGTGCGCGCCACTTTCAGCACCCGGTGATAGCCGCGCGCCGACAGCTTCATGCGCTCTGCCGCTTCGGTCAGCAGTTTTGCGCCCGCCGCATCCGGCGTCGCCACCATGTCCAGCAATTCGCCTTCGGCCTCCGCATTGGTGCGGATGTGGGCTTGCGCAAAACGCTCGCGCTGGATCTGGCGCGCCGCGGCGACACGCGCGGCCACCTCGGCGCTGCCTTCGGCCGCAGGCGGCAGCGACAGGTCGCTGGCTGAAACACCAGCCACCTCCACATGCATATCGATACGGTCGAAAAGGGGCCCTGATATACGCGACTGATAGTCAACCGCACATTTGGGCGCCCGCCCGCAGCCCAGCGCCGGATCGCTGAGATAACCGCAGCGGCAGGGATTCATCGCCGCCACCAATTGGAAGCGCGCCGGATAGCGTACATGCGCATTGGCGCGGGCCACCACCGCTTCGCCGGTCTCGATCGGTTGGCGCAGCGAATCCAGAACGCCGCGCTGGAATTCCGGCAGTTCATCCAGGAACAGCACGCCCAGATGCGCCAGCGACACTTCGCCCGGCTTCACTTTCAGTCCGCCTCCCACCAGCGCCGCCATGGAGGCGCTGTGTTGCGGATTGGGGAAGGGACGAATGCGGGTGATGGCGCCGCCTTCCAGCGCGCCGGCCAGACTTTGGATCATGGAAATCTCCAGCGCCTCGCGCGCATCCAGCGGCGGAAGCAGGCCGGGCAGGCGCTGCGCCAGCATGGACTTGCCCGCGCCGGGCGGGCCGATCATCAACACGTTGTGTCAAGCTACACCTCGTGCTATTTAGTTGCTTATGGATACCATCATATACGCCCGTTGGT
>JBBQBL010000137.1:0-6841 GCA_038317805.1 Micropepsales bacterium
TGATGTCCAGGGCCCAGGCCACCAGCGAGGATGCGCCGGAGCCGCGCACGCCCACCGGGATGCCCTGCCCGCGCGTCCACTTCATGAAATCGGACACGATCAGGAAGTAGCCGGGAAAGCCCATGCGGTTGATGATGCCCAGCTCATAGTCCAGCCGCTCATCGTAGACCTTGCGCTCCGCGAACAGCTTGGACACGGACAGGCGGCGCTCCAGCCCGTCCACGGCCTGTGCCCTCAATTCCTCTTCCGCGGTCTTGCCGGACTCCGGCACGAACACCGGCAGGATCGGCTTGCGCTTCATCGGCCGGAAGGCGCAGCGGCGCGCGATCTCGACCGTATTCTCTATCGCTTCGGGCAGGTCGGAAAACTGGACCTGCATCTCCGATGCGGTCTTGAAACGGTGCTCGCGGGTCAACCGGCGCCGGTCATCCTGGCTGACAAAGGCGCCGTCGGCTATGCACAGCAGCGCATCATGGGCCTCGTACATCTTGGCCTTGCCGAAATGCACATCATTGGTGGCGACGATCGGCAGGCCGCGCGTATAGGCCATGTCCAGCAGCGCATCCTCGGCGGCGCGCTCTTCGGGCAGGCCGTGGCGCTGCAATTCGATGTACAGCCGCCCGGCAAAGGCGCCGGCGAATTTCTCCAGGATCGCATCGGCCGCATCGCGCTGGCCTTCCACGATCGGCTGGTTGAGCACCCCGCCCGGGCCGCCGGTCAGCAGGATCAGGCCCTCGGCATGGGCGAACAGCTTCTCCACCTTCACATGCGGCCAGTCGCCGGCCTCCACATCCAGATAGGCGGCGGACAAAAGCTTGGTGAGGTTCTGGTAGCCCGTCTCGTTCTGCACCAGGAGGGCGACATGGGGCGGCTTCTTGCGCGATCCGGTCTGCAGGGGATTGCGGACGGCGATTTCCACCGACAGCAGTGCGCCCACGATGGGCTGGATGCCACCCTTGGCCAATGTGTCGGAAATCTCAAAGACCCCGAACAGGTTGTTATTGTCGGTGACGGCCATCGCCGGGGTCCCGGCGTCGCGGGCCAGCTCGACCATTTCACTGGGGCGCACCGCGCCCTCCAGCAGCGAATAGGCGCTCTTGACGCGCAGATGGACGAAGGAGGCCATGGACAAGTCCGGGATCAGGATTCAGGGGCCCAGTATCGCCTGCCCGCGCCCCGGATGGGGCTCAGGTGTGCCCCTATCCACAGCGATCAGATGCCGGCCAGGCCCAGGACGGCATGGGCGCCGCTGGCCAGCACAAAGGCCGTCACCATGAAAAGAATAAGTCCCACGCCCGCAGCTGCATCCTTGGCCCACATGATCACGATCTCCCGCTTGGTTGGGTTTTGTTCTACTTTGGTTCCTTTCGGAACGCAAGAACAAAAGGTGATCGAATTGCCGCGATACGCCACGGCTTGGGTCCAATATCGGGGATCGCGTTGATATGTCATGCGAAAGACAAGCCTCCGCACACGGATCAGTTTCATTCGTTCCGTGGGAAAATGACGCTGTTAACTTCTGACGCCTTCAAAAGTTAACAGCACACCCGTAGGACGCGCGAGGAATTTTGTGGCGTGAGCAGGAGCGGCGAGCGACGTGTACGGCGTACACCAGCGATGGCGCGACGAACTCACGACGCAAAAGAACCGCGCGTCAACGCGGCAGCTGCGTGCCTTCGATGAGCTTGCCCTGATGCAGGAGCAAAGCCCTGTCCATGCGTGAGGCCAGTTCGAAATTGTGGGTGGCGATCAGCGCCGCCAGGCCTTCACTGCGCGTGATGGCGATCAGGGCATCGAACACCCCGCCGGAGGTCTTGGGATCCAGGTTGCCGGTGGGCTCGTCGGCCAACAGCAGGCGCGGTTTGTTGGCCAGGGCGCGGGCAATGGCCACGCGCTGCTGCTCGCCGCCGGACAGCTGCGAAGGCCGGTGCGTCAGCCGCTTGCCCAGCCCCAGCACACCCAGCAGGCGCGCGGCTTCGATCATCGCATCGGCGCGGCTCTTGCCCGCGATCATCTGCGGCAGCACCACATTTTCCAGCGCGTCGAATTCCGGCAGCAGATGATGGGCCTGATAGACAAAGCCGATGGTCTCGCGGCGAATTTTGGTGCGCTCGGCATCATTGAGTTTCGACGTGGCGGCACCGGCGATCAATATCTCGCCGCTGGTGGGCGCTTCCAGCAGGCCCGCGATATGCAGCAGGGATGATTTGCCCGCGCCGCTGGGGCCGACCAGCGCCACGATCTCGCCCGCCTTCAGCGACATGGAAAGACCGCTGAACACTTCCAGCTGCCCCTCGCCCTCGCGGTAGCGGCGGGTGATGGTATCCAGCCTGAGAACTTCACTCATAGCGAAGCGCCTCGACCGGATCGAGCCTGGCGGCGCGCCACGACGGATACAGCGTGGCCAGGAAGGTCAGCACCAGCGCCATCACCACCACCGACGCGACCTGCATGGGCGCCATTTCGGCCGGCATGCGCGACAGGAAATAGACGGTGGGGTCGAACAGGGTGGTACCGGTCAGCTTGCTCAGGCCCTGGCGGATATTCTCGATATTGGCGCAAAACAGCACACCGATGACAAAGCCGATCAACGTGCCCGACACGCCGATGCTGGCGCCGGAAATGAAGAATATCCGCATCACCGCGCCGCGGGTGGCGCCCATGGTGCGCAGGATGGCGATGTCGGCCGACTTGTCCTTCACCAGCATGATCAGGCCCGACACGATGTTCAGCGCCGCCACCAGGATGATGAGCGACAGGATCAGGAACATCACATTGCTCTCGACCTGGATGGCTTCGAAGAAGGCGCTGTTGATGTCCTGCCACGGCACGGTGCGCATCATCGGGCCCGCCGCCTTGCCCAGCGCCGGCAGCATGGGCAGGTCCGCTTCGGGATCGTTGATCATCACCTCGACGCCGCTGACCTTGTCGCCAAGGTCGAAATAATTCTGCGCCTCGCCCAGCGGCATGAAGATGTAGTTGTTGTCGTACAGCGTGTTGCCGATGCGGAACACGCTGATGACATGATAGGTCTTGACCCGCGGCGTGGTGCCGAACGGCGTGACATTGCCCTTGGGCGCGATCAGCGTGATTTCTCCGTTCACCCGCACGCCCAGCTTGGCGGCAAGACCGGCGCCAACGATCACCGCGTCATCGCCGTCGAAATAGGCCAGCGATCCGGCGCGCAGCTTTTCGGCCACCGCGAGTTTTCCCAGATCGCTGGCGCGCATGCCGCGCACGATCACCCCCAGATTGGCGTTGTTCTGGCTGGCCATGACCTGTCCGTCCACCACGGGCGTGGCGCGCACAACGCCGGGCACCTTCATCACCCGCGCCGTCACCGCGTCGTAATCGCTCATGTTGCCAAGCTGCGACTGGATGGTGACATGGCCGGACAGGCCCAGGATGCTTTTGAGCAGCTCCACCTTGAAGCCGTTCATCACCGACATCACGATGATCAGGGTGGCCACGCCCAGCGCGATGCCGATCAGCGAAAACAGCGAGATCACCGAAATGAAGCTTTCCTGGCGCTTGGCGCGCAGGTAGCGGGCGGCGATCATCCACTCGAAAGGCGCGAAAATACCGGTTTTGGGTCGGTGCGATTCTGGCATGGGGCGAACCTACGGTGCCTGCGCGAATCCGTCCATTACAAACGGGGTCACAAAGCCTTGCACGGCGCTTTTGCCCGCCCCATACCGGTTCCATGACCGAGTCCCCAATCCGCGCAGAAATCACCGGCCTGCGGCGGATCGAACTGATCGCCCTGTTCGGCATCCTGACGGTCTTCACCCCCATCGGCATCGACCTGTATTTGCCGGCGCTGCCCACCATCGCGCGGGAATTCGGCACCCCCATCGCCGAGATCGAACATTCGCTGGCGGCCTTCTTCCTGGGCCTGTGCGTGGGCCAGGTGATGATCGGCCCCCTGTCCGACCGCTTCGGGCGGCGCTGGCCTATCCTGATCGGGCTCCTGCTCTACATCGTGGGCGGGGCCGCCTGCGCTTTGGCGCAAGGCCCGCTCACCCTGGACGCCGCGCGCTTTGTCCAGGCGATTGGCTGTTGCGTCCCCACGGTGCTGGCGCGCGCCTGCGTCCGCGACCTGTTCCCGCCGCAGCAGGCGGCGCGCA
Source organism: Micropepsales bacterium (assembly GCA_038317805.1). Classification (GTDB taxonomy): domain Bacteria; phylum Pseudomonadota; class Alphaproteobacteria; order Micropepsales; family Micropepsaceae; genus Rhizomicrobium. The sequence continues at coordinate 4,128 of JBBQBL010000137.1, forward strand.
TCTTCGCCCAGATGCTGCTGATCCTGTCGGTATCGCCGCTGTTCGCGCCCTTTGTCGGCGGCTGGCTGTTGCCGCTGACCGGCTGGCGCAGCCTGTTCTGGCTGCAGGTCGGCGCGGCGGCGCTGACCTGGGGCTTTGTCTGGTGGCTGCTGCCCGAAAGCCATCCCGGCTCGGACAGGCGGCTGCATCCGTTGCATGTGCTGAAGGACTATTGGGTCATCGTGCGCGACCGGCGGTTCTTCCGCTTCATCATTCCGGCCATGCTGACCAATGCGGGCCTGTTTGTCTTCCTCACTGGCTGGCCGCATGTGGTGATCGACATCTTCCATGTGCGCCCGGAATATTTCGGCTTCACCTTTGTGCTGAACGGCATCGGGCTGATCATCTTCAGCCAGAGCGCCGCGCGCTGGCTGAAGACCCATCCGGGCGAACCCCTGTTCTGCGCCGCCCTCCTGGCCAATGCGGCCGCCGGCGTGCTGGCCCTGGCGTTCGGCTTTACCGGCTGGGGGGCGCTGCTGGGCCTGCTGCCCTTCACCTTCGTCTATTGCGCCATGATCGGCACCATCAATGCCACCGGATCGGGCCTGGCCATGCACCATTTCGGACATGCCGCGGGCATGGCCTCCGCCCTGATCGGGGTCTTGCTGTATGGCGGCGGCGCCCTGGCCTCGGCCCTTATGGGCGCCTTTGTCACCCCCACCACGCCGGTGCCCCTGACCGGGCTGATGGCCCTGTTCGGGATTGCCGGCGCGGCCACTTACCTGCTGTTCAGGCCCCGCCCGGCGGGCTAAACACGCTCAACTTTTCCCTTCGGAGCTTCCCATGCAGCGCGCCCTCGACATCAACCGCAGCCGGTTCGCCGACTGGTACCAGGCGGTGGTGCGCGACGCCGACATGGCCGAGAGCTCGCCGGTGCGCGGCGCGATGGTGATCAAACCCTGGGGCTATGGCGTGTGGGAGCAGATCCAGCAGGAGCTGGACCGCCGCATCAAGGCGACTGGCCACGAGAATTGCTACTTCCCCATGTTCATCCCGCTGTCCTTCATCGCCAAGGAAGCCGAGCATGTCGAAGGCTTCGCCAAGGAAATGGCGATCGTCACCCACCATCGCCTCAAGAACATCGACGGCAAGCTACAGCCCGATCCGGACGCCAAGCTGGAAGAGCCGCTGGTGGTGCGCCCCACGTCCGAGACCATCATCGGCGACGCCTTTGCGCGCTGGGTGCGCTCGCACCGCGACCTGCCGCTGCTGATCAACCAGTGGGCCAATGTCGTGCGCTGGGAAATGCGCCCGCGCCTGTTCCTGCGCACCACCGAGTTTCTCTGGCAGGAAGGCCATACCGCCCATGCCAGCGAAGCCGAGGCGGTGGAAGAGACGCTGAAGATGCTGGAAGTCTATCGCAGCTTTGCCGAGAACTATCTCGCCATGCCGGTGATCGCGGGCGAGAAGCCTGAGAATGAACGCTTCCCCGGCGCGGTGAACACCTACTCCATCGAAGCCATGATGCAGGACGGCAAGGCGCTGCAGGCCGGCACCTCGCATTTCCTGGGCACGCACTTTGCCGAAGCCCAGGGCATCAAGTTTCAGGATGACGCCGGCACCGTCACCCTGTGCAACACCACAAGCTGGGGCGTTTCCACCCGTTTGATCGGCGGGGTGATCATGACCCATGGCGACGACGATGGCTTGCGGCTTCCTCCCGCCATCGCGCCCAAGCAGATCGTCATCGTGCCCATGCTACGCGACAAACCGGAAGATGCCGACGTCCTGAAATACTGCGAAGACCTGGTGGCGATGCTGCGCAAGCTCAGCGTCTTCGGCCAACCCATACGCGCGCACCTGGACACCAAGAAGATCAAGTCGGCGGAAAAGCGCTGGAACTGGGTTCGCCGCGGCGCGCCCATCATCATCGAGATCGGCCCGCGCGACGCCGCCGGCGGCAATGTCACCTATATGCGCCGCGACACCTTGCGTGACGGCGACAAGGTCAAGTCCATCGCCCTGCCCCGCCAGGAATTCCTGGAAGAAAAGGCCGTGCAGCTTCTGGCCGAGATCCAGCATGGCCTTTATGCCGAAGCCAAGGCGCGGCTGGACGGCAACATCAAGACCGGCGTCACCGACTGGAAGGGCGTGGAAGATTACTTCGCCGGCAGCGACGAAGAGTTCAAAGGCTGGCTGAAGGTTTCATGGGCCAAGCCGAGCGGCACCGAGCTGAATGCGGTGGATACCAAGCTGAAGGGTCTGAAGCTCACCATCCGCAACGCGCCGCTGCAGCAGCCGGAGACGTTCGAAACCTGCCTCTTCACCGGCAGGCCGGGTGTGGAAGAAATTCTGATCGGACGCGCCTACTAGAAGCGGCTGACCGCCTCGAACACCACGGCAAGCGCGGCGGCGATGGTCAGCATGGGACCGATAAGTGATCGCCTGCGCGGATGGAAAATCCGCTTCTTGGGGCTAGGTTCTTCGTAAAAGCACCAGCTGTCCTGCAGCATTCTTACGCCCCTCAGCGTTTGATCGCGCACCAAGGCTAGGACCGGGCAGGTTACCGGCCCTTTAAGACCCGTCCTAAACTGCGCCAGATCAGGGCAGCAGGGACTGGCGGGTTTCGCCCGGCATGCGCTGCACCCAGGGCGCGCGCGCCGGCATGGACAGGATCAGTCCACGGATATCGGTATCGGCCGGCCCCGCCACGGCGCCGGTATCGGGATCGATCA
>JBBQBL010000138.1:0-6811 GCA_038317805.1 Micropepsales bacterium
GGCTATGTCTATCCCGCGGGGCGCGAAAAAACCCATTCGCTGGGCGCGCTGGACGTGGCGCTGTGGGACCTCAAGGGCAAGGCGCTGGGCGTGCCGGTATGGCAGCTGCTGGGCGGCAAGAGCCGCGAATATGTCGAATGCTATGCCACCAGCTATCCCACCCCCAAGGGCGGCACCCTGGAAGATGCGGCCCGCGCCTGCGTTGCCGAAGGCTTCCGCGCCTATCGCACCGGCGTGCGCGAGACCCAGCAATTCGACCGCTTCCGCGCCGTGGAACAGACCATCGAGGACTGCCAGGCGATCCGACGCGGCGTCGGCAAGGACGGCGCCTGGGCCATCGATTTCCACGGCACCATGGACCCGCAGGACGCCGTGACCCTGGCCACCGCGCTGGAACCCCTGCGGCCCTTCTTCTGCGAAGACCTTATCCGCGGCGAGAATATCGAGATCTACAAGACCTTGCGCCCGCGCCTGCGGGTGCCGATCGCGGTGGGCGAAATCTATGGCGTGAAGTGGGAAATGAGTCCGCTGATCGAGCAGAACCTGATCGATTTCGCCCGCTGCACCGTGCCCAATGTTGGCGGCATCACCGAATATATGAAGATCGCCGCGCTGTGCGAGACCCATTATTGCGGCATGATTCCGCACTTCACCGGCCCGATCGGCGAAACCGCATTGGTGCATTGCCTGACGGCGACGAGCGTGATCGCGCTGATGGAAATGACCAGCGCCGGCCGCCAACCCTGGCCTTACCTGCCGCAGGCCTATGACTTCCACAACGGCAAGCTGTGGTCGAACGACCGTCCTGGCCTGGGCGTAACGTTGGATACCAGCAAACTGCAGCAAGTGGGCGACTGGACGGAGCATTACGCCCCCATCCAGATCAACAAGCGCCCGGACGGTTCCTACACGAATTGGTAGCCTCACCCTTCGACAAGCTCAGGGTGAGGAAGTCCTCATGCTGAGCATGCCGAAGCATGAGGGCATGCTCAGTTGGCAGCCTTGAACGCGGCCACCATCTGGCGGGCACGCGTGGCGATGTCTTCGTCGCTGAAGTCGATCTTGAACAGTTCCGAGCCCAATCCGAAACCGACGGCGCCCGCCCGGCGCCATTCCTTCATGTTGCCCGCGCCGACCCCGCCCACGGCATAAACGGGCTGGCCCTTGGGCAGCACCGCCAGCATGGCTTTCAGGTGATCGGTGCCGGCCGTGGCGGCCGGAAACAGCTTGAGATACTTGGCGCCGGCCGCCAGTGCGGCAAAGCCTTCGCTGGGGGTGTAGAAGCCGGGCATCACGGTCATGCCTTTTTCGACGCCGCGCGCGATCACCGCCGGACTGGTATTGGGCGTCACCAGCAGCTTGCCGCCGGCGGCCGCCACTTTGTCCACATCGGCCACCGTCAGCACGGTGCCGGCGCCGGTCAGGCAACGGTCACCAAATTCCTTCGCCAGGCTTTCGATGCTGGTGAAGGCGTCCGGAGAATTCAGCGGCACTTCGATGGCGCGGATGCCGGCGCCGAATATCGCTTCGGCCACGCCCAGGATTCGCGCCGGCGTCACGCCGCGCAGGATGGCCACGATGGGCAGTTCGGTCAGCAGGGCATCAGGATTCATGAGAAGATTTCCGCATGGGCATGGACAAGGCCCGCCAGGGCCGCTTCATCGCCGTCGATCACGGCGCTGGTGAGATCATAGGCCCGCAACGCTTTGGCATAAAGCGCCGCCAGGCCGGGGGTGCAGATCAGCTGGACCGGGCCCTTGAGGTCCAGAAGTGTGCGAGCCGAGCCGATATCCTTGCCCAGCACCAACCCCGACAGATAGGACGCGGCATCCGCCTTGGGCATTTGCCCCGTCACCACACGGCTTCGGGTGCTGAACAGAAGATGCAGCAGGTCGGCCGCTTCATTGGCGCGGGCAAAATCCAGCCCCTGGGCAAAGGCCGGACTGTTCACATCCACTTCCCCGCTGTCGCGCGCCAGCACGCTGTGGCGGCGCACCAGTTCGAACAATTCGCCCGACAGCGCGGTCTGGAATTGGACCACCGCGCCATTTTCCACCACCACCCATTTCACATGGGTGCCCGGCATACAGAGGACATGGCGGCCCTTTGACAGTTCCGGGCGCAGGCGCAATGCGCCCAAAATCTGTGTTTCCTCGCCGCGCATGACGTCTGGCGCGCCGGTTTTTCCGGTACAGGACAGACCCGGCAAGATGGCGATGGCGCGCCCCCCCGATTCAAAACGCAGCGCCGCACCCGCGATGGCGCCGGGCTTTGCCGGGCATTTCAGGTACGGCACTTCCTTCCAGCCGATGGTGGATCCCACCATGCCGCCCAGCACAGCCGGCAACACGCCATGGGCCTTGTCCCATGGCGCCACCGCGGCGGCGAAGCGGGTGCCGCAATCAGGCACCGAGGCGCCTTCGCCTTCACCCCGCGCCAGCACATGGCCGCGCGCGTCGCACAGGAATAGCCGCAGCCGGCTGGTGCCCCAGTCCCCGGCAATGAAAGCCGCGTTGCTCATTCCTGCTCCTTTGACGGCCTTCTATAAGGGAACAAGTGCCCGGTCCGCCAGTTCTCACGCCATGGTTTTTATCGGCACCGCGGGATGGAATATCCCGGCCCGCCATGCGGACGGCTTTGCCGGTCCCGGCACGCATCTGACGCGCTATGCCGCCCAGATGACGGCGGTGGAGATCAATTCTTCTTTCTACCGGCCACACCAAAGGAAGACCTATGAGCGCTGGGCCGCGAGCGTGCCGGAGGATTTCCGCTTCTCGGTCAAGCTGCCGCGCAGCATCACCCAGGAGCATCGCTTGAAGGATTATGACGCCCTGCTATCCCGCTTCCTTGAAGAAAGCGCCGGGCTGGGCGTCAAGCTGGGCGTGATTCTGGTGCAGCTGCCGCCCAGCCTGAGTTATGAGGCCGATGCCGCCGAAGATTTCTTCGGCGCTCTGCATGGCCGGACAAAAGCCGCCATCGCCTGTGAGCCGCGCCATGCCAGCTGGTTCACGCCTGAAGCCGACGCGGCGCTGAAAACATGGCATGTCGCGCGCGTCGCCGCCGATCCGCCACGCGCACCAGCCGACGGCGCACCGGGCGGTTGGCAGGGCCTGCATTACTGGCGGCTGCATGGCAGTCCCAAAATCTATTATTCCGATTATGACGCGGCCGCGCTGAAAGCACTGGCCGAAAAGCTGGAGGCGGCAGACTGGTGCATCTTCGACAACACCGCCGCCTTTGCCGCGTTGGGCAACGCGCTGAGCCTGTCCCAACTGACGGGACCATCGCGCCCCGGAACCAGAATTTGGTTCGCCGGTTATGGTTCCGTCACGCCAAAGGAAAAAACCATGGCCCGCAAATATTCCAAAGCCGCCTCCAAGAAAGTGGAGAAGGTGATGCATGAGCGCAAGGAAGGCACACTGAAGAGCGGTTCCGGCAAGAAGGTGAAAAGCAGAAAGCAGGCGATCGCCATCGGCCTGTCGGAAGCCCGCAAGGAAGGCAAGAAAGTTCCCAAGAAGGCGAAGAAGGCGAAGAAGACGAGCAAGAAGAAAAGCAAAAAAGGCTAGGCGGTCATCTCCGCCGCCAGGGCGCATAGCCGCTCTAGGTTGAACGGCTTGTGCAGTATCTGTATTTCCCGCGCCTTCAGCACCTGGGGCGGGGGCACCTGACTATAGCCCGTCATCAGCAGCACCTTCAGATCGGGGCGCAATGCCAGCCCTGCTTCCACCAATGCATACCCGTCCATGCGCGGCATCTTGATGTCCGATACCAGAAGCGCGATCTGGGGATGGGCCTTGAGCAGATCCAGCGCCTCAGCGCCATCGCAAGCCTCAAACACCTGGAAGCCGACATCTTCCAGCATCTCCACGGCGATCACCCGCAACATGGCTTCGTCCTCGGCCACAAGAATGGATGTCTTGGTCATGGTGCGCCTCTGTCACGGGGCATGAGGATGGTCACGGTCGTGCCTTTGCCGGGAACGCTTTCGATCACCAGATGGCCCCCGGACTGGCGCACAAAGCCGAAGGTCATGGACAGGCCCAGGCCGGTCCCCTTGCCTTGCGGCTTGGTGGTGAAGAAGGGGTCCACGGCGCGGCGGCGCACCTCTTCGGGCATGCCGGTCCCGGTATCACGCATCGACAAGGCTGCGTAATCGCCCGGCGTGAAGTTTTCCATTTCCGGCGGGGGCGCGCTAAAGGTCATGTCGCGCGTTTCGACCGTCAGCGTGCCGCCATCGGGCATGGCGTCGCGCGCATTGATGGCCAGGTTCAGGATCACATTTTCCATTTGATTGACGTCACACAGGGTGGACCAGGCGCCGTTCAACCGCAGCGCGATCTCCACCTTCTCGCCAACCGAATGGCGGATCAGTTCGGCCAGGCCTTGCGCCAGAGTGCTGAGATTGACGCGCTGGGGGGTCAGGGGCTGGCGGCGCGAGAAGGCCAGAATGCGCTGGGTGAGATGGGCGGCGCGGTCCAGCGCCTCGTCGGCGGCGGCAATATAGCTGGCGCCGGTTTCGGTTTCCGCACCCAGCTTGCGCTTGAGCAGCCGCAGATTGCCTTTCACGATCATGATCAGGTTGTTGAAGTCATGCGCGATGCCACCGGACAGTTGGCCGATGGCTTCCATCTTGTGGCTCTGGCGCAGCGCCTCTTCGGTCTTGCGCCGCTCTTCCATTTCCTGGTGCAGCCGGCTGTTGACCTCGACAAGTTCCTGCGCCCGGCGCGCAAGCTGGGCCTGGGCGAAGCTCAACACCGCGATCACCAGCGCACCCATGGTCACCAGAAGGATCAGGCCGAAATAGCGGGCATAGCGCCGCTCGGGCGCTTCGGTGACGGCGCGCAACAGCACCATGCCGGCCCGGGCGCCGTTTTGACCGGCCGGCACCGCAACATCGGTATAGCCTTTGCCCGGTTCGGTTCCGGCCGCAGGCATCAGCGCCGGCAGGCGCGTATCGCGGGCGAAGCCCGCCATCATCCGCCCATCGCCGCCATAAATGGCCGCGCCCAGCAGTTCGGGATTGACCTCCAGCGCATGGACATATTCCTGCGCAGCGGCACGGTCGTCGAACAGGATGGCGGCCGCGGCGCTGGCCGCCAGGATCTGCGCCTGCTCCCGCACGCTTTTGATCTGCTGGCTGGTATAAAGCTGTTCCTGATAGACCGCCATCAGCACGCCCGCCGCCAGCAGGATGGCCGCCGCGAACAGAGCGCCGATCACCGAAGGGCTCCATACTTTATTTTTTTGGGGCCGCATCATGGTTGGCCCCGCTGCTTCACGGCATGGGCCAGGCCCAGGAGCTTGGAACTGATCACCAGCCCGCCTTGCGCCGCCGCCGCATCGTCAATGTCGAAGCGCACATGATTGGTCTCGATCAGGAAGCTGATCACGCCATGCGCCTTCAGGCCCGAATCGGTCACCGTCACCACCGGCTTGCCCTTCATGGCGTCCAATGTGCCTTCGGCCATCGCCGCATCGCCGCTGAGGAACAGCAGATGACAACGGGCTTCCGGATCGGGCGCGGCAAGCCGGCGCACCACAATGGCGCGCTCGCCAGACCGCGCGGCGCTGGCGCTTTCCTGCAGCTTGCCGCCGAAGGGATCATTGCCCAGCACGCAGATGGTCACCGGCTGGGTGGGCGAAGTGAAGGCGGCGTCGGGCCAAGTGATGAAGGGAACGAACTTGGGCAGATAGGCGGCCTTGACGGCATATTCGAGTGAGGCGTCCGCCTGAACGCTGGCCAGCGGCGCCAGGCATCCCAAGGCTGTTCCGGCGAGAAGAGCCCCGAGGCGCATCAGAATTGCAATCTGGCTTGAAGATAGACGCTGCGCGGAATGGCCAGGGCGGGGAGAGACGCGTTGATGAACTCCTGGTGCCGCGCATGCAGCAGGTTCATTCCAGCCAGCGAGAGGTGCAGCCCCTCCAGGACCCGCCAGTCTATCCTGGCATTGGCTTCGACATAGCCCGGTACGGCGGGACTTTTCAGGGCATCGATGCTGCGCAGGCCGAAGTTGAGCGCCACGTCCTGGGGCAGATCGATGTCCGATTGCAGCTGGAACTGGTAGGACGGATCGTTCCCGGCAAACTGGACGCCGAAAATGTCGCGGCTGCCGGAAACAAGGTGGAGCTCCTTGCGGATCGCGTTGACGCCGGCCTTCAGCCGCCACCAGTCCAGAATCGCATAGCTGCCCCATGCTTCAACCCCGTAGGTGTTGCCGCGCATGCCGTTCTTTATGACTAGGGGAAAGACCGCCGGCCCCGAGCCTTCGAGGGTTCGCAGATCCTCATAGATGTTGAAATAGGTCGAAACCGAAAAGGAGAAATCGGTGAAAGGCTGGGCGCGGTATCCCAGTTCGAGGGCGAGCAGGTCCTCGGACACAAAGCCCGACCCGCCAGCCAGCGTACCCGTGGCGAACAGTTCGGTATCAAAACGCGAAGGCGTGCGAACCGCCCGGGCCGCGGAAAACCACACCACCGAAGTTTCCGAAGGCCGCCACGCCAACCGGGAATCCGGCATGAATTCCCACCCGGTATAGCTGTTGTGCTCGAGCTTCATGCCCAAGGTCAGCGTGATATCCGGCGTCAGATTTATGGCGTCCTGCGCGAAGATATTGCCCAGACCCAAGGTGCGGTGGGCCGGATCGAGGAACGATGTCCCCGGGCCGCGAACGAACGTGTCAATCGTGGCGCGATATCCGCCGCCCACAACGAGGCTGTGCTGCTCGCCGAACGCGAAATTATACTGGGTGTCGAAGTCGAATGTATCGACGCTGGCGCGGATGCCGCTGGTAATGTCGCGGCGCGCATTGTC
>JBBQBL010000139.1:0-6783 GCA_038317805.1 Micropepsales bacterium
CCACGTCCGGTTCGGTCACCGAGGCCAAAGCCAATTACTGCGTCTGCGCCATTCCGCTGGGCGTGCTGAACCAGATCGAGAACAATCTGGTGCCGGCCAAGAAGTCGGCCATCGCCGCGGTGCCGTACAGCAACTCGGTGAAGATCGGCTTGCAGATGGCGCGCCGCTTCTGGGAGACCGATGATTACATCTATGGCGGCCACAGCTTCACCAGCCAGGACATCGCGCTGATCTCCTATCCCAACTATCATTTGTTCGAGGATGGGCCCGGCGTGCTCTTGGGCGCCTTCGCCAGCGGCGCGGGCGCTTACCGGCTGGCCGGCATGACGCCGGAGCAGCGCATCGAGGCGGCGCTGGCGCAAGGCTCGGTGTTCCACCCCGGCACCTATCGCAAGGAATACCAGACCGGCGCTTCGGTGGCGTGGAGCCGTGTGCCCTGGACCATGGGCTGCTGCGCCCGCTGGAACGAGGAGACGCGCAAGACCCACTATCAGGAACTGGTGAAGGTGGACGACCGGGTGGTGCTGGCCGGCGAACATGCATCGTATGTCGGTTGCTGGATGGAGGGGGCGCTGCTGTCCTCGCTGGATGCCATCACCCGCCTGCACAAGCGCGCGCTGGAGGCCTGATCATGAAAACCCGCGCAGCTTTCCTCATCCTGCTGGCCTTGTCCGCGCCTGCTTTCGCCCAGGGCGGCGACACGCCCGGTGCCTCCACCAACAAGACGCCGCCGCCGGTCACCGGCGAGCAGGTCTATGTCCAGGTCTGCCAAGCCTGCCACATGGCCGACGCCAAGGGCGGCAAGGGCGCCGCCATGATCCCGGCGCTGGCCAAGAATTCCAAGCTGGAGGAGCCCGGTTATCCCATCGGCATGATCCTGCAGGGCAGGGGCGCCATGCCGGCGCTGACCGACCTGCTGAAACCCGCCCAGATCGCCGCGGTGACGACCTATGTGCGCACCCACTTCGGCAACAGCTACAAGAAGCCGGTCACCGAAGCCGATGTGAAGATGATGATGGGGCAGTAGGGCCAAACCCTTGGCGGGGCTTCGTATTATTGAATATCAATAAAATACTTGCTGAATATCGATAAGTATAGTATTGAAGCCCGATAAATCACGGGAGGGCTTCATGACCGACAAGCATCACCTTTTCACAATCACCAACTGGCTTCTGAAGGCGGCCATGCTGGTCAGCCTTCTTCTGACCGGAGTTCTGATCCTGGCTTTCGGCGTTTGTGCGCTGTCAGCGATCGGACTTGTCCACCTGCCCATCCCGGCCGAGGCCCTCAAGGACCTCAAGGACATTCCGCTTCAGCTGATCTTTACAGCTGGCGCGGTCGCCTGCGCCGCTGGCGTGTTCCTCCTGGCGCTCCTCACACTGATGCTGCTGATGACCGCCCGGATCGTGAAGACCGCGCAGACGGATCCCTTCGTCGAGGACAACGCGCGGCGGTTGAATCAGATCGGCTGGCTGCTGGTGGCGATGCAGATCGTCGGCCTGACCGCCGGCATGATCATCTCGCTGTTTCCCAAACCCGTGCGCGACCATGTCCAGGCCGGATTCGATCTGTCCCCTGTTGGCATCCTGGCCGTGCTGCTGATATTCGTGCTGGCGCAAATCTTCCGGCAGGGCGCTCGGATGCGGGACGAGCTGGAAGGCACCGTTTGATGGAGATTATCGTCAAGCTGGACGACATGCTCCATGCCCGGCGCATGACCCTGACCGAGCTGGCGGAAAAGGTGGATATCACCCTCGCCAACCTGTCGATCCTCAAGACCGGTAAGGCCAAGGCGATCCGCTTTTCCACCCTGGCCGCGATCTGCCAGGCGCTGGAATGCCAGCCCGGTGACATATTGGGCTTTGGCCAACCCGCGGATTGACCGTCAGTCCTTTGTGCGGATCTTCGCCGCCTTGGCGCATTCTTCCAGCACGGTCATGTAACGCGCTACGCCATCGGCACCCACGATGAAGGGGCTGGGGTCGCTGGGTTTGCGCACCCAGCGGCTGCGGATCCAGGCCTGGTCGTACATCGAGTGGTTGGAGAAGACGATGGTGGCGTCCGCCGCCTTGGCCGCGGCGGCGAACTTCTGCGCTGAGGCGATATAGGTGTCGAAGCGCGCCTTGCTGCGCGGGAAGTTGAAGCCCATGCCGCCGGAATAGGCCACCGTCAGCGTCTTGCCGTGATCCTTGACGGGGAAGAGATAGGACAGGGTGCCCAAAGTGTGGCCCGGCGTCTTTATGATGGTGATGGTTTCGTCGCCCAGGGTCAGCTTCTGGCCGTCCTTGGCCTCCATGTCGCGCTTGGGGACCCCGCCCGGCATGTTGTTCGCCTTGATGATGGCGTCCCAGTCCACCGCGTCCATGATGACGTGGGCGCCATACTTGTCCTGCAGCAGCTTGGCGCCTTCATCATGGTCGCCATGCCCGTGGCTGATGATGACATATTTGATGTCAGCGGGATCGAGGCCCAGCTTCTTCAGGCCGTCCACGATCTCGGCTTCAGCGGCATAGTTGAACATGGTGTCGATCAGGATGATGCCGGCGCTGGTCTTGATCGCCCAGCTGCTATGTTCCTTGGTGCCGACGAAATAGACATTGTCGAACACCTGGGCGGGCTCGGCATACCATTTTTCGCGCGCCGGGATCGGCCGGGGCTTACCGGCGGCGACGTTGCGCATCATCTGGGCCTGGGGATCGGAGCCGTCGGAGGGCTGGACGCACAACACGTTCAGGGTGCCGGAGAAATCCAGGCCGGCCGCCTTCTGTGCCGCCAGGACATGGCCGTCCACCGTATCGGGCACCTGCGCCACGCTGGCGCCTGTCAGCCCAAGGCCCGCCGCCATCACCAATGCCGCCGAAAATGCCTTGCCCATGATATTTCCCCCTTGTTGCCCGGCTTTGCCGTTTGGGCAATCGGACCACGAATGAGGACGTGGTTCAACGCCGCGCCGTTCCGCGGAAGTGTAAAAACCAGGAAAAGCGCGCGTCAGCCGCCGTTCGGCATCACAAGGCTGATCGCATAAGCCGCGACCAGCATCGCGGCACCGAGCAGGGCGATCTTGATGCCCTTGCGGGGTCCGGCGCCGCGCCAGGAGGAGGACGGAATTGCGCCATCGCGTCCCGCCCGCGCATTGCCCGAGATGAAATAGACGCCGAACAGCGCGACGCCGGCAAAAACCGTCAACACGCCGCCATAGCGCAGCACGGTCATCGAGAACCAGGCGATAGCGAGAACAAGGGCCATGCAGCCGTAACGCGCCAACGGGCCAATCGGGAACATAACAGGGCAGGGGCCGTTCCCCCGTGACCCCTATTGCAGGCTTCCCATGAAAACCTTGCCCGTTTGCCTTGTGGCGCTCGCGCTGTTCGCGCCCGCTCTCGCTTTCGCCGATGTCGGCGCACGTGTGGAGGTGCTGGGCGTGGGTGTCGGCGCGCATATTGGCGGCCATGGCGTGGGCGCAGGCGCCCATGTTGGTCCGGTCGGTGCCGGCGCTGGCGCCGGTGATCGCGGCGTGGGGGCCGGCGGGCATGTCGGACACGTGGTCGAAACGGGTGCTGGTGTGGACCGCCACGGCGTAAACGGCGGCGCCCATGTCGGTCCGGTCGGCGCGGGTGCCGGGGGCGGCGATCGCGGCATCGGGGCTGGGGCGCATGTCGCCTCGGTCGGCGCCGGCGTCGGCGTCCATCCGCGTCATTGCCGCTGGCGCCATCATCGCCGCTATTGCTATTGATTTCAGGGCCAGAAACCCGGCATTTCGCCAAGCCAAAGAACGACTTGCCTTGATCGCCCGGCTTCTTTATCACCGCCGGCGGACAGGGTGAGGCGCGGTTTGCCGAAGGCAAACCAAACGGTCCAGTGGACCGTTTGGAGCGGCGAACGCCGCGAGCCAAAGCGAGCGGCCGAGGTCACAGTCCTTACTGATATTCCAATAGATTAGAATGGCTTGCCTTGCGCCGCAGGCTTCTTTATCACCGCCGGCGGACAGGTGGTCGAGTGGTCGATGGCACCGCACTCGAAATGCGGCGAACCTGCAAGGGTTCCGTGGGTTCGAATCCCACCCTGTCCGCCAATAAAAAAGGCCCCCTTGTGGGGCCTTTTTTATTGGCGCGCATGGCTGAGGATCGAACTCACCGTTCGACAAAATCCGCGCCAGCGGATTTTGGGCGTGAGGCGAAGCCGAGCGATCCCGAGCAACGCGAGGGACGAAAAACATGCCCAAGCATGTTTTTCGCAATCCCATCCTATCTCTTAAAGCGCCCGCGCCGCCTTGAACGACACCAGCCGCTTGCTCTGCTCGCACCACAGCGACAGCCGGGCGAGTTTCAGGCTGTCCCACAAGGTCAGCCGGCCGACCTGTTTCAGCTCCGGAAGATCGCGCAGCACCTTGGGCAGCCGGTAATAGGGAATGCGGCTGTTGAGGTGGTGAATGTGATGGATGCCGATATTGCCGCTGAACCAGCGCAGCAGGCCCGGCAGGTCGTAAAAGGAACTGCCGGCCAGCGCGGCGTCGTGATGCGACCACTCACCGGTGCGCGCCCAGAACACCGTCTCGAACTGGTGCTGGACGAAAAATAGCCAGACCCCGATGGAGGCCGCGATCAGCATGATCGGCAGATGCACCATCACGAAGGGGCCCAGGCCGACAAGGCGTATCATGCCCATGATAGCCAGCGCGATGACGGCATTGGTCCCGATGGTGCTGATCCAGGGCCGCCAGCCGTCGCGCATCTGGTGGAAGGGCAGCCGGTGCTGCAGCAGGAACATCCAGGCGGGTCCCACCACGAACATCACCGGTGCGCTGCGATAGACCCGGTACAGCAGGCGGCCGAACCGCGACTTGTCGCGATATTCCTGCACGGTCAGCAGATCGATATCGCCGATGCCCCGCCGGTCCAGGTTGCTGGACGTGGCGTGGTGGATGGCGTGATTGCGCTTCCAGTAGTCGAAGGGGGTGAGGGTCAGGACACCCAGCACGCGGCCCATCCAGGTGTTCGCGGCCCGCTGGCGGAAGAACGCGCCATGGCCGCAGTCATGCTGGATGATGAACAGCCGGACCAGCAGGCCGCCGGCCGGAATCGCCAGAAGCAGGGTCAGCCAGTATCCCACGCTGAGAGACAGCCACATCAAGACCCACAGCAGCACCAAGGGGACCAGGGTGATACCGACCTCGAACAGGGCGCGGCGAAAATCGGGCTCGCAGTAACGCAAAAGTGTGCGGGAAAGATCGGTCGGGCTTAGCACTTCGGTGTTTCGGGGGCTGGGGCTGCGTAACGCAAGTCCTACGCATTTCGCCCAAAGATCACAAGCGGATACCCCGGCTGCCCATATTTGGCTCAAAGCCTGCTTTATTCTTCACCTGTTGCCGTTTCCCGACCTATCATCCGGGCAGATAAAAGCCGCCCGGGGGAATATGAGCCAGCTCTCAAGACGCACCGTCCTGTTGTCCACCGCCGCCATCCTGGCCGCGCCGGGCGCCCTTTCCGCCCAGACTCAGTCGCACCCCGGGGACGTGGAATGGCATTATTACGGCGGCGACCAGGCCAACCGCCGCTACTCCCCGCTGGACCAGATTAACGCTGCCAACTTCAACAGTCTGGAAGTCGCCTGGCGCTTCAAGCCGGACTCGCTGGGGGCGCGCCCCGAATACCAGTACGAAACCACCCCGCTGATGATCGGCGGCCGGCTGTTCACCACGGCCGGGTCACGGCGCGACGTCGTCGCCCTGGATGCCAAGACCGGCGAGATTCTCTGGCTGCACCGCTATGACGAAGGCGAGCGCGGCCGCCAGGCCCCGCGCCAGCTCTCCGGACATGGCGTGTCCTATTGGACCGACGGCAAGGAAGAACGCATCCTGTTCGTCACCCCCGGCTACCGGCTGATCGCGCTGGATGCCAATACCGGTCAGCGCATCCCCGGTTTCGGCGATGGCGGCATTGTCGATCTGCGCCTGAATGACGACCAGGACATGGACCTGGTGAATGCCGATATCGGCCTGCACTCCACCCCGATCGTCGCCAAGGATGTGGTGATCGTGGGCGCCGCCCATGATTCCGGCAATGTCCCCAAGAGCCATGTCAACGTGAAGGGCTATGTGCGCGGCTTTGACGTGCGCACCGGCAAACGGTTGTGGATTTTCCACACCATCCCGCTCAAGGGCGAGTTTGGTTATGACACCTGGGTTGTGCCCGGCCAGGCGGAGAAAAGCGGCAACCAGGGCGTGTGGGCCCAGGTCTCGGTGGATGAGGAGCTGGGTCTGGCCTATCTGCCGGTGGAACTGGGCACCGGCGATTACAACGGCCAGTACCGCGCCGGCCCGGCGTTGTTCGGCGAAAGCATTGTCGCGGTCGACATCCAGACCGGCGTGCGGCGCTGGCATTACCAGACCATCCATCACGGGTTGTGGGATCGCGACATTCCCTGCGCGCCGATCCTTTGCGACATTCCGCACAACGGAAAAATCGTTAAGGCGCTGGCCCAGCCGACCAAGCAGGCGTTCCTCTATGTGCTGGACCGCGTCACCGGAAAGCCGGTCTGGCCGATCCCCGAAGTGAAAGTGGAAAAGGGCAATGTCCCGGGCGAATGGTATTCGCCGACCCAGCCCATTCCCTCCAAGCCGCCCGGTTACGACATCCAGGGCGTGACTTTGAATGACCTGATCGATTTCACGCCCGCCCTGCATGCCGAAGCTGTCAAGCTGGTGAGCAACTGGAAGTACGGTCCGATCTATACTCCGCCCGTTCTCAGCACCGAGAACGGACCCTTGGGCACCCTGGTGGCGCC
>JBBQBL010000140.1:0-6762 GCA_038317805.1 Micropepsales bacterium
CGGTGTGCCGGGACTGAAAGCCACCTATGGCGTAGGCAAGGCCGGCAAGCCTTATGATCCCGCGGACAGCGACATTCCCTCCGAATATTCCTGGTCCAGCGAAAAGTATCTGCGTTCGGTTCCGGAGCTGTTCAAAAAAGCCCGCGACGTGTTGGGCTGGGACGTACATCTGCTGCACGACGTGCATCACCGCCTGACTCCGATCGAAGCGGGACGGCTGGGCAAGGAGCTGGAGCCCTATCGTCTGTTCTGGCTGGAAGACGCGGTGACCGCCGAGAACCAGGCCAACTTCCGCCTGATCCGCCAGCACACCGTCACACCGCTGGCGGTGGGCGAAGTGTTCAACTCCATCTGGGACTGCAAGCAACTGATCGAAGAACAGCTGATCGATTACATCCGCGCCACAGTGGTGCATGCCGGCGGCATCACTCACCTGCGCCGCATCGCTGCCCTGGCCGACCTTTATAATGTGCGCACCGGCTGCCATGGCGCCACCGACCTGTCGCCGGTCTGCATGGCCGCGGCGCTGCACTTCGATGTGTCGATCCCCAATTTCGGCATCCAGGAATGGATGCACCATGCCGAAGTGACCGACGAAGTCTTCCCGCGCACCTACACCTACAGGGACGGCGCACTGCATCCGGGCGAAGGTCCGGGCTTGGGGGTGGAAATCGACGAGAAGCTGGCGGCCAAGCACCCATACAAACGCGCCTATCTGCCGGTGAACCGGCTGGAAGACGGCGCGCTGACAAATTGGTGACCCCAATCAAATGACTGATATTATTGGACTTTGTTGA
This sequence comes from Micropepsales bacterium, assembly GCA_038317805.1. Taxonomy (GTDB): domain Bacteria; phylum Pseudomonadota; class Alphaproteobacteria; order Micropepsales; family Micropepsaceae; genus Rhizomicrobium. Next base: position 798 of record JBBQBL010000140.1, read on the forward strand.
TTTCCGGCCGCTCCGTGCCCTTGCCCGTCACGTGGCTCCGGCTTAGGCTTGGTCCATTCGATAAAGCATCATTGCTGGGCGTTGGGGCATCATGGATTTGATAGAGAAGAGCGCCGGCGACGCTGTCGTGGCCGCTGCGGCGGGCAAGATCGACCTGTCCAATTCTGACGGCTTCCAGGCGGCGCTGTCCGCCAGCCTGGCCAAGGCCAGGGCCAGCCTGATCCTGGACATGTCCGGCATCGACTATATGAGCAGTGCCGGACTGCGCGCCCTGATGATCGTGCACAAGGCCGCCAAGGCCGCGAACAAGAACTTCGCCGTCGCCGCTCTTCAACCCCTTGTGGCGGAGATTTTCACCATCACCAAGTTCAACCAGGTGTTTTCGGTATTCGACACAGTGGGCGCTGCCGCCGAGAGACTTGCGCCGGATGAAGCGGCCGCGCTGGCCCGGCCATGAAAGTCACTTTCTGGGGAACGCGCGGCTCCTTGCCCACGCCACTGGGCGCCAATGGCGTCCGCAAGAAACTGGTCAATGCGCTGGTCAAGGGTTCGGCCAGGAATCTCGACACGCCGCAAAAGGCGGAAGCCTTTTGCGAACAGGAACTGAGCTTCGCCGAATCCGGCACTTTTGGCGGCAACTCTTCCTGCGTGCAGGTGGATGTGGGCGGGCCCGACTATCTGCTGTGTGACCTGGGATCGGGCGTGCGCGAATTCTCGCTGGCGGCCATCGCCAAGCACGGTCCCAAGGCGCCGCAGACCTATCACATCCTGGTGTCGCATGTGCACTGGGATCACATCATGGGTTTCCCTTTCTTCATCCCCTGCTTCATCCCGGGCAACCGCGTGGTGATCTATAGCTGCCATGACAGGCTGGAACAGGCGATCCGGGGTCAGAACCATGAGCCCTGCTTCCCGGTTGAATTCACTGCCCTGGCCGCAACAATCGAATTCGTGAAGATGGAAATCGACAAGCCCTATGACATTGCGGGCGCCAGGGTGACGGGTACGCCCCAGATGCACGGCAACGATTCCTATGGCTACCGGATCGAGAAGGACGGCAAGACCGTCATCTACTCCACCGACTCCGAACACAAGCCTGAGGACAAGGCCGAGATGCAGCGGGCCGCGAATTTCTTCAAGGATGCCGATCTCGTCATCTTCGACGCCATGTATTCGCTGGCCGACTCGGTCTCCATGAAAGAAGACTGGGGCCATTCCAGCAATGTGATGGGCGTGGAATTGTGCCAGATGGCGGGCGCCAAGAAGCTGTGCCTGTTCCATCACGAGCCAGTCTATGACGATGCGCGGCTGGAGGGAGTGTTCCGCGAAACCATACGGTTCGAGGAAATCACCCGCACCGGCAAAAAGTTGGACGTCGCCATCGCCTATGACGGCCTGGTCCTTGACCTTTAAGGGACTGGGCCGACTGCTGCATACCGGCTGGGGCCGCCGCGCCGCCGGCGTCACACTGATCCTTTTCCTGGGCCTGCAACTGGGCGCGGGCTGGATCTTCCAGTCGCCTCGGTTGGCGCTGTTTGACAGTTACCAACGCCATTTCCCGCGCACGTATCTGCACGATGGCGTGGTGATCGTGGCGATCGACGACGACAGCCTGAAAGCCCAGGGCCAATGGCCCTGGCCGCGCCATGTCATGGCCGACCTGATCGCGCGCATCCTGGCGTGCAAGCCCGCGGCGCTCGGCGTGGATATATTCTGGCTAGAGCCCGACCGTGCGTCGCCGGAGCAATGGCTGCGCAGTGCCGGCGATCTGGACCCGGCCCTGAAGGAACGCCTCCTGCAGCTGCCGCGTGCCGACGATCATCTGGCGCAGGTGCTGAAATCGGGCCCTGTGGTTCTGGGCGTCAGTGGGGCGAACAGGGATCCGGCCGATCCAAAGGCGCAAGCCATCAAGCCCGATGAAGGGCCCCTGCCCCTGTTCCGCAATTTCGATCTGCAGACGCCGAAGGATCCCGCCGAACCACCGGCCACGCTTCCCACATTTGAAGGGGCCATCCGCAGCCTTCCCGAACTCGACAAGGCGGCGGCCGGTCATGGCGTGGCGTCGGTGGACCGGGATGACGACACCAACAATATCTTCCGCAGGCTGCCGATGGTGTCGCGCTTGTCGGGGCGGCTGGCGCCGGCGATGGAACTGGAAATGCTGCGGGTCGCCACCGGCACCCGTTTTCCCAGCATCTATTACAATCATCGCGCCATCATCGGGGTGGAAGCCGGCGAGTTCGCCGTCCCCACCCAGTCCGATGGCAGGGTCTGGGTCAATTTCTCCACGCATGATCCCAGCCGCTTTGTCTCCGCCCACAAGCTGCTGAAGCGGGACAATCCCCTTCCCCCCAAAGTTTTCGAAAACAAGTTCGTGCTGCTGGGCATGACGGGGCTGGGCCAGCTGGACGAGCGCAACACGCCCTTAGGCATCATGCCGGGCGTGGAAATCCATGCGCAGATGTTGGAAGACATTCTGCTGGGCCTGTTCGCCAGCCGGCCAGGCTGGGCCTTCGCTACAGAAGCGGCGCTGACGGCGCTTTGCGGGTTGCTGCTGATTGTTATGCTGCCCATGCTCAGGGCGTGCTGGCAATTGCTGGTTGGTGTGGCGGTGCTGGCAGGGCTGGGTGCATTGGGCGCCGGGCTGTGGTGGAAATACCGGATCCTGCTGGATGTCGCCACGCCAATGATTGGGCAGGCGGCGGTCATGACGGCGCTGCTGGGCGCGGGCTACGCACAAGCCGATGCCCAGCGCCGCCGCCTGCGGCTGGCTGCCGCCAAGACCGCCGGCGAGATGGAAGCCGCCCATCGCATACAGGCGGGCATCCTGCCCAACCCCACCAGCGTGGCGGACGATGCGCGCTTCGACCTGGATGCGCTGATGATCCCGGCGCGGCACATCGGCGGCGACTTCTTCGACTTCTTCAAGATGGACGATAGCCATCTGTACTTCGCGGTGGGCGATGTCAGCGGCAAGGGCATGCCGGCCGCCCTGTTCATGGCGCTGGGCAAATCATTGTGCAAAAGCTGCGCTCTGCGGGAAGAAAACCATATCGGCGCCATCATCAACCGCGCCAACCGCGAGATCAGCCGCGACAATACCGAAACCCTGTTCATCACGCTGTTCGCGGGCATCCTGAATTTGGAAACCGGAGAACTGCGCTTCAGCAATGCCGGGCATGACGCGCCCTTTGTGCTGCGCAAGGGCGAGGTGCCCCATTCCCTGCAAGCGGAAGGCGGGCCGCCGCTGTGCATCGTGGAGGATTTCGACTATCCCGAAGAACGCTTCCAGCTTCAGCCCGGCGACATGCTGTGTGTAATCACCGACGGCATTACCGAGGCCATGACCGCGCAACACGAAGTGATGGGGCGGGCCCGAGCGGAAGCGGTACTGGCAAACCTGCCCGCCCAGGCCGGCGCCGCAGCGGCAACCAAGGCCCTGCATGAGGCGGCGGATGATTTTGTGGCGGACGCCCAGCCGTCAGACGATCTGACCATCCTGGCCGTGCGCTGGCTCGGACCTACTGGACCGTGATTTCCACATTGCGTGCGTCATGGCACGACTTTTCGTCCGGGGTGGCCTTGCAGTCCACACCATTGGTGATGACCGCGTCGCCGGCGCCGCGTCCGGCCGTCGAAATCCTGATATGGCGCTGATCCAGATTTTCCTGCCCGATCGCTTTCACAAAAAGACCGTTGATCAGATCGGCGCGGCGCAGCGACAGCTTTTCGTTGTAGTCGCGGGTTCCTGATGTATCGGTATGGCCGGTGATGACGATTTCCGCCGGCTGATCCTGATCGCGAATGAATGCATCGACATCGGAGAACTGCTTGGAGATGTCCGGAGTCAATTCCGCATTGTCGCGCTCGAAGAACAAGGTGAAGGTCTTGGGCGGCTTGGGAAACGCCGTCATCGCATCGTGGAATTTACTGTCCACGCTCTCGGCCGTCGCCATGGTCACATGGCTGTCTCCCGGCACGCCGGCGGCATAGGCCTTGTCCAGCACCACATCCGCGCCCTTGTTGGGATGCACCACCACCCCACCAATATGGCCATCGGACGGCGGCAGGATGACGACCGATCCGGGGGAAGCGCAGGCGGACAGTAAAAGCGCCGCCCCAAGCGCCGCGACGATGCGCATCAGCCCTGCCCCGCGTCCACGACAAATTCGGTGCCGCGCACCCCCAGAAGGGCGGCGGGCGTACGGATCTTCATTGCCTCGGGCGTCTGCTGCACGATCTGGCCGGATTTGACGCGCAGGGTGCCCTTGTTCAGCTGTGTATTGAATTTGCCTTCTCGCGTCGTACTATTGAACGAGAATTCCGTCAGCGCGAGCTCGCTGGACGGGCCCAGGGACATCATGCTGTTGTCCAGGAACGTTATGCCAACCGACGAGGCTTTGTCTGTTTTGATAAGGTCGGACTGCCGGACATGATCGCCCACTTTGACAGGATCGGTTTTGCCATCTTGATGCACCACACGCACCATGCCGCTGGCTTTCTTGACCTGGCCGATGGCATCGTCCGCCCGGGCGGCGGTGCCCGCGACTGCGATGGCCAGCGCGATCGCGCAGCCCAAACCCGATGACCTGATGCGCATGGAAAACTCCCCCGAGCCCGCAGAACTGGAATATGCCGCAACGATGGATGGCCTGCATGCCGCACTGGGCGCGACCGAACAGGCCTGTAACGCGTGGAAAATCGCTCCCGACTTGGTATCACGGGCGTTAATCGTGGTCGAGGAGCTTTTCTCCAACACCATCAAATACGGCTATGGCGGGGAATGCGCGCGACCGGTCCGGCTGCGCCTGCAGCCAAAGCCCTTCACCCTGATCTATGAGGATGATGCGCCGCCCTTCGACCCCACCCACTGGAAATCGCCGGACAATGAAGCGCTTGCGCTGGACGAGCGGCCGGAGGGACGGGCCGGCATCGCCATGGTGATGGGCCTGTGCGGTACCGTCTACCAGCCCCGGCCCGGCGGCAATCGGCTGGTGATGACCTTCGGATCTCAGGGCGGGACTTAAGACAGTTCGTCCAGCAATATCGCGACATGGCGGGCCTTGGCGCCGGCGCCGTGGGCGATCTGGTGACGGCAGCTGGTGCCATCGGCCACGATGATGGCATCGGGATTGTTGCGCACTGCCGGCAGCAGGCTGAGTTCGGCCATCTGCATGGAGACCTCGTAATGGTCATAGCCGAAGCTGCCCGCCATGCCGCAGCAGGAAGTCTCGATCAGTTCGGGCTTGGCATCCGGAATCAGCCGCAGCACCTCCAGAATCGGCGGCACCGCGCCAAAAGCCTTCTGGTGGCAATGACCGTGCAGCAGAATGGGCGCGGGCGCAGGTTTCAGCGACAGCGCAAAGCGCCCGGCTTTGGCTTCGCGCGCCAGAAATTCTTCCAGCAGCAACGCCTGCGCCGCCACGATTCTGGCCTTGTCGCCGAAGCCCAGCGACAACGCTTCATCACGCAGGGTGAGCAGACAGGACGGCTCCAACCCGACAATGGCGACACCGCCCTCTGCCAACGGCAGCACATCGTCCAGCAGCGCCGAAAGCTTGGCCTTGGCCTTGTCCACCATGCCCGCCGACAGGAAGGTGCGGCCGCAGCAATGCTGGCCATCTTCCTTTGCGACCAGATACAGCGTGTAACCGGCCTTCTTCAATATGCGCGCCGCGGCATGGGCGTTCTCGGATTCAAAAGTGCCATTGAAGGTATCCACAAACAAGGCGGCGGCCTTGGGTGCGGCAGCGATTGCCTCCTCGCGACTTGAGAACAGCGACGCGTCATGCGACGCCCAGAAGGTATCACTCCGCCAGCGCGGCAAGGGACGCCGGGCCGAGAAGCCGGCGAGCTTTTCGCTTAGCCAGGCCAGGCCCGGCAGGCGGTCGCGCAGATTGGCAAGGCTCGCGATACGGCTGACGGCATCGGCATAATCGGGCAGATGCGCCACCAGCCGATCCTT
>JBBQBL010000141.1:0-6682 GCA_038317805.1 Micropepsales bacterium
TGGCCGTCAATCTCGACGCCAAGACGGTGGAAGTGGATGGCAACCGCGTTCACCTCACCGGCAAGGAATATGCCATGCTGGAGCTGCTTTCGCTCCGCAAGGGCACCACGCTCACCAAGGAGATGTTCCTCAATCATCTCTATGGCGGCATGGACGAGCCGGAACTCAAGATCATCGACGTGTTCATCTGCAAGCTGCGCAAGAAGCTCAGCCTGGCGTGCAGCGGCGACAACTACATCGAGACCGTCTGGGGCCGTGGCTATGTGCTGCGCGATCCGAACGGTGAAGAGATCGTCCAGGTCGCCTGAGCGATCTGACACGGAATTGAAAAGGCGCCTTCGGGCGCCTTTTTTGTTTTACTGGGTGCAGTTCAGCAGCCTGCCGTCCAGGCTGGAGCCTATCAGCAGCGTCTTGCCGGCCGAGATACCCACACTGGCGCCTGAAAGTTCGCCGCCGTCATTGCCATAAACTTGCTCTTTGTCCTGCGGCACGCCGTTCAACAATGTGACACGGAACAGCTGCGACGGGGCGCGTTTCGCCGGATCGGCGTTGGCGGCGCGCCAGTCCGAGAGATTGGCGTGGCCCGCCACCCACAACTGTCCTTGCGCATCCAGGCTGAGTTTTTCCGGTCCCGCCGGCAGCATCAGGTTGCCCGCTTCGGTCAGTGCGCCGGTAAAGGGTTCGCGGGAAAAGCTGGTCAGCGAACGGCTGAGCAGCCCACCCACCACCAGATGCGTGCCGCCGCCCGTCAGGATCAGGCTGCGGGTGCCGTACAGCCCGTCCACCGCTTCGCTGAAGCTCATGCCGTTGAAATACAGGATATTGCCGCCCGGAATGACGCCGTAGGTCTGGGGAATGTGGAGCAGCGGATTTTTCCCCGCCGTGCCGTTGGCGACATAGAAGCTGACGGGGCTGGCCACTGCCACGTCCTGCGGATTGATCAGCATGCCGCCCTCGATGGTGCCCTGCGCCACCAGCGCGGGCGTACCGGCGGGATCGGTGACTTCAAAGCTATCGATGCTGAAGCGTCCATTATTATTGGTCGCTCCGGCTCCCGCCGACGCTCCGCCGCTGCGCTTGTTCACCGCCATCAGGAACAGGCCCTTGCCGTCGGGGGTGCGATACAGGCCGATGCCGCGAGGATGAAAATCGCGCGGGCCGCCCGCAAGCTTGCGCAGCGCCCCGCCCGCCAGCGAGATCGCATAGATGCCATCGTCCGCCGAAGGCCCGCGCGCACTCGACACCGAGACAAAGGCGGTGCCGTTGGCGGCCTCAATGTCCTGCACACCTGGCACGGTGCCCACCACCTTGCAGCTGCCCAGGAACCCCACGGGCGTGGAGGAAAACAGTCCATTGGACCAGACGGCGCGCACGGTGGCGCTGATACCGGCCACGATCACCAGCATGGCGATGGCCCGGCCGATGCGGCGTGGCCGCCCGAACCTCATAGAGAAGCGTCCGCAAACTGCAGTGAGGCCAGACGCGCATAAAGCCCGCCGGCGGCCATCAGCTCGGCATGACTGCCTTGCGCCACCACCTTGCCTTCGTCGATCACCACGATGCGCTTTAGGCGCTGGATAGTGGAGAAACGGTGCGCGATCACCAGGGTGGTGCGGCCCACCATCAGGTTGCCCAGCGCGGTCTGCACCAGCCGTTCATTTTCCGCGTCCAGCGCACTGGTCGCCTCATCCAGCAGCAGCAGCGGCGCATCGCGCAGGATGGCGCGGGCAATCGCCAGGCGCTGGCGCTGGCCGCCCGACAGGGTGACGCCGCGTTCGCCGACCAATGTATCGAAGCCTTGCGGCAGCTTGTCGATGAATTCGCTGGCGGCGGCGGCATCGGCGGCGGCGCGCACCTGTTCATCGCTGGCGTCCTCGCGGCCATAGCGGATATTGGCGGCGATGCTGCCGGAGAAAATCACCGGTTCCTGCGACACGACCGCGATCTTCTGGCGCAAGGCGATGGGATCGAGCTGGGTGATGTCCACGCCGTCAAACCGGATGCCGCCCGATTGTGCATCGAAAAAACGCAGCATCAGCTGGAAAACAGTGGATTTACCCGCGCCGCTGGGACCCACCAGCGCCACTGCCTCGCCGCCCGCCACATCCAGCGAGAAGCCGTTCAAGGCCTTGAAATCGGGGCGGGAGGGATAGCGGAAGGTGACATCCTCGAAACGCACCGCGCCGCTGGGATGCGCCGGCAATTGCAGCGGGCGTGCGGGCGCGGCGATGGCCGGCACTTCATGCAGCAATTCCATCAGCCGCTCGGAGGCACCGGCGGCGCGCTGCAGATCGCCCCACACTTCCGACAGGGCGCCGACGCCGCCGCCGGTAAGGGCGCCGTAGAAAATAAAAGCCACCAGCTGGCCCGCGGAGATTTGACCGCTGATGAAATCATGCAGCCCGATCAGGCCGACCGTGGCCAGCCCCGCAAAGGCGGTGAAGATGGCGATGGCTGTCAGGATGGCGCGGGCCAAAGTGCGGTTTTTGGCGAAATCGAAGGCGCGCTCCACCGATTGGGCAAAGGCGCGGCGCTCGTAATTTTCCTGGGTGAAGGCCTGCACCGTGGGCACCGCGTTCAATGTCTCGGTGCCGCGCGCGGCGGTGTCGGCGAGGGAATCCTGGCTGGCGCGGGAGAGCTTGCGCACCCAGCGGCCAAACAACAGCAGCGGCAACAACACCACCACCACCGCACCGACGACCAGCAAGGTCAGCTTCACGCTGGTGAAGAACATCAGCGCCAGACCGCCGGTCAGGGTGACCAGGTTGCGCAGCGCCATGGAGGCGGACGAGCCCACCACGGTCTGGATCAAGGTCGTGTCGGCGGTCATGCGCGACAAGACTTCGCCAGTGCGGGTCACCTCGAAGAACTGGGGCGACAGGCCCAACACATTGTCGAACACAGCCTTGCGGATATCGGCCACCACCCGCTCGCCCAGCCAGGTCACGGCATAGAAGCGGGTTGCCGAGGCCATACCCAGCACAGCGGCGGCCACGATAAAGGCGGCATAGAAATCGCTCAGGGCATGGGCCTGGGCCGCAGACAGGCCGCGGGCGTCGATCAGCCCCCGGGCGAACTGGGGCAGGATCAGGGTGGCGGCGGAGGAGGCGAACAGGGCCAGGATGGCCACCACAATCCGCCCCCGGTAGGGCCGCAGGAAGGGCAGCAGCGCCCTCAGGGGGCCCAAGGACTTGGCCTTGGGCCGCCCCGCCGCCACCCGGGCGGTTTCCTTGGAAAAATCGCTGTCACCCCTGGCCAATGGCAGGCGCCTTTTTGTTAACAGAGGGCTGTATATAGGGGCCCTGCGGCCGCGCCAAAGGAACTATTGCCGCCGGGCTGCTTGCGGGGACTTTGGGCGTCCCGTATAAGCCCGCCCTCCGCAGCCCGTCAGAAATGGGCCGCGCCCGAAAAGAAGGTTCGCGTCATGAAAAAGGGCATCCACCCCGACTATCACTTTGTCGAAGTTCAGCTGAACGACGGCACCACCTACAAGACGCGCACCACCTATGGGACCGCGGGCCAGAAGGTCACGCTGGACATCGATCCCTCGACCCACCCGGCCTGGACCGGTGGCGACGCCAAGCTGATGGACCGTGGCGGCCGCCTGACCCGCTTCAACAAGAAGTTCGCTGGGTTCGTAAAGGCCTAAAGGCTCTCTACCGAATACCAAAACGCCGCCGGTTTCCGGCGGCGTTTTTGTTTCTGGCAACCCAAAGAATGGCGCGAGGGATTTCGTGGCGTGAGCAGGAGCGTCGCGCGGAGCGTGCTTAACGCACGTGAGCACGCGCGACGAACTCACGCCGCGAAAGACCCGCGCCCGGTTATTTAAACGCCTGAGCGAGGACATCCATTTGTCCGCGCGCACCGGCCGGCGCCGCTTCGCCTTCGCCGAACAGGACATCATCAAGGCGGGCGATACGGCGATACAGGCTGTCGCTGCGCGACAGCAGATCCTTGAGTTCCGCCGGCAGCGGATCGATGTCTTCGGCGCATTGGCCCAGACAAATTTCGCGGCTGCCGAGCCGATAGCGGTCGTTCAGCGCGTCGTCGCGTTCCATGTCGCCGTCGCGCACCGCGCGCTGCACCAAGAGCCAGCTGGCTGCCTGCATCAGGCGGGTGGTGACGCGCATGCTTTCACCGGCATAGAGCATCGCCGCCTTGCGCGGCAGGACACGGGCTTCCTCGCGGCCCTTGCCGTCGAGATAGCGCGCGGTTTCCTCGACCAGCGCCATGCCTTCGTCGAAGGTCCTGTCGAACATGGCCGAGTCGGTGAAGGACGCGGTCTCAGTATCAGTCATCAGCATTTCGTCCCCGTACGCCCGTTTCTTGCGATCATCGTATGACGCTAGCAAGCTGGCGGCGCACCGCAAAGCCAATAGGTTGGTAAACAGTCCGATTATCGCCGCTTATGCTTATTCCTGCTGTGCAAATTAACGCATTCACTTTTTGAAGAAACTTTCCGCCGCGCTTTTGGTGGCATTGCGGTGCGTTATCGCCTCGGCGCAGCGGGCGATTTCCGCTTCCAGCCTTGTGATGCGCTTTTTCAGTTCATGCGCCGAGAGGGCGGAAATATCCTCGCCCAGCACGATATCGGGCAGCTTCTTGCGCGGTTCGTCCAGGTCCATGGTTTCGCGTCGGCTGGTTTCGCGTTTAGTCTGCTGCCGCCATGAAAGCCGCGCAAGTGATGAACGTTGTTCATGTTGAAAATCCGAGCCGGGATTACCGGCTGGTGCTGGGGCAGCAACCAAAGCCCGCGCCCGGGCCGGGCCAGGTGTTAATTGCCGTCGCCGCTGCCGGCCTGAACAATGCCGATCTGTTGCAGGCCCGGGGCCATTATCCGCCGCCGCCGGGCGCGTCCCCCATCCTGGGCATGGAGGTGTCGGGCACGATTGCGGAACTGGGAGAAAATGTCAGCGGCTGGACGGTAGGCGATCCGGTCTGCGCCCTGTTGCCCGGGGGCGGCTATGCACAATTCGCCGTGGCTGACGCCGGTTCACTGCTGCCCGTGCCGGGCATGATCGACAGGATCGAAGCGGCGGGATTGCCGGAAGCGGCCTTCACCGCCTGGACCAACATCGTGGATACCGGGCGCCTGGCGCCGGGCGAAAGCTTGCTGATCCATGGCGGCACCAGCGGCATCGGCAGCCTTGGCATCCAGATTTTTGCCGCCCTGGGCCACACGGTTTTCACCACCGCCGGCAGCGACGAGAAATGCGAAGCGGCGCGAAGTTTCGGTGCGGCGCGCGCCATCGACTATCACAAGGCGGATTTCGTCCAGGTCATCAAGGCTGAGACAGACGGCAAAGGCGTGGACGTGATCCTGGACATGGTCGGCGGCGATTACATCCAGCGCAACATCGAGGCCGCCGCGGTGTGGGGCCGGATCGTCAACATCGCCTATCAAAAGGCCAGCAAGGCCGAGGTGAACTTCGTGCCCGTCCTGACCAAGCGCCTGACCCTGGCGGCGACCACCCTGCGAGGCCGCACCCCTGCGCAGAAGCGCGCCATCCGCGACGTGCTGCTGGCCCAGGTCTGGCCTCTGCTGGGAACCGCTATCAAGCCGGTGATCGCGCAGGTCTTCCCCCTCGCCCAGGCCCAGAAAGCCCATGAATTGATGGCCAAAACCGGCCATATCGGCAAAATTCTCCTCCAGATGCCCTGAAAGTCTTTGCAGGCAGGGAGGGACCCCGCTAAAAGACCGCATTCCTCGAAAGGATTAACCTGACGAGGGGCGGCGAGCCCGGATACGGCTCCCGCTCAATGGGAGAGAATTATCATGGCCGCCGAGAACAAACCCCTGATGCCCAAGGCCACCGCCGTCTGGCTGGTGGACAATACCGGTCTGTCCTTTGAACAGATCGCGGACTTCTGCGGCCTGCATCCGCTGGAAGTGAAAGGCATCGCCGACGAGGACGTCGCCAAGGGCATCAAGGGCCAGGACCCGGTCGCGACCGGCCAGTTGACCCGCGAACAGATCGCCGATGCCGAAAAGGATCCGGGCAAGCGCCTGAAGATGGCGGCGCCCAAGCACAAGATGCCCAGCGTGCGCCTGAAGCGCGCGCCGCGCTACACCCCGGTCAGCAAGCGCCAGGACAAACCCGATGCGGTCTATTGGCTGATCCGCAATCACCAGGAATTCAGCGACAGCGACATCATCAAGCTGATCGGCACCACCAAGGCCACCATCGCCAAGATTCGCGAGCGCTCGCACTGGAATGCCGCCAACATCAAGGCGGTTGATCCGGTGACTTTGGGACTTTGCTCGCAGTTGGAACTGGACCTGGCGGTGAGCCGCGTCAACGCCAAGCTGGAACGGGCGCAGAAGCGCGCCTCGAGGAAGGGCGCGTCGCTCAAGTCCATCTCCGAGACCACGGCGGCTGATCCGTTGGCGATGCCGGCCGTGGTGCCGGCCGAAGGCGAAGGCGCCCCGGCTTCCGACGAATGGAAAACATCGAGCGAACTCGAGCAGGACTGAGTATCAGGGCGTGGTGGTCAGAACAGGTATTTGACCGCCACGAAGCCCAATATCACCGTCGCCAGGAAGACCAACAAGGTTGCCTCCAGCCGCTTCTCGATGAAGCGGCGGGCTTCCTCGCCTTTCCAATAGAGCAGGCCCGCGACCAGCATGAAGCGGCCGCCGCGCGTGATGATCGACAGCAGCACGAACATCGCAAAGCTGTAA
>JBBQBL010000142.1:0-6635 GCA_038317805.1 Micropepsales bacterium
GACAAGCACCAACAGCGCATCTATGGCTGGTCGCGCGAGGAAGGCCTGTCGGTCGAACGTGACAATCCCACCGACCCAGTGAACCTGGCTTTCGACAAATCGGGAAACCTGCTGGTGCTGTCTTCGCTGGGCGCGGAAGGCACGGTTTACACCTTCAAGCCCGGCGCACCGGCTACGGAACTGACGGTGATCCCCGCCACGCCGGCCACGGCGCATCCGGGCGCCACCGCCCTGCTGCCGGTCAATTACTGGAACAATGGCGAGTTCAAGGACCAGCTTGATCTGGAGACCTATCGCTACACCACGCTTAGCGAGATGTTTGCCCGCGACATGGCGGCGCCCAAGGCAAAGGAATATGTCTCGCCCGACGGCAGCCTGTTCCTGCCCGCGGCGCGCACCTTCAACCAGGGCCCGCCCGACGGCACCGGCTGGCGATTCTCCGACAATTTGGACACGTATGGATTTACCAAGACGATGCCGGGTAGCCGGGTGTTCGTCAGCAACGAATCCGAGGGCCGCACCTATAGCGGGCTGGTCGGCGCCAACGGCAGCGTCACCGACCAGAAGCTGTTTGCGGACCGGGGCGGCGAAAGCGTGGCGGTAGCGGCCAATGGCAATGTCTATCTCGCCAACGGCCAGGTTCTGGTCCATGCGCCGGACGGCAAGGAGATCGGCCGTATCGATGTGCCGGACCGGCCGCTGCAATTGTTGTTCGGCGGCGCGGATGGGCGGACCTTGTTCATCCTCACCCATCACGCGCTTTATGCAGTCCGCACATAAAAAAACAGCCCGCCATTCCTGGCGGGCTGTTCGTTTTTGATAGACCTTAAAGCTTGCCCTTCAGGTAAGCGGCGCTGGCCTGCACCATGCCCATGGGCGAGGGATCATAGGGCTCCTCGATCTCCAGGAAGGCGGTCTTGACCGCGGCCTTCTTCACAGCCGGCAAGATCTTTGAATAGTTGGCGATGCCCTGCCCGATGATGGCGCTGACCATCTTGCCATTGGTGTTGGGGATGCCCTCGGCTTTCAAATCCTTGATATGGACGGACCGGAAGCGCGAGGGATATTTGTTCAGGTAGGCAACCGGATCGGCGCCGGAGGCGATCACCCAGCCGATATCCATTTCATATCCCACCAGCGCCGGGGCCGTCTCCTTGATCAGGAAGTCCAGCGGCACCACTTCGCCCACCTTGCGGAATTCGATGTTGTGATTGTGGTGATTGAAGCTCATTCCCGCTGCCTTGCAGAGAGCGCCGATCTTGTTATAGGCCTCGGCATTCTGCTTCCAGCCATCCAGGCCCGGCCCGGACATGATGGCGCCGCGATCGACGGGATAGAGCGGGAAGGAACAGGTGATGTTCTTGATGCCGACGCTTTTGGCTTCCGCGATCGTCGCTTCGGGCGTGTTGCGCAGGGCATCGCCGCCGGCATGGATGCTTTCCCATTTCAGGCCCATCGCGTCATACAACTTGCGCTGATCGGCGGAATTCTTGCCCGCCATGGTCAGGTTGGCCTGCACCTCGCGCACGCCGGCCGCCTTCACCAGCTTCATCGTGCCTTCATAATCCTTGGCCAGGTCGGCGCGCACCGTATAGAGCTGCAACCCCAGCGGGATATGGCGCTGCGCGAACGCGGCAGGACCGGTGGCGGCGAGTGCGGCTGCACCAAGAAGAAAATTACGGCGAGTGGTCATCAAAGGCTCCTGGGTTAGTTCTTTTTGGGCGGATGGGTTTCGATGAAATCCACCTGTTTGCGGTTCAAGGTCTCGATCGTGGTGCCGGCATCGCCGAACACCAGCCGCTGTTCGCGTTTGGGGTCGTAGCGCGGAATTTTCGATTCCGCCGTCACCGGATTGCCGGTCCTGGCAAACGCCACCACCACGTCCTGCATCTGGTTGGACAGCTTGTAGTCATACGGCGTCCAGGCGCGGATGGTGCGGTACAGGTTCAGCGAATCCAAGGTGCCGTACCAGAAGGGCAGGTCTGAATTGTGATAGGCACCGGCCGTCTTCACATCCATGTCGCTGATGAACACACCGGGCGGATAGGGATGGGGGTGGTTATATTGAACCAGCCAGATCGGCGATTTGGCATGCAGCGAAGCATCCTTGGCCCAGTCACGGCCCATGATGCCGAAGCCGGAGATGCGCGCCACGGCCTGGGCCTGCTGGGCCGCCTCGGCGTCGTTCCGGGCCGGGAACAGTTTCAGGAACAGCGGCGCGTCGGCGCCATACACATCGGACGCCGCCTTCTGGTAGTCGGCCAGGGTGCGCGCATCGATCACCTTGGTCTTGCTGAAGATGTCGTTGCCGACCGACGCCAGCAGCAGCGGCACATCGGTTTGCTTGCCAGCGGCATAGATATCCGCCGGATTGCCCGGCACGACATAACCTTCCAACGTGGGACCGCTGAACGTGATCTTGTTGGCGGCGGCGATGGCGGTGATCTGGTCGGCCGGAATGGTGCGCATCTGGTCGATGTCCTTGGCCTTCATCGCCTGTTGCAGCTTGATGCCCTTGGCTTCGGTTTCGGCCAAAGTTTCCAGATGCGGCGACGCCACGCCGTGATAGCCGCCCGACAGCGCCACCACATGGGCATAAAGCCCGTGCGCCAGTGGCGTGGACTGAAGCAGGTCCACCGCCATGGCGCCGGCTGACTGGCCCATCACCGTGACGTTCGCCGGATCGCCGCCGAAGGCCGCGATATTGCGCTGGAGCCATTTGAGACCCGCGATCTGGTCCATCAGCCCATAATTGCCCGACGCCTTGTGGCCCGACGAGGCGGTGAGTTCAGGATGCGCCAGGTTGCCGAAGATGTTCACCCGATAGGAGATGCCGACAAAGATCACGCCCTTGCGAGCCAGCGGTTCGCCGCCATAGACGTCGAAGTTGATCGAGCCTTCCTGGAAGCCGCCGCCATGGATCCAGACCACCACCGGCAGTTTGTCGCCGGCCTTGGCGCCGGGCGGTGTCCAGATATTGGTGTACAGGCAGTCTTCGCTGGATTTGATTTCGCCGAAATAGTGATTGAGCGTGGTGGCGCGCAGCGCGATGTAGCAGTTGGTGATCTTGCTGTCGGCATTGTAGATGCCCTTCCACGGCTTGACCGGCATGGGCTCGTGCCAGCGCAGCTCGCGCACCGGCGGCGCGGCGAAGGGCACACCCAGATAGGCCTTCACCCCGGAGTCCAGCAAAGTGCCCGACAGCTTGCCGCTTTCGATGGTGATGGGGTCGCCGGCAATCGGGTTCATTACGCCGGCTTGAACTGGGGCGCGCGCGCCGGTCATCGCCAGCAGCGCCATTGCAGTGCAGCAAACCAGAGCCTTGAAACGTCCCATCATTCCCTCCGCATTTTGGCAATCTTGTAGGCCAATTCGCGCGTCCTTGCACGGCCCCTGCGCCAGTCCTAACCTTTCTCAAAAGAATAATGGGGGGCGAAGATGGCTTTGCGCAAAATCATGCTGGGTGCTTTGTTGCTGGGCAGTGCGGCCCTGCCCTCTTCCGGCGAAGCCCAGAAGAAAGAGGCTGCCCCCACCAGCAAATCCTTCACCGGCGCCACCGCGAACCTGGCGCCGGGCGATGCCGCCGGGCAATGGACACGCCAGGCGCGCGACTATGCCAACACCCGTTACAGCCCGCTCACCCAGATCAACACAAAGAATGTCGGCCGGCTGCGCATCGCCTGGAGCTTCAGCGACGGGCAGATGTACTGCCATGAAGGCGCGCCGCTGGTGGTGGGCGACACCATGTATCTGGTCACGCCCTTTCCCAACATCGCCTATGCCCTGGACCTGTCCAAGCCGGGCGCCCCGATCAAGTGGGTGTTCCAGCCCAATCCCGATCCGCGCGCCATCGGCAAGGCGTGCTGTGACAAGGTGCTGCGCGGCTGGGCGTATGCCGACGGCAAGCTGATCTACAACCTGCTGGACGACAACACGGTAGCGGTGGACGTGAACACCGGCAAGGAAGCCTGGCGCGTCAAGCTGGACGACGTCACCAAGGGCCCGACCATGACCATGGCGGCCTTTGTGGTGGGCGACAAAGTCTTTGTCGGTTCCAGCGGCGGCGAGCTGGGCACCAATGGCTGGTTCCAGGCGCTGAGTGTGAAGGATGGCCACACCGTGTGGAAGGCTTTCACCAACGGACCGGACGATGGCGCGCTGATCGGGCCGGACTTCAAGCCGTTCTATTCCTGGATGAAAGGCAAGGACCTGGGCGTGAGTACCTGGCCCGGCGAGATGTGGAAGCAAGGCGCATCCGCGCCCTGGGGCTGGGTGTCTTATGATCCCGACCTGAACGAGATTTATTACGGCACGTCCAACCCCGGACCGCGCACGCCATCGCAGCGGCCGGGCCTGAACCTGTGGAGTTCGGCGGTGTTCGCGCGCGATGCGAATAGCGGCGCGGCCAAATGGGCGTACCAGTTCACGCCGCATGACGAATGGGATTACGACGGCGTCAACGAGAATGTGCTGATCGAGATTCCCTGGAAAGGCGCTCGCCGCAAGGTGATGGTGCATTTCAACCGCAACGGCTTTGCCTACACCATCGACCGGAAGACCGGCGAGGTGCTGGTGGCCAACCCGTTCGGCCATCAGAACTGGGCCAAGAATATCGACCTGACCACGGGCATGCCGGTGATCAACGATGCGGCGCATCCCATCGTGGAAAAGAAAGTCACCAATATCTGCCCGCCTGACATCGGGGTGAAGAACTGGAATCCATCCGCTTTCAGCCCCCGCACCGGCCTGCTCTATGCCGGCGTGTTCAACAGTTGCATGGACCTGAACAATCACATCGTGCAGTACATTCCTTCGTCGCCTTATGACGGCATGGAGATGCAGCGCCATGCGGGGCCCGGCGGCAACTGGGGCGATTTCATCGCCTGGGATCCGGTGGCCGGCAAGCGCGTCTGGAGCATCAAGGAAAATCTCTATGTGTGGAGCGGCGCGGTCGTGACCGGATCGGACCTGGTGTTCTACGGCACCATGGATGGCTGGTTCCGCGCCGCCGATGCGCGCACCGGCAAGGTGCTGTGGTCGCAGAAGCTGGGATCTGGCATCACCGCGGCGCCCATGACCTTTGTGGGGCCGGACAAGCGCCAATATGTGGCGGTCTATGCCGGCATCGGCGGCGGCGCCGGCGTGCTGCGGCGGGAGAAGGGCTTCATGCCCGGCGGCAACACGCTGTATGTCTTCTCGGTGGACGGCAATGGCATCGGCAACGGCACGACGCAACTCACCCAGGCGGGCGCCCCGGCGCCGGTTTCGGTACCGCCGGCGGCGGCGCATAACTGATGCGGCGTATCGTTCTTGTCTTGGCGTTGCTTGCCACGCCTGCTTTGGCACAGGTGACAGCGGACACGGCCAACCCGCTCGCCGGCAATGCCGACGCCATCGAGGCGGGCCATGGGCTGTTCGGCAAGATGAACTGCGCCGGCTGTCATGCCTATGACCTGACTGGCGGTATGGGGCCGGATCTCACCGATGGAAGCTGGCAATATGGCAGCAAGCCGGGCGAGATCTATCACACCATCGCCGAAGGCACGCCGCGTGGCATGCCGGCCTGGAAGGACAAGTTGACGGCCGACGAAATCTGGCAGCTGGTCGCCTATATCGTGAGCAGGAAACAATGAAGAAGCTCGCGCTCGCGGCCTTGCTGGCCATGACTGTGGGCGCAAGCGCCGCGCCCGTCGCAACTCCCGAAATTCATGTTCGCATGCAAGGCGGAAAACTTCCCGCGATGGCGCAAACCACTGACGGGCTTGTGCTGGGCGTTTCAGATCAAGGCGTGAAAAGATTTCTTGGCATTCCCTACGCAAAACCGCCCGTAGGGCCGCTGCGCTGGATGCCGCCCCAACCTCCGGCGAAGTGGAAGGTACGAGACGCCAAGAACTTCGGACCAACTTGTGCTCAAGTCACAACCCTAGGACCCTTTGCTGGACCTCCAAACAGCAATGAGGACTGTCTTTATCTCAATGTCTTTGCACCTGGTGTCGTGAAAGCCAAGCTGCCGGTTCTGGTTTGGATTCACGGCGGCGGCTATTTCGACGGCGCTTCCAACGATTACGACCCCGCCAAGCTGGTGACGCGCGGCGGGCTGGTGGTGGTGACGTTCAACTATCGCCTGAACCTGTTCGGCTTCATGGCCCATCCCGCGATCGATGCCGAGGGGCACGCCTTCGGCAACTATGGCATCATGGATATGCAGGCCGTGTTGCAGTGGGTGAAACGCAACGCCGCCGCGTTCGGGGGCGATCCGAATAATGTCACGGTCGGCGGCCAATCGGCCGGAGCCGGCGCCTCTACCGCTATCGTGGTGGCGCCTGCGTCCAAGGGCCTGGTCCACCGCGCCATCTTCCAGTCGGGTGGCTATACGCCCTTTGCCTCAAAGGCCACCGCCCAGGCGCGCGGTCAGAAATTCGCGGCCGCGGCGGGCTGCGATTCAAAAGATGAAAGGGGCGGCGACATTGCCAAATGCCTGCGCGCCCTGCCCGCCGCGAAAATCGCCGCGCTGGCCGGCACCGCCAGCGCCACCAGTCCCTTTGTCGGCGGCCCACTGCTGGACGGCGCTATCCTGCCGCGCCAGTTGATCGATGCGTTCCAGAGCGGCGCCTTCAACCGGGTGCCGATAATGA
>JBBQBL010000143.1:0-6615 GCA_038317805.1 Micropepsales bacterium
CTGATCCAGAAGACCGAAGCCGAGATGCTCCGCACCCCGAACTTCGGCCGCAAGTCGCTGAACGAGATCAAGGCCGTTCTCGCCGAAATGGGCCTGCATCTGGGCATGGAAGTGCCCGGCTGGCCGCCCGAGAATATCGAAGACCTCGCCAAGCGTTACGAAGACCAATACTGATCTTTTAGAAAGCCACTCCCATGCGTCACGGCAATCAAGGCCGCAAGTTCAACCGCACCGCCTCGCACCGCAAGGCGATGTGGGGCAACATGACCGCCGCGCTGATCAAGCACGAGCAGATCAAGACCACGCTGCCGAAGGCCAAAGACCTTCGCCCCGTGATCGAAAAGCTGGTGACCCTGTCGCGCCGCGGCGCCAAGGATTTGCACGCCCGCCGCCAGGCGCTGGCCCAGATCAAGGACGCCGACCAGGTGACCAAGCTGTTCGACGTGATCGGCCCGCGTTATGCCGGCCGTCCGGGCGGCTATACCCGCGTGCTGAAGGCCGGTTTCCGCCATGGCGACAATGCTCCGATGGCGATCATCGAGTTCATCGACCGGGACGAGGGCGCCAAGGGCCTGGATTCGGGTCCGGTGGAAGTGTCGGAAGACGCCGAAGCCTGATTTTCGCCAAACTCGCATTGAAAATGGGGCGGCAGAAATGCCGCCCTTTTTTTGCGCTCTTTTGTACGGTTGGGCGTTGTGACTTTTGATTTGGAACTTTTGAAAGGTCATAGCGATGCACAAATACTGGATTTGCCTGCCGATCTTGACCCTTGGCCTGGCCGCCTGCGGCCCCCGCGACAGCTGCGAGGTGCCCGTCCAGCCCAAAATGCTGAGCGTCAATGACATGAGCCGCGAGCAGAAGGCCAACGCCCTGGGCGTCCCGCCCGACCGCATCCCCGTGGAGCAGCCCGTGGCCGAAAGCCCGGCCTCGCAGTCCGCCTATGCCGCCTATGTCGCTGAGCATAATCGCGCGGTGCAGACCGGCTACTGCGTCGACAACGAAGCCTACAAGGCGCGAAACATGAAGGATGAAATGAGCACCGTGGCCCGTGCCGTGATGGCCACCTGCCATGAAGGCGCGGAAGCCGATACGCTGGCCACCGTGCTCAAGTATCGTAACTGCGCGACGGGCAACAAATAGCATTGGACTGGTACAAG
The DNA here is from genome assembly GCA_038317805.1 of Micropepsales bacterium. GTDB lineage: Bacteria > Pseudomonadota > Alphaproteobacteria > Micropepsales > Micropepsaceae > Rhizomicrobium. The sequence goes on from JBBQBL010000143.1 coordinate 1,158, forward strand.
ACTGTCGGGAGGCTGGGCGTGACGAAGACATTATCGATTGCGGTGGGCGCGTGCGCGTTGGCCGCGGTGGCCATCTATGCCGTGCCGGCGATGACGGCCGACACCAAGCCGGAGCCGCTGCGCCTTGCTCCCCCGGCGCCGCGCGCGCTGCCCGCTGCGCCTGCATCAATGAGCCAGGTGCAGCTGACGTTCGCGCCCGTCGTGCGCCGGGTGGCGCCCGCCGTGGTCAATGTCTATTCCAAGTCGGTGGTGCAGGCCCAGGTCAATCCCTTCTTCAATGACCCGCTGTTCAGCCAGTTGTTCGGCAATCCCGAAATGCGCCAGCGCGTGCAGCAGTCTTTGGGCTCCGGCGTCATCGTGCGGGCCGACGGCTTGATCCTGACCAACAATCACGTGGTGGAAGGCGGCAACGAAATCACCATCGCCCTGTCCGACAAGCGCGAGTTCAAGGCCAAGGTGCTGCTGGCCGATCCGCGCACCGATCTGGCGGTGCTGAAGATCGATACCAGGGGCGAGCGTCTGCCGGCGGTAACCTTCGCCGATTCCGACCAGGTGCAGGTGGGTGATCTGGTGCTGGCGATCGGCGATCCATTCAATGTCGGCCAGACCGTCACTATGGGCATCGTGTCGGCCCTGGCGCGCACCCAGATTTCGGCCGGCGACTATCAGTTCTTCATCCAGACCGATGCGGCCATCAATCCGGGCAATTCCGGCGGCGCGCTGGTCACCACCGATGGCAAGCTGGCGGGGATCAACACCGCCATCTATTCGCGCAGCGGCGGCAGCATCGGCATCGGCTTCGCCATTCCCGCCAATCTGGCGCGGCGTGTGGTGGAAGGCGTGGAAGGCGCCAAGGCCGGGGCGACCGCCAGCGTGCGCCTGGCCTGGGTCGGAGCCAGCGGCCAGCCGGTCACCAGCGCCATCGCATCTTCGCTGGGTTTGCCCAAGCCTGGCGGCGTGCTGATCAAGGAGGTCTATCCCGATGGCCCGCTGGGCCGCGCCGGCGTGAAGTCGGGCGAGGTGGTGCAATCGGTGGACGGCGTGGCGGTGGACGATATCCAGTCGCTGAATTACCGCACCGCCACCCACAAGCCGGGCGACACCGTTAGGATGCATGTCGCGGCGGGCAAGACGGGACGCGACGTCACCGTCACCGTGGCATTGCCGCCGGAAAATCCGCCGCGCGACCTGCAGACCATCGCCGGACGCAATCCGCTGACCGGCGCCAAGGTCGAGAACATCTCGCCCGCCACCGCCACCGAGTTGCAGATGGACGTGATGGCCAAAGGCGTAGCCATCGTGTCGGTCAGCCCCACCGGAATCGCGGCCAATTACGGCTTTCAGCCCGGCGACATCGTGCGCAGCATCAACGGCACTCCGATCAACCGGGTCACCGACCTGGTGCGGCTGCTGAACGGCACCAATCGCTGGGACATGGTGGTGGAGCGCGGCGGGCGCAAATTGAGTTTGTCGGTCGAGGGCTGATCATCACATTTGTGATGATCACGCTCATGATCGTGGCAGCAATGTGTTTGGACAATTGTTACCGCTTGTTGCCGCGATCAATTCTGCAGCAATTTCACGCTTGTAACGCGACCGCGCGCACCGAACCGCGTTAGGCCTTGTGCATGGGGGGCCATGCAAAGGGACTGAAATGAAAAAATTGTTTGTTGCGTCCGCCTCGGCTCTGATGCTCGGCACATTCGCGGCCCAGGCCGATACCTATGTTTCAGTGCTGGGCGGCCCGACCTTCGCGCCGGGCCTCAATGTCGGTGGCACTAAGAACGCCATGGATACCGGCTTCAATGTCGGCGCCCGCGTCGGCACCACCCTGGAGCGCTGGAACCTGCCGAACTTTTCGGTGGAAGCGGACGGGCTGTTCGGCCAGTCCACCTACAAGGGCACAAACAACGCCCGCCTGCAGACCAGCTCCTACATGGGCAACCTGATCTATCAAGTGCCGATGGATTCGCCGTTCGGCGTCTATGGCGGCGCCGGCCTGGGCGCGGTCAATACCAATATCGACAATGGCGTGGGCAATCATGGCGGCTCCACCGTGCTGGGCTGGCAGGCCCTGGGCGGGGTGGAATATCGCGCCTCGGAATGGGCCAGCCTGTTCGCCGAGTACCGCTACCAGGATGCCCACAATGTGAATGCCGGCGGCCTGACCCAGGTCGGCAACCGCTCGAACAACCTGTCCTTCGGGGTGAAGTGGCACCTCTAAAAGGGACCTGAAAAAGAGGCCCCGCAGGACCACCCGCGGGGCCTTTTTTGTCTTAGCCCGGCCCCATGAGCGACCTGTTCGAATCCGGCGGCCTGGCTGACGACGCACCGCGGCCCCTGGCCGACCGGCTGCGGCCACAGGCCCTGGCCGATGTGGTGGGGCAGGACCATTTGCTGAACCCGGAAGGCCCGCTGGGCCGCATGGTGGCCAATGGCCGGCCGACCTCGATCATCCTGTGGGGGCCCCCGGGCACCGGCAAGACGACGATCGCGCGGCTACTCTCCACAGCCTTCAATCTGCACTTCGAGCAGTTGTCGGCGGTGTTCTCGGGCGTTGCCGACCTGAAGAAGACGTTCGAAGCTGCGCGCCAGCGCCGCCGCATGGGGCAGGGCACCCTGCTGTTCATTGATGAGATCCACCGCTTCAACCGTAGCCAGCAGGACAGTTTCCTGCCGGTGGTGGAAGACGGCACTGTCGTGTTGGTGGGCGCCACCACCGAGAACCCGTCCTTTGAACTGAATGGCGCGCTGTTGTCCCGCGCCCAGGTGCTGGTGCTGCGGCGGCTGGATGATGCAGCGCTGGAGCAGTTGTTGCAGCGGGCCGAGGCGCATTATGGCGAGCCGCTGAAACTGACGGACGATGCGCGCGCATCCTTGCGCGCCATGGCCGATGGTGACGGCCGCTATCTGCTCAACCTGGTGGAAGAACTCTCCAGCGTGAAGACGGTCAAGCTGCTGGATTCCGCCGCGCTGGTTTCGGCGGTGCAGCGGCGCATGCCGCTCTACGACAAGAGCCGCGAAGAGCATTACAACATCATCTCGGCGCTGCATAAGTCCATCCGCGGCAGCGATCCGGACGCGGCGCTCTACTGGCTGGCGCGGATGCTCCAGGGCGGCGAGCAGCCTCTCTATATCGCCCGCCGCCTGGTGCGCGCGGCGGTGGAAGATATCGGCCTGGCCGATCCCGAAGCTGTGCATCAAGCGCTGGCGGCCAAGGATGTGTTCGACTTCCTGGGCTCACCCGAAGGCGAGCTGGCGCTGGCGCAATGCGTGCTCTATCTGGCCAGTGCCCCCAAATCCAACGCCGTTTACAAGGCGCTGGGCGCCGCCAAGCGGGCGGCGCAGGAGCATGGCTCGCTGATGCCGCCGGCCCATATCCTCAACGCCCCGACCAAGTTGATGAAGAACCTGGGGTATGGCGCGGGCTACCAGTATGACCATGACGCCGAAGGCGGTTTTTCGGGGCAGAACTACTTTCCCGACGACATGGCGCGCGAACAGTTCTACAGCCCAAAAGATACGGGTTTTGAGCGCGAGATTGCCAAGCGGCTGGAATACTGGTCCAAGCTGCGGGCCAAGCGGGCAGAGGAGGGGTAAATGGGCATGTTGTTTTCGGTCGGGGTCGGCGGCGGTCTTGGCGCCCTGGCGCGCTATTACATCGCCGGCTGGCTTTCGCCGGTGGGCTCCGCTTTCAACTGGGGCATCTTCATCGTCAACATCACCGGCGGGCTGATGATGGGCCTGATCGTGGAAGCCAGCGCGCTGAAGCTGAACCTGTCGCCGGAGCTGCGCAGCTTCCTGACCGTGGGCATCCTGGGTGGCTACACCACCTTTTCCACCTTCTCGCTGGACAGCGCATTGCTGCTGCAAAAGGGGCAATACGGATTGGCCGCCGCCTATGTGATCGGCTCGGTTGCCCTGTCTATCGCGGCGCTGTTCGCCGGGCTGTGGATTGCGCGCGCCTTTTATGGCTGAGCTTCGCACCATAGACCCCGACGATGACGGCATCCGGATCGACCGCTGGTTCAAGCGGCATTATCCGCACGTCACCCACACCCTGCTGGAAAAACTGCTGCGCAAGGGCGAAGTGCGGCTGGACGGCAAGCGCGCCAAGGCGGCCGACCGCATCGCCGCCGGCCAGGCCATGCGCCTGCCGCCGCAGGTGATCCATGCCAAGGCGCCCCAACGCGAAAAGCCCGAGGCCGAGACCAAGCATCCGCTGGCGACCAAGGACATGGGTAGCCTGGCCGACCGCATCCTCTACATGGACAAGCAGGTGATCGTGATCGACAAGCCGCCGGGGCTTGCGACCCAGGGCGGATCGGGCCTGACCAAGCATGTCGATGGCATGCTGGAGTCCCTGCAATATGAAAAGCCGACCCGGCCCAAGCTGGTGCATCGGCTGGACCGCGACACCTCCGGCGTATTGCTGATCGCGCGCACCGCATTGGCGGCGTCGGGCCTGTCGGCCAGCCTGGCGTTGCGCGACACCTCGAAAGTCTATTGGGCGTTGACCCGCGGCGTGCCCAAGCAAAAGAACGGCGTCGTCAAAGGCGCGCTGGCCAAGGAAGGCGGCCACGGCCCCCATGGCCGCGACGAACGCATGGCGATGACCGAAGAGGGCGAGGAGGGTGCGAAGTTCTCCCTCACCGAATATGCGGTGATGGCGACGGCCGGTACCGAATTTGCCTGGGTCGCGGCGCGGCCCATCACCGGGCGCACCCACCAGATCCGCGTGCATCTGGCCAGCCTGGGCACGCCCATCGTGGGGGACTTCAAGTATGGCGGCACGGATAGCCGCGGCAAGGGCGACATTGCCGACAAGCTGCACCTGCATGCCCGCAGCATCGATATCGGCCGCCCCGATGGCGGGCGGTTGCAGGCCACCGCGCCGCTACCGCCGCACATGCTCAAGAGCTGGAAGCTGCTGGGCTTCAATCCCGACGACAAAAGCGATCCGTTCCCGCCCAAGAAGACCAAAAAGAAGAGATGAAGCGTTTCTACAAGGACGTCTCCGTCGCGCATGGCGTGAACGGTTTTGCGGTGCTGCTGGACGGCAAGCCGGTCAAGACACCGGGCCGCCGCGCGCTGGCATTGCCGACCGAACAATTGGCGGCCGCCATCGCGGTGGAATGGCAAAGCCAGGGCGGCGAGATCATCGCCACCACCATGCCGCTGCTTCGGCTGGCCAACACGGTGATCGACGGCGTGGTGCTCAATCCCGGCGATGTGGTCACCGCGATCCTGCGTTTCGGCGAGAACGATCTTCTTTGTTATCGCGCCCACCAGCCGCCGGAGCTGGTGAAGCGCCAGGCGCAAGGCTGGGACCCGTTGCTGGACTGGGTGCGCCAGCGCCATGGTGCGACTATGACGTTGGCTGAAGGCTTCACCCACGTGGATCAAAGTCTGGACGCACTGGGCGCGCTGCGCCAGGCGCTTGAAGAGTTCGATCCTT
>JBBQBL010000144.1:0-6609 GCA_038317805.1 Micropepsales bacterium
GCAGCCAGCGCCAGCGTTCCATGTTGGCGGCGATGACGTCCGCCGGCTGGACCTGGCGCGCCAGCGCATCCTTAAGCGCCGCATAGTCGGAATATTGTGGCGCCAGCGAATTCAGCATGGCGGCGAGACGTCCCTGGCGCAACGCGTCGTTCAGCAAGCCCGGCAGGTCCACAGACCGCGGCGGCAGGGCGACATCATCGTCGAGCGATTCAAGGTCCGGGCGGCCCACCGACAGGTCGCGCATATATCGCAAGACAGCGGTGCTGATCGCGACGTCATCGGCCACCACATTGCCGCTATGCAGAAACACGCCATAGCGCGCAGGATCGAGCCCTTCGCTGGCGGCCTCTGAAAGCACGCGGATCGCGAGCCTGGCATCGGCCGTGGAACCACTGTCCCAGGCCAGGGCGCCGTTGCGCTGCTGATAGAATTGTCGTGTCAGCCCACCATCGGTTGTCGAGACCAGCGCCGTCTCCAGCGCAGGCGCAAAGCCGGCCGGTTGGGCCGCAGCCGGGCCGCCTGCCAGCAGCAGGAGCGAGAATATCAAAGGGCGCCAAGACATAAACGCATTTTCGGTGCGAAAGCCCGAACCTGCCTTGATCTGGCGCAAAGCGGGAACACGCGCTTGGCCCTAACTTTATGGCAGGAGAAAGCCGTGAAGCACGCCATTATATTTGCCCATCCCGGTGCGGAGAGTTTCACCGGATCGGTCGCGCAGGCCTACGCCAGAGCCTGTGAGGCGCAGGGACATACCACGGTCATGCGCGACCTCTATCGGATGGGTTTCGATCCGTGTCTCAAGGCCGGGGAATTGCCGTTCGCCAACCCCTTCTGCCCCGAGCCCGACGTCATGCTTGAACGCAGCCTATTGAAGGATTGCGATGTTTTCGCGTTCGTCTATCCGCTCTGGCTGAATTCTCCGCCGGCCATCACGAAGGGATATCTGGAGCGGGTGTTCGGTTTCGGCTTCGCCTATGGCGCGGGCGGACACAGCTACAGACCCCTGCTGACGGGTCGCAAGCTGATCAGCTTCAGCTCCAGCGGCGCTCCTGCGGAATGGGTAAAGGAAACCGGGGCACTGGGCGCGGTGCAAACTTTGTTCGACGAATATTTTGCCGAGCTGTGCGGCCTGAAGGCCCTGGAGCATGTGCATGTCGGCGGCGTCGTGCCGGGCGCCAGCACCGAGTTCATCAGTGCGCGGCTGCAGGATGTCCAGAGCAAGGTTGCCCAGCATTTCGGGAAACAGATTCGTCACTGATGACGATCAGCGCCGTGATCGGGAAAATGAGCACCCGGTCCTGCATTTAGCTGGCCGAAATCACCATCCGTACCAGTTCCGAAAGACTCGATGCGGCCATTTTCGTCATCACATTGGCCCGGTGAACCTCGATCGTGCGTGGGCTGATGCCCAGATCATAGGCGATGGTCTTGTTGGGATGGCCCGCCAAAAGACCATCCAGCACTTCCTTTTCACGCACTGTCAGAGAGGCCAGCCGTTTGCGAACCTCGGCCGCATGCGGATTCGAACCGACGGCTTTCTCCTCGCGGGCGAGCGCCACCTGAATCGCGGCCAGCAACGTTTCGTCGGGAAAAGGCTTTTCGATGAAGTCCACGGCGCCTTCTTTCATGGCCGCCACCGCCAGGGCCACGTCGGCATGGCCGGTCATGACAATGACCGGCAACCGCGATCCTTTTTGGTTGAGCCGCCGCAGCAACTCCAGCCCGTCAATCCCGGGCATGCGCACATCGCTGACGATGCATCCAGACTGGAAATCGTCGCATTTCTCCAGAAAGCTGGACGCGGAATCATAGACCTTCACGGCCAGGCCCGCCGTTCCCAGCAGGAACGCAACCGCCCGGCGCACGTCCTCATCATCGTCTATCAGATGCACGAGCCCGCTAACGGACATGGCTGTGCTCCTCCCCTTCGGCGCTCTTCAGGGTCAGATAAAAGATGGTCCCACCTTCCGGGTTGGGCTCGGCCCAAAGCCGCCCGCCATGGGCTTCCACGATGGTGCGCGAGATGGACAGGCCCACGCCCATGCCCTGGGGCTTGGTGGTCATGAACGGCTGGAAAAGCTTCTCCGCAATCTCCGGCGCGATGCCCGGTCCGGTGTCCCGCACCGTGATTTCCACGGTTTCAGGATCGATCTGCCGGGTGGCAATCTCCAGCTCCCGCCTGTCAACCTCCTGCAGCGCTTCCAGCGCATTGCGCATGAGGTTGAGGATGACCTGCTGGATCTGGATGCGATCCGCCATGACGGATCCGATGGCCGTATGGAAGTCAAAGGAGACATGAACACCGGTTTCCCTCACCCCGACCAGCGCCAAGGCGCTAGCCTCCTCGATCAACTTGCGCAAATTCTCGGGCCGGCGGTCGCTTTCGCCCCGCGCCACAAATTCCCGCAAGCGCTTGATGATCTGCCCGGCTCGCAAGGCCTGCTCGGCAGCGCTGTCAATCGCCCCTCGCGCCGTGGCGATGTCCGAGGGTTTGCCGCTCTCCAGCAAGCGGCGCGCGCCATTGAGATAGCTGGTCGCCGCCGTCAGGGGCTGGTTGAGTTCATGGGCAAGCGTGGAGGCCATTTCACCCAGCGCCGTGAAGCGGGACATGAAAATCAGTTCGGACTGCAGATCGTGCAACCGCTGCTGTGTCTGTTGCCGCTCGGTCAGATCCCGCACAAAGCCCGTGAAGAAGCGGCGTTCGCCGGAGCGCATTTCGCCAACAGCAAGCTCCATGGGGAATGTTGAACCATCCTTGCGCTGGCCTACCACCAACCGTCCAACCCCGATGATACGTTTTTCGCCGGTGGCCATGTAGCGCGCCAGATAGGAGTCGTGGTGGCCGCGATAGGGCTGCGGCATCAGGATGCTGACGTTCTTGCCCACCGCCTCGCTCGCCGAATAACCGAACAGCTTCTCGGCGGTCGCGCTGAAGGATTGCATGACGCCCCGCGTGTCGATCACCACCATGGCGTCCGGCACCGTATCCAGGACGGACTGAAGATGCGCTTCCCGTTCGCGCAATTCCGCCTGCGCACTGCGCGCGGCGGTGATGTCGCGCGCCACCTTGGACGCGCCGATCAGGATGCCTTCATCGTCCCATACGGGCGAGACCGTGACCGAGACATCGATGATATTGCCATTCTTGTGGCGCCGCCGGGTTTCGAAATGATCCACTTTTTCGCCAGCCCGGATCCTGGCCAGGATCCTCCGCTCTTCGTCTTCGAGACCTGGCGGCAGAAGCCGCGAGATCGGCTCCCCGATCATCTCGTCAGCCTCATAGCCGAAGATGTTTTGCGCAGCCGCGTTCCAGTCGGTGACAATGCCGTCAATGGTCTTTCCGATGATGGCGTCGTCAGACGAGGACACGATGGCGGCAAGCCGCGTATTAGTCAGTTGCGCCGAACGGCGCACGCCGATGTCCAGAACGACGCCGTCTGCGATTTGGGGATTTGATCCCACCTGTCCGCGCATGCGCCGCCACCTGCCATCGACGGTGCGAAAATCAAGGTCGTGCGGCTTGCCCGCATACAGGCAATCTTGCAGCGAACGCTCCATCGCCTTGCGGTCATGGGGGTGGACCAGCGCCAGGAAGGCGTTCTGGGACAGTTCCGCCTCGGACGTGCCCAGGAGTATCCCGGCCTGGGGGGCAAGTACCATGCACCGCGCCGCCAGATGCCAACGCCAGGTCCCCACCCCCGCCGCGGCCAACGCGGCGTCGGTTTCAGGCCGGCTCAAGCCGGACGTATCGGAAGCGACGCTCATGGCCGGCACCCTATCCGCGCGCAGGCATTACCGCCAGAAGGCTTGATCGGGATCAAGGCGCTCGCCCCTGCGTTCCTGTCATTGTGACATTCAATCAAAAGTGGAATTGGCCCATGAAAGCCCTGGTGTATCGCGGTCCCGGCTTCAAAGCTCTGGAGCAACGCCCCAAGCCCGAACTGCAGGCGACAGGCGATGCCATCGTCAAGATCACCAAGACCACGATTTGCGGGACCGACCTGCACATTCTGAAAGGCGACGTTCCCACCTGCACTCCCGGACGCATTCTTGGCCATGAGGGCGTCGGCATCGTGGACAGCATCGGCGCCGGTTGCACCCGGTTCAAGCCCGGCGACCATGTTCTGATCTCCTGCATTTCCTCCTGCGGCAAGTGCGATTATTGCCGGCGCGGCATGTATTCGCATTGCGAAAGCGGAGGCTGGATTCTGGGAAACACCATTGACGGCACGCAGGCGGAGTTTGTCCGTATCCCCCATGCCGATACCAGTCTCTACCGCCTGCCAGAGGGAGCGGACGAGGAAGCCCTTGTCATGCTCAGCGACATCCTGCCGACCGGCTATGAATGCGGCGTTCTGAACGGCAGGATCGCGCCGGGCGGCACCGTGGCGATCGTCGGTGCAGGCCCCATCGGCCTCGCCACCCTGCTGACTGCCCAATTCTACGCGCCTTCCCGGACCATTTTGATCGATCTGGACGACAACAGGCTGGAGGTGGCCCGGCGGTTCGGCGCGACCGATACCATCAACAGCGGCACGCAGGACGCCGTGGCCCAGGTCATGGCCCTGACCGGCGGTGTCGGCGTGGACACCGTGGTCGAAGCGGTCGGCGTTCCGGCCACATTCGAGCTGTGCCAGGCGCTGGTGGCGCCGGGCGGCACCATCGCCAATGTCGGCGTCCATGGCTGCAAGGCCGATTTGCACCTGGAATCGCTATGGTCGCGGAATATCACCATCACCACCCGCCTGGTGGATACGGCCGCCACCGGCATGCTGCTGCGCGCGGTCAACGCCAAAAGCCTCGATCCGGCGCCCCTGATAACCCACCGCTTCACCCTGGACCGCATTCTGGACGCCTACGATACCTTCCGCCGGGCCGCGGAAACCCAGGCATTGAAAGTCATTATCAGCCCCTGATTACGTATAATCCCTAAGGACCTATCCGAATTTTTACCGCCACCGCCCGCCGCTAGAAGAGAGGGGTAAACCCGCTTCAGGAGATAGCGATGTCGGCACAGATGGCAATCAGCACCCTTTCTTCCGCCGCCATGGGGGCCGTCGAGGCCCGCACTGCCTGGATGGCCGGCCAGGACGCCCTGGAGCCGCTGCGCACCGCCGGCACGGTTGTCCATGTCGCCCAGGGCCGCGAGATTTTCGCCGAGGGCGACGACACCGACCTGTTTTACAAGGTGGTTTCCGGGGTGGTCCGGGCCTGCAAATTCCTGAACGATGGCCGCCGCCAGATCGAAGCCTTCCATGTTGCCGGCGATCTGTTTGGCCTTGAGCTGGACGAAGAGCGCCTGATGTCGGCGGAAGCGGTCAGCGATTGCACCCTGGTTTGCTATCGCCGCCGCAGTGTCGAGACGCTGGCCCAGAAAGACCAGACCGTCAGCCGCCAGTTGTTCCAGTACGCCATGCAGAATATGGCGTCGGCACAGGCCCATTCCTTATTGCTGGGGCGCCGCGGCGCCGCCGAAAAGGTTGCCGCCTTCCTGCTGGGCTGGGCCAAACAGTCGGCGAACAAGCGCGTTCTCCACCTGGCCATGACCCGGCAGGACATCGCCGATTACCTGGGCCTGACCATTGAAACAGTTTCGCGCAGCCTGACCCAGCTGGAGCGCGACAATGTCATCGCCCTGCCGAGCACCCGCGAAGTGAGAATCCTCAACAGCGAAGTTCTAGAAGATCTGGCCGCCTGACCCAGCCCCCCAGCCCCGGGCGAGCCTGATACGTCCCCGGACTCACCGGCCGGGGACACCCCCGGCTTGATCGACATCAACGCACACCGCTGAGCCATGTCCCAATTTGGATAAGACAAAGGAGAGCCAAATGCCCATTCACGATCTTGAAGTCGCCATCTTTATTGCTTGCGCCTTTGCCCTGTTCGGTGGGGTACTGGCTTGGGCGTCCTGGGACGAATCCCGCAGGAACCGCAAGTGAGGCGCATTCGGCCGGCAGCAACGCTTGGCCTGCGCCACCTGCTGGCTGTGCTGGCAGGTCTGATCTGTTTTGCCGTGGTGTTCCGGTACACGGGTGATGCCGAAGTTCTGATTGCCATAAGCAGCGGCCTGGCGGCCAGCGCCGTGTCCTATCTGGCTGCAAGTGTCTCCATCGCGATGTATAAAAACCGGGGCTAGCGTGAACCTTCTGACTGCCATTCGAAAGCGCCGTGCGGTCAGGGATTACACCCAGGAGCCCGTTTCGGCGTCGGCGCTGCGCGAACTGATCTCCGCCGCCAGCTGGGCGCCCAGTGCGATGAATGACCAGCCCTGGCATTTTACGGTTCTCACCGATGCCGCGTTGCTGGACGAGATCTCAGCGCGATCCAAGACATGGATGCTGAAGGGTGTCGCCGCAATGCCGCGGCCTGGGCATTTTCAGGACCTGTTGGCCGATCCCGGCTTCCATATTTTTTACCACGCGCCTGTGCTGCTCGTGATATCGGCGCCTGGCGACCGCCAATGGAGCGCGGAAGATTGCGCGCTGGCGGCGCAGAACCTGATGCTGGCGGCGCTCGAGAAGGATTTGGGCACCTGCTGGGTCGGATTTGCCCAAGGCTGGCTCAATACCGAGGAAGGCCATGATCTGTTGGGCCTGCCGCGATCCAGCC
>JBBQBL010000145.1:0-6489 GCA_038317805.1 Micropepsales bacterium
ACCACCTGGCCAATGAAAAGCCGCTGGAATGGTTCGAGCGCAACCTGATCACCACCATCCCGCGCCGCTTTGCCGGCGCGCACCGGCGCGTTTATCCGGGCTTCATCCAGCTGTCGGCCTTCATCAACATGAACCTGTCGCGCCATGTGCGCGCCCACATGGACTTGTTCAGCCACATCCTGAAGGGCGAGCTGGCCAAGGCCGATGCCAACAAGCGTTTCTATGACGAATATTTCGCTGTCGCCGACCTGCCGGCGGAATTCTATCTGGAGACGGTGCAGCGGGTGTTCCAGGAGCATCACCTGGCCCGCGGCATCTATACCTGGCGCAACCGCAAGGTGGATCCGCGCACCATCCGCAAGACCTCGCTGCTGACGGTGGAAGGCGAGCGCGACGATATCTGCGGCCTGGGCCAAACCATGGCGGCCCAGGACTTGTGTTCCAGCATCAAGCCGTTCCGCAAGAAGCATTACGTCCAGGCCGGTGTCGGCCATTACGGCGTGTTCTCGGGCACGCGCTGGCAGACCCAGATCTACCCTACCGTGCGGAACATGATCCTCTCGAGCGAGTAGTGAGAAGCAGTTCGCCGAAGGCGAACGAAATGTTCCAGTGGACCATTTTGAGCGACGAACGCCGCGAGCTTGGGCGAGCGGCCGCGGGGCGTCATGAAAATTATTTCAATGTAGTATTGAGCAGCCAGGCCAAACGAACACCAGCCTTGGTCAACTGCCCACGCGCCACAGCCGATTCCCGAAAAGCATAGTCGCGCAGCAGCCTGACGAAGCGGCGGCCATCCACCGGCGGGTAGATCTCGTCGCGGGCGATCGCCAGCGATTCATTGGCCCATCCGGCAGGCGTTCCGGTGGACCATGCCTTGCGCTGCGCTTGTGTCGCGCTGCGTTCCAGGCCGGCGGCGATCACGCCTGTGTCATACCCCAGGGCCTGCACCACATCGGCGTCCCATACCTTGTGCAGGCTGGCGCGCTCGCGGCCCATAGCGACATGCACGTCATTGCCGCCCCGGTCGCCATCGTCGGCGGCATGCAGCGGCTGGTGGATGTCGGCGACAAAATGGATCAGGAAGCGCAGCGTCTCGGCCCGCGCCCGGTCGCCCGCCCGGCGATCGCCAAGCAGGCGCAGGTCATTGCCGATCTGCGCCACCACGCAATCGCCGCGCGGACAGTCGCGCCTGGCATCGTAACCGGCCGCGGCAAGCGGGATGTTCACATAGTGCCAGCTTGCGGTGTCGCGCCGCTGGTCGCGCACCTCGTCCGCCCAGTTGGCGTCATGGATCATCATGGCTTCGCTGCCCAGCAGATGCGCCACCTGTCCGCGCGCGGCCGGCGTCAGTTCGCGCAGCGCCATCGCGGCCACGATCTCATGGCCCTGCGCGCCCCAGGCCAAGGCCCGGGCCGGCGCCGCCACCAGCAAAACCGCCAGCAAGGCGGAACTTGGAAAGTGTCTAAAGTTCAAGGATAACAATCCCTTGCCGGTCATATCGAACAACGCTTATATGCCATGACTCGCGGCTGCGCGGGAAACTGGAGCTGTCTTGGGTAATCCGCGCGCCAATACCAGCATTGCCGTCTCCCTGCGCCGCGGCCTGAACGGCGCCGGCGCGGCGCTGGCCACCACCGATGGCCGCTGGGCGCTGGTTTCGACATCCCTGACCGCGCTGGTGGCAGGTGCCCTGGCCTGGATGGCGGTGGGCATGATGCCGGTATCGCGGCCGATGGTGTCGCCGGGCCGCTCGTCCCTGCCCTATGCCCTGTTCATGAAATTGATCCGCGCCAGCGAGCCGGTGAACCAGCCGTCCGACAATTCCGACAATGCCAATCCCAATCCCGGCGTGGAAAACCGCACCGTCACATTGGATGCGGGCGACACATTGGCGGGCATGCTGGAAGATGTCGGCATCTCGGCCCAGGACGCCAATGCCGTGGTTGCCGCCATGGGCAAGAATTTCGATCCCCGCGCCCTGAAGGCCGGCCAGACGTTCGACCTCACCTATTCGGTCGCCACCATCGATGCCAGCGGCAATGCCCCGCCGCCGGTGCCGTCGGCGCCACGCACCACCACGGTGATTGTCAATCATCAGCCGGTGGTCGTGCCGGTGGATGCCGAGGAAGACGATGCCGGCGCCACCGAGGAAAACTCCCAGCCCATCTCGCGTCTGCTGTCGCTGCATTTCTCGCCGACCATCGACAAGGAGATCACCGTCACCCGCACCACCGAGGGCGGCTATATGGCGGAGATGGAAACCAAGCAGCTGCAGGTGCATCGCCACCGCGCCGGCGGCACCATCGATTCCAGCCTGTATCTGGCGGCGACCCAGGCGGGCATCCCCACCGATGTCGTGATCGACATGATCCGGATGTTCTCCTACAAGGTCGACTTCCAGCGCGACCTGCATCCGGGCGACCGTTTCGAGGTCTTTTACGACTATTACTACACGCCCGAAGGCCAGCCGGCGAAGTTCGGCTCCATCAGCTATTCGATGATGACCTTGGGCGGCAAGCAGATCCCGATGTACCGCTTCCAGGCCGATCCCAACGAGCCGGCGGAATATTTCGACCAGAAGGGCGAAAGCTCCAAGGGCCTCTTGATGAAGACGCCGGTGGACGGCGCGCGCATTTCGTCCGGCTTCGGATCGCGCTTCCATCCCATCCTGGGTTATACCCGCATGCACAAGGGCGTGGACTTCGCGGTGCCCACCGGCACGCCGGTCATGGCGGCGGGCGCCGGCACCATCCAGTTCATGGGCCGCGCCAGCGGCTATGGTAACTTCGTCAAGATCAACCACGGCAATGGCTATTCCACCGATTATGGCCACCTGTCGCGTTTCGCGCCGGGCATGCGCCAGGGCGCGCGCGTGCGCCAGGGCCAGGTGTTCGCCTATAGCGGCATGAGCGGCATGGCCACGGGCCCGCACCTGCATTACGAAATCCTGGTCAACAAGGTTCAGGTCAATCCCCTGACGGTGAAGATGGCGCAAGGCCGCCTGCTGATCGGCAAGCTGCTGCGCCTGTTCCAGGAAAAGCGTCTGGAGATCGACAATCTGGTCGCCACCACCAGCCTGGAAGCCAAGGTGGCCGACAGCGCGACCGACTTGCGCCAGGCCAGAGTGAAATAAGCAGGGAACTTTAACCGCAGACAGCTGTTATGCTCCCCACAGGGGAACGCGGCGCGTGTTGATTCAAGGTGGTTACGACATTGCGTTTCGCTTCAAAGCGCCTACGCCAATGCTTTTGCAGGTGCATCTGCGCCCCGAGTTGCGAAAGCGGCTGAAAACTCCCGAAAAGCTCATCTTCGATCCGCCGGTGCCATTCCGCACCTATACCGACTCGTTCGGCAACATCTGCACCCGCCTTATCGCACCCCGGGGGCGATCTGAAATTCTCCAACCGCTTTGTCATCCACGATGACGGCAAGCCGGACGTGATGCCCGTCAAGGCGCGTCAGGCGGAAGTGGACGACCTGCCCGACGATGTCATGGTCTATCTGCTCGGCAGTCGTTATTGCGACACCGACAAGCTGGCGACCTTGGCCTGGAAGAAATTCGGCAAGGTCAAGCGCGGCTGGCCGCTGCTCAAGGCCATCCTGGATTACAGCCATGAGCGCATTAAGTTCGGCTACAGCCACGCCCGCGCAGACCGCACCGCGTTCGAAGGCCATGAAGAGCGTGTCGGCGTGTGCCGCGATTACGCGCACCTGGCGATTACCCTGTGCCGTTGCATGAACATTCCGGCGCGCTATTGCACCGGCTATCTGGGCGATATCGGCGTGCCGCTCGATCCCAATCCGATGGATTTCAGCGGCTGGTTCGAGGCTTACCTGGGCGGCAAGTGGCACACCATGGATGCCCGCCACAACCATCCCCGCATCGGACGCCTGCTGATCGCGCGCGGCCGCGACGCCACCGATGCGGCAATCAGCACCGCCTTCGGCAATGCCGAGCTCAAGCGCTTCGACATTCTCACAAAAGAAGTCTAGCCGGCCAGTTCCAGCGCCAGCGCCTCGATGTCCGGCTCCAGCTTGTACATGTGCCGGTATTGCAGAAGCTGGCGGGCGATCAGTTTCAAACGACCCTGGAACGACAATGGCTGACCGGGCGGAATCATCGGGTTGGCGAAAGCCGGGCTGTCACTGCGCTGGAATTCGAACGCCATGCTGACGCGCGATTGCGCGGCGCGCGGCGAGGAACGGCTGCCCCAATGCAGCACCGCCTGGTTCCACACAAAAATGTCGCCTGGCTTGGCCGGAAGCGCGCGGATGGACGGCAGATCGAACCTCCACTCCTTGTCCTGCGGCGTGCCATAGACCGGGTCGGCATGGGCCGGCACCAGGTACATGCAGCTGTTCAGCGGATCAGCCTCGGACAGCGGTATCCAGGTGGTGATGGCGATGGGCGAACCGTCGGGGCGCAGCGAGACATGGCCCATGTCGCGGTGCGGACTCCAGCCCGCATCGCCTTTCTGCGAATCGACATTCCACACCCAGCAATGCGGCAGCATGCCGTAGCCGCCCAGGAGGCTGCCATAGAGCGCATCCAGAGCACGGAACGGCGCCCAGAATTCATCGAACACAAATGCGAAGACCGGCGCGATGCCATCCGCCGAAAACCGGCGCACGGTATCGGCCATCAAAGTCAGGTCCAGCCCCGTGTCATGGGCAATCTGGAAATAGCCTTCGTCCTTGATGCGCGCACTGAGGTCGGCGGCCTGTTCGTTGCCGGGGCGAAAGGCCTTGGCCTCGCGGAAGATGCGGTCTTCACCGATATGCAGGCCAGGCGCGCGCGCCAGCCAGAAGTCCCGGTTCTTGAATTGCTGGGCGTTCAACATGTCAGAACATCCGCCCGCCATTGGGCACCGCCAGGCTGGGATGCAGCAGCACCACTTCGCCATTCTCGTCCGGCACGCCCAGGGTCAGAACCTGCGACATGAAGGGACCGATCTGGCGCGGCGGGAAATTGACCACGGCGATCACCTGCTTTCCGACAAGAGCCTCCGGCGCATAGTGCCTGGTGATCTGGGCCGAAGACTTCCTGATCCCGATCTCGCCGCCAAAATCGATGGTCAGCTTGAGGGCGGGCTTGCGCGCTTCGGGAAATGGCTCCGCCGCCACGATGGTGCCAGCGCGAACGTCCACCTTCAGGAAATCGTCGAACGCAATCTGGTCGGTCACGGCAGCCCCCGGATGGCGCGATATTGCGCGCCATCGGGATGATGCAGCAGTGTCGATTTAGTTCAAGGCCGTTCCGGCCGGCGGGACATCGCTCAATTCGTCGGGAGCGGCCGAAAATTCCTGGCCGTTGACGGTCAGCCCGGTCTTGGAGGCACTGACCGGCACATTGGCACCGTCCGTGATCTTGCCCTCCAGGATCAGCTGGGCCAGCGGGTCCTGCAACCGGCGCTGGATCACCCGCTTCAGGGGCCGCGCGCCATAGACCGGATCGTAACCGGCATTGCCCAGCCAGTGGCGCGCCTTGTCGTCCAGGGTGATGGCGATCTTGCGATCCGCCAGCAGCTTGTCGAGGCGGCCGATCTGGATGTCCACGATCTTGTCCATGTTGGCCCGCGTCAGGCGGTGGAACAGGATGATCTCGTCCAGCCGGTTGAGGAATTCGGGCCGGAAGTGCGAGCGCACCGCCTGCATCACCAGCGCCCGCGCCTGGGTCTGGTCGCCCTCGGTGCCCAGCAGTTCGGTGCCCAGGTTCGAGGTCAGGATGATCACGGTGTTGCGGAAGTCCACGGTGCGGCCCTGGCCGTCGGTCAGGCGGCCGTCATCCAGCACCTGCAGCAGCACGTTGAACACGTCCGGATGGGCCTTCTCGACTTCATCGAACAGGATCACCTGATAGGGACGCCGGCGCACCGCTTCGGTGAGCACGCCGCCCTCTTCATAACCGACATAGCCGGGCGGGGCGCCGATCAGGCGGGCTACGGCATGCTTTTCCATGAACTCGCTCATGTCGATGCGCACCATCGCGGTGTCGTCATCGAACAGGAAGGCGGCCAGCGACTTGGTCAATTCGGTCTTGCCCACGCCCGTCGGACCCAGGAACAGGAAGGAACCGATCGGCCGGTTGGGATCCTGCAGGCCGGCGCGGGCGCGGCGCACCGCATTGGAGATGGCGCGCACCGCCTCGTCCTGGCCGACCACGCGGTTGCCCAAATCGGCTTCCATGTGCAGCAGCTTTTCGCGCTGGCCTTCCAGCATCTTGTCCACCGGGATGCCGGTCCAGCGCGATACCACCCCGGCAATGTGCTCGGCGGTAACGGCTTCGCCCGACAGGGCGGCATCCTTGTTGTCCTCAATGGCCTTGAGCTTGCGTTCCAGGTCCGGGATCACGCCATAGGTCAGCTAGCCGGCGCGCGCGAAGTCACCCTTGCGCTGCGCCACTTCCACATCCTGGCGGGCGGCATCCAGCTTTTCCTTCAGCGACTGCACATCGGCAACGGACTTCTTTTCTTCCAGCCATTTGGTGCC
>JBBQBL010000146.1:0-6423 GCA_038317805.1 Micropepsales bacterium
TTACGCCGCCACTCGCTGGGCATCCGATAATGCCAACATGCTGAATATCGATCCGGAAAAGGTCGCGGTGGGCGGCGACAGCGCCGGCGGCAATCTGGCGGCGGTGGTGGCGCA
Source organism: Micropepsales bacterium (assembly GCA_038317805.1). Taxonomy (GTDB): domain Bacteria; phylum Pseudomonadota; class Alphaproteobacteria; order Micropepsales; family Micropepsaceae; genus Rhizomicrobium. The sequence continues at coordinate 115 of JBBQBL010000146.1, forward strand.
GATGGCCTTGGACAGCCACGAATTCAAAGTCGCGCTGCAGATCCTGATCTATCCCATGACGGACCAGAGCCGCGCCTATCCGTCCTATGAGCGCAACGCCAGCGGTTACATGCTGACCACCGCGGCGCTGTACTGGTTCATGGACAATTACATTCCCGATCCTGAAGACCGCAAAGACCCGCGTGCCTCGCCCATGCTGCGTCCCAGCCTGGAAGGCCTAGCCCCCGCGCTGGTGATCAGCGCCGAGTTCGATCCTCTGGTGGATGAGAATGAAGCCTATGCCAAGCGGCTGCTCGAGGCCGGTGTGCCGACCGAGTATGTCTGCTTCCCCGGCATGATCCATCCATTCTTCACCTTGGGCGGCGTGGTCGACGACACCGCCAAGGCCGAGAAGCTGTGCGGCGACGCGATGCGCAAGCTGGCCTGATGAAAAAGCTGTGTTTTGCATTGGCCTTGCTGGCCGCAGTTCCCGCGCAAGCGCGCGACTTCACCAGCACCGTCACCGAAAGCGACCATGTTCCCGTGCTGCGCCCCGAATTCAAGACGCCGGATGAGCCGAACCAGCTTTTCTATGTCCAGCGCTCGCCCAACGCCAACACGGTCATCTATGCGGCAAAACTAGATGCGCAGGGCGCCCCCCAGGATGTCGAAGCCTTCTGGCGCAAGTTCAACATCGATGGCAGCAAGCACCCGCTGAACTTCATCGAGCGCATGATGGCCTATGGCGTGCGGGTGCAGAACCGCAAGACACCCATCACCTTCACCATCGCCGCCCTGCCCGAGCGCAAGCTGACCTTGACGCAGGATGCCCAGCACCATCCGCAGGCCCTGATGCAGATCGGCACACACACGGTGAAAGTGGCCTATGTCTATCTGCAGGTGGTTGAAGGCGGGCTGATGCCCAGCGTGCCGTCACTGGATGTGCTGGGCACCGACATCGCCAGCGGCAAGGCGATCCACGAGCATCTTATCCAGAAGTAGCATCGGTATAGTTGGGCGTATCCACGAGCCGTGCGCCCAGTCCGCGCCTTTTCTGGATCACAAACAGCGCCCTGAGCACCGCCGCGATCAACAGCAGCGGCGCCAGCCAACCGGCCAGGAACGGAGCGATATAGCCGAACTCGCCCATCAGGCTGAACGCCTTGCTGGAAAAATGCGCCAGGTACCCGGCCAGCAGCACCGTCACCAGTGCCAGCCAGCGCGTCTGGTAGGCGAAATAGATCAGGGACAGGGCCGCGCCCAGCAACGCCATCATGCAGGTGAACAATGTCTCACCGAACACGATCTGCAGCCGCGTCTTGTAGCCGGAAAGATCGCGCGACATGATTTGCGCGCCTGCCAGTTGTCGCAGCTCGCCCAGCCGCAGATATTGCGGCGACAGGCCCAGATTGTGCAGCCACATCGGGTCCAGCACCATCGTCACCTGGCGGGTGGCAAACGGCGTCTCGACCTCCTCGCCAGCGGTGGCGGTGCTCAGCACATTGCCCTGGTCGGCGCTGGTGGCATGCCAGTAGCGCCCCTGTTCCAGCCGCCAGTTGCCGCCGCCCAGGGGCGAAGCCGTGGCGGCGGTATCCACTTCGAACAGATGCCCGTCGCTGTCCATCTTGTAGATGGTGACATTGTGCAGCTTGAGCGGCGGGCCATATTCAATCTCGGCGCGCAGCAATCCGTCCGGCAGGGCGATCCAGTGATTGCCGCCGCTTTGGGCGCGGTCCAGGCGGATGCCCTCGCGCCCCAGCCTTTCCTGGATCTGCACATGGATGGCGGCAGGGCGCAGCCACGCATCCACCACGAACAGCGCCGCGGCCATGACCAGCCCCGCCATCACGGCCGGCACCAGGCAGAATATCGGCGAGCGGCCGCTGTTCCAGATCAGCAGGCGCTCGCGCGATTCGGTAAAGGCGCTTTCGCTCCACACCACGCCCAGGAAGGTGGCGAAGGGCATGAATGGCGGCAGCAGATCGGGCAGTCGCAGCACCGTCAGCCGGGTAATGTCCCACACCACATGCAACGGCTCGCCGGAGAACAGCGCCACCTGAGGCCACAGATCGATGGTGAGCGCGATGGTCATCAGCGCTGCCGACACCATCATGATGTGGCGCAGATAGGCGCCCAGCATATAGCGGGAATAAAGCCCCCAGGGTGTGAGATAGACGGCCCGTGCGCCGCGCGGCCGGCTCATGACCGCCCCAGCTGTGGGCGCACCAGGTCATCGTGGCGCCACACCACAAGATTGAACACGATGACGGCCACCGCGCCATAGAGCAGTAGCACCGGCAACAGCGCGCCTGCCACGCTCACCGGCGCGCCAGTGGTGATCACCCATTCGCAGAACAGATTCACCGACATCAACACCGCGCAGGACAGCGGCAATGCGAACCAGTTGGTCAGCCGGTTGGTCAGGCCCACACCCAGCAGCGCAATCAGGGGCGCCAGGAATGACAGCAGGCTGCGCGAGAAACGCTCGGCCAACAGGCGCATCTGGGCGGCGCGGGAATCCTTGGTCTCATAGTCGGGCACGAACAATTGTTCGAAAATAGTCTGTTCGGCGGTATTGCTGCCGCGCGCGGTGAAGGGCAGCAGCTGATCCACCATCATCAGCTGGCTCATGTCGCGCACCTTCATGCTGATGGGCGGGCCATCCTTCAGCGGTTCAGCGGCCTTCAGCGCATCCTTGACCGGCGCGCCGCTTTCGCCGGCCATGGGATTGGCGTCGGCGAAGGTGTGGGACGTGAAATCGTTGAGGTTCAGCACGATCTTGCCGCTGCGGTCCGGGCCGTCCAGCCGTGCCTGGGCGGCGGTGACCACGCGCGAGGTATGCGGGCCGATCTGCTGATAGACGAAAAGCGTGCGGTCGGATTTGGGCTTGGATTCGGTGCTGGCGTCGATCACCGCCACGCCCCCGGGCGGCGGCGCACCGCCGCTGACATGATCCATCGCATAGGCGACGTAGGAGGGAAAATAATAGAACTCGTTCTTGGCCACGCCCTTTTTCAGCGACCGCAATTCGGAACTGAACAGGATGGAACGCTGGGCATAGCGCGACATCGGATCGGCGATGCCGGAGCCCACGGTGCTGATCACCTGTCCCGCCAGTGCCACGATCAGCACCAGCGCGCCCAGCTGATATGGTCCCAGGCCCGAGGCAAACAGCACCAGCAGCTCGCGGTTCTCACGCATCCGCAGCAATGCGGCATAAGCCGCCATCAGGATGGCGATGGCCAGCGCCAGGTCGAATATCTCGGTCGAGGTGCAGGCCAGCACCAGCGCGATGCCGGACAAGTCGGCTTCGTGACGCACTGCGTCGCGGAACACCCAGGTGAAATGCTCGGCCAAAAAGATGGCCTCGATCAATATGATTACCGCCAGCGCCTGGGCGCCCACCTTGCGGAAGAAGCCGCGGGCAAAATCGCCGCGCAGAAAGTTGGCCAGGGTTACGGTCAAAGCCGGAATTCCTCGCCCAGATAGACGCGGCGCACATCCTGGTCGGCAACGATTTGCGCGACATCGCCTTCCGCCAGCACCCGCCCGCTCTCGATGACATAGGCGCGGTCCACAATGCCCAGAAGTTCTCGCGCCTTGTGATCGGTGATCAGAACACCGATGTCGCGGTCCGCCAGGTGATGGATCATCTGGCCGATTTCCTCGGTGGCATGCGGGTCCACGCCGGCAAAAGGTTCGTCCAGCATGGCGAAGCTGGGCTCGCAGGCGAGCGTAATGGCGATCTCACAGCGGCGGCGCTGGCCGCCGGACAGTTCACCCACCTTTTTGCGGCGGAATTCGCCCAGGCGGAATTCCTCGATCAGCTCCGTCATCCGGATTTTGCGCGCCGCCACATCCGGCAACCGCGCTTCCAGCACCAGTTGCAGATTCTGCTCCACCGTCAGGCTGCGCGGCACGAAAGGCGCCTGGGGCAGATAGGCAATGCCGAACCGGGCGCGGTCATAAAAGGGCATGGTGGTGACAGTATGCCCGTCCAGGGTGATGGCGCCGGCATCGGGCGTGACCATGCCGGTCAACATCTGAAACGTAGTGGTCTTGCCCGCGCCGTTGGGACCGAGAAGTCCAACCACTTCGCCGCGATCAAGCTTGAGCGTCACGTCCTCGATCACCCGGCGTCCGGCGAAAGACTTCACCAGATGCTGCGCAGAAAGCATGCCTTGCTCTTCGAATCTCTAGGGGATGGTGCGCCGTATACAGCCATGCCCGAATCGGTTCCGGCAGCGCTTTTGGTCCGTACCCGGATACTATGACGCAGGTTTTGGCCTGTACAGGCGCGCACCATGGCCGCTGCAGCCTTGAAGAAATGCTACCGATTGTTACTTGAGAAGCCGTCACGAACCCAAGAAAAAGGGGATTTTTGCCTCCGGCCCCTTGAAACCAGTGATGTTTTTTCCGGCCCTAATGATGCGAATTTTGAAGGCAAATATAGGGACTTACCGTGATGGCGAAGGTTGTGGCATAGAGATTTCTGGTTATGCTCCGGTAAAGCAGTCGAACCGGCTGCGGGGCAATTCTTAGATCAGCACCTGAGGGGCTATGACGACCCATTCCGCGGCCGCCGAGCAAAAGGCCATTGAGGCCGAAATCCCCGAACGCAAAAGCGTCGTTGACGACTTTGCGGGCTACCGGGCGCTGCGCCGCCGTGTCGAAGACATGGAGAATGCCGGCCTCAACAATCCCTTCTTCCAGCCGCGCGACGGTGTCAGCCACAGCGTCATCCGCCGCAACGACAAGAGCGTCGTCAGCTATTCCGGCTACAATTACCTCGGCCTGAACGGTCATCCCGCCGTCACCGCCGCCGCCAAGAACGCCATCGACAAGTACGGCACCTCCGCTTCGGCCAGCCGCATCGTGGCCGGCCAGATCGATCTGCACATCGAACTGGAGCGTAAGCTCGCCAACTTCCTGGGCACCGAGGACGCGCTGGTTTTCATCAGCGGCTATCTCACCAATGTCAGCGTCATCTCGCACCTGCTCGCCCGTCCCGATGCGGTGATCTACGACTCGGGCGCCCATAACAGCATCATCACCGGTGCGCGGCTGTCGGGCGCCAAGACCTTCACCTATCCCAACGGGGACTGGGACGGCCTGGACCGCATGATGGAAAAGGAACGCCCCGGTTTCCGCCGCGGCCTGATCGTGGCCGAAGGCGTCTATTCCATGGACGGCCAGATCCTGGACCTGAAGCGCGCCGTGGAAACCAAGAAGCGCCACGACCTGCTGCTGATGGTGGACGAAGCCCACAGCTTCGGCATCGTCGGTCCGACCGGCCGCGGCGTCTGCGAAGGCGCCGGCCTGCCGGTAGACAGCATCGACGTCTACATGGGCACGCTGAGCAAGACCCTGGCTTCCAGCGGCGGCTATATCGCCGGCGACCGCGGCCTGATCGAATATATGCGCTACCTGTGTCCCGGCCTGATCTTCAGCGTCGGCCTGTCGCCCGCCGACACCGCCGCCGCCATTGCGGCACTGGATATCCTGGAGCGCGAACCCCATCGCCCGCGCCGCCTGCGCGAACGCGCCAAGTTCTTCCGCAAAGTCGCCCGCGAAAATGGCCTGACCGTCGGCGGTGATGAAGATTCTCCTGTCGCCTCGCTAATCGTGGGCGACGACAAGCTGGCCATGATGCTATCGCACAACCTCTTGGAACGCGGCATCGAAGTTCAGCCGATCGTGCGTCCGGCTGTGTCGGCCACCACGGCGCGCCTGCGCTTCTTCCTGACGGCCAACCACACCGAGGAACAGATCCAGGAAACTGTTCCGGTCGTGGCGCAGGAACTGGAAAAGCTCCGCCGCAGCATCGCTTAAGGATGCCCCGCGCATTCTTCGTTTCGACCCAGGACCAGCCGCATCCGGCGCGGACCCGGGCCATTCTGAAAGCGCATCCTGAAATCCGCGGCCTGGTCGGCCGCAATCCCTGGACCGCAGCCATCATGCTGGGGGTCTGCGGCCTGCAGGTCGGGCTGGCCGCGCTAATGGGCCGGCTTGGGCTGCATGCATGGTGGGCGGCGCTGCTCCTGGCCTATGGGGTGGGCGCCTTCGCCAATCACTGTCTCTACGTCGTCATCCATGACGCCACACACAAGCTGATCTTTAAAAGCCGGGTCGCCAACAACCTAGTCGCCATCATCGGGGATCTGCCCAACCTGATCCCCGGGGCCATCGGCTTTTCCATCTGCCACCTGGCCCATCACGCCAAGCAGGGCGACCATTCCGCCGATGCGGACCTGGCAGGCCATTGGGAAGCCCGGCTGATCGGCAATCGCTGGTACGGCAAGGCGTTGTGGCTTCTGGCCTTTCCCCTGT
>JBBQBL010000147.1:0-6414 GCA_038317805.1 Micropepsales bacterium
GTAAAGCCAGAAGCGTTGTCCGTCTTTGGTTTCAACTCGAAAATAATCACGCGTCAGTCCGGCGCTACGCCACCAATCCATTGCGATGCGTTCCGGTCCTTCGGCGCGCGCGACGTCATGACGACATTGACGCCAACGGAAAAATTTTGGTGGCCCATCCGGTGCCAATGGAAAACCCGCTTCGATCTCTTCCGGCCTTTCCAGCAACCGCAACGGACGGCGCGGCGGATCGCCGGGCTGGCGTTTTAAAGTCCAGTTTTCCGAGCCGAAATCGCGGTCCTGGGCTGGTATCGCGACCCCTGCCGCTTCGGGAATATGGGTGTCCTGGGGCACGAAACGCTGCACGCGATGTTCGCCGAAACGCACGCTCAACCGGTCCACCAGGAAGGCGATCTGGCGGCGGGCATTCTCGTCATGGTCAAAGCTGATGGTGCCCGGTTTGGTTTCTTCGGCCAGCAAGGCTTCCAGCCGGATCAGATCGAAGCCGAAGCCGGGATCCAGCGGATCGGCCAGGGCGTCCAGCTTCTGGTTCAAGAGCCGCATGATGATCCTGGAATCGCGCAAAGGTTCGCCGGTCTTGATGGCGATGCGGTCAACCTTGCCATCGGCGCGGAAGAACACCGCTTCCAAGACGCGCGCGCCGCGGCCTTCGCGTTCCAGGACTTTGCTTAAAGATTGCGCCAGCCCAAGCAGCGCGGCGGCGATGGCGTCCTGGGTGACGACGGGTTCGGCAAAGTGCCGCTCGGCCATCAGGTCGGGCAAGGCGCGGCGCGGATTGAGCGGCTGTTCCTCCTCCCCCAGCATCACGCGAAGGCGTGTGACGAAGGCTTTGCCCAATCGCTCCGACAATTCGCTGTGCAAACGTTCCGCCACCATGCCGACGGTCTTGAGCCCGGCATGGCGCAGGGCGCGCAGCGCCTTGTCGCCGCATTCCAGCGCGGTGATGGGCAGCGGCGCGATAGCCTGCGCCTCGCCGCCCACCGTTACGATGGTGGGTGCGAAACGCGCCAGTGCCCGCGCCGCCAGGGATGTGCCTGCGATGGCGCCGCGCACGGCAAATCCCTGTTTGGCGATCAATCCCGTGACATGCGCCAGCATCGCGGGTTCGCCGCTGAACAGATGTGCCGCGCCGGTAATGTCCAGGAACAGCCCATCCGGCGCATCCAGGCTGACCAGCGGGGTGAAGCGGTCGCACCAGTCGGCGATAGCCTCCAGCAGCGCGGCATCGGATTTTTCATCGGCCGGCACGATGTGTAGCGGCTGCACCATGGCGCGGGCATTGGCCAGCGGCTGGCCTTTATAGAGTCCGAGTCTTTGCGCCCGCAGCTCCAGCGCATGGACATGAAGGGCGTTGCCGCTTTTGCCGCTGACGATCAGCGGCGCCTTAAACGGCGCGCCGCTGTTCCTGCGCAGTAGCCGGTCGGTGGGCAGGCGCGGCAACCACAGCGCCAATATCCGCCGTGTCGAATGCGGCATGTTCGGGGTTCCACTGCATCAGAAAATGTCCCAGCCCGCCGGCGCGATGGCGGACCAGTTGGACGTCAAAGACCGGATTGCCCCAGTCGTCATCGTCGGCGCGCGACGGCGCGGAGCAGACCTGCCAGCGGGTCAACGCCGCGCTGGGTTCGCAATCGGCGCCTTCGCGCAGCAGGATCACCGTCACGCCGCTTTCATGGGCCGCGAAGGCCAGCCTGCGGCTTGCCACCAAGTCCAGGCTTTTGGGCATGCCGCCCAACTCCAGCAGCAGTGCGCCCACATGTGGACAAGCCAGGATATCGGCCGCCGCCGACAAGGCATCGTCAGCCTTGCGGGCGCGCACCTGGATCAGCTGACGGGGATCGCCCCCCAGTTCGGCCAGGCCATTGGGCGACACCGCGCCATATTCCATGGCCTCATAATCGGGCCGCACCCAGAACAGGGGACGCGTGCCCGCCGTCAGCACCGCCAAGGCTGCGGCAAAGCCGCCGCCGCCCCAGTTCCCGGCAAAGACTTCATGCAGGGCACCAGGTCGCAGTCCCCCGCCCAAAACGGCATCGGCCTGTGGATGGCCCAGCAGGACCGGGTCTCGGTCTGGCGGCAGCGCGTACTTCGCCAAAAAATGGCGCAATTTCTGGATTTTTGCCGCATTGTTCATGATATGTTCTATAATGCGCTCGCGGCATGGGGAGTCAAGGTGGAGTAGTTGTTGGGAATCACTCTCAATTTGCAGGACTACGCATTTACTGCGCGCAATACTGGCATGTTGCGCCGCAACTGGCGGCGTGTTTCGATGCTGGGTAATTCTTATAAGAAACGAACGTTTCCATGGCCTTCCATAAGGGGGCGGGGAAGACGTGTCTGAATGTACGGTTGGGGTTGAGATGGGTTATCCGCCGAAACAGGGTCTTTACGACCCCGCGAATGAGCATGACGCCTGCGGCGTCGGCTTTGTCGCGAACATCAAGGGCGCCAAGTCCCATGAGATCATCGGGCTGGGTCTTCAGCTCCTGATCAACCTGGACCATCGCGGCGCGGTGGGCGCCGATCCGCTGGTCGGCGACGGCGCCGGCATCCTGATCCAGATTCCCGACCCGCTTTTCCGCGAATGGGCCCAGGAGACGGGCGTCAAGCTTCCCGAGCCGGGCAAGTATGCCGTGGCCATGTGTTTCCTGCCGCGCGAAGCCAAGGCGCGCGAGATCGTGGTCAAGCAGTTCGAACATTTCATCAAGCTGGAAGGCCAGAAGCTGCTGGGCTGGCGCGATGTGCCGACCGATCCGGCGGGCCTGGGCAAGACCGTTCTCGACGGGATGCCGCTGATCCGCCAGGCGATCATCGCGGCCGGTCCGCACATCCGCGACCAGGACCAGTTCGAGCGCAAGCTGCTGACCATCCGCAAGCAGGCGCAGAACCCGCTGGCCGATCTTGCCAAGAAGCACAAGCTGCCGGCGATCCAGCAGCTCTACATGCCGTCGCTGTCCACGCGCACCGTGGTCTACAAAGGCCTGCTGCTGGCGCATGACGTGGGCCGCTTCTACCGCGACCTGCAGAATCCGCTCACCGTTTCAGCGGTGGCGCTGGTGCATCAGCGCTTCTCCACCAACACCTTCCCGTCCTGGAAGCTGGCGCATCCGTACCGCTACATCGCCCATAACGGCGAGATCAACACGGTGCGCGGCAACGTCAACTGGATGAATGCGCGCCGCCGCGGCATGGAATCCGAATTGCTGGGGCCTGATCTCGACAAGATGTGGCCGCTGATCCCGCACGGTCAGTCCGACACCGCGTGCCTGGACAATGCGCTGGAACTGCTGGTGGCCGGCGGCTATCCGCTGGCCCATGCCGTGATGATGCTGATCCCCGAAGCCTGGGCCGGCAACAAGAGCATGGATGCCAAGCGCAAGGCTTTCTACGAATATCACGCCGCGCTGATGGAGCCGTGGGACGGCCCCGCCGCCATCGCCTTCACCGACGGCCGCCAGATCGGCGCGACCCTGGACCGCAACGGACTTCGTCCGGCGCGCTATATCGAAACTGAAGACGACCTGGTCATCCTGGCTTCGGAATCGGGCGTGATCCCGGTGCCGGAGGAGAAGATCAAGCGCAAGTGGCGCCTGCAGCCCGGCAAGATGCTGCTGATCGACTTTGAAGAAGGCCGCATCGTCGAGGACGAGGAGATCAAGAAGAAGTTCTCCGCCGCCGAGCCGTATGAGGATTGGCTGAAGGCCGCCCAGTTCAAGCTGGGCGATCTGCCGGACCTGCCCGAGGATCACCGCGCCAAGGCGAACGATCCTTCGTTGCTGCTCGACCAGCAGCAGGCCTTTGGCTACACCCAGGAAGACATCCAGTTCTTCCTGGAACCGATGGCGACCGCGGGTGATGATCCGCTGGGCTCGATGGGCGCGGATACGCCCATCGCCGTGCTGTCGAAGAAGCCCAAGCTTCTCTACAATTATTTCAAGCAGAATTTCGCCCAGGTCACCAACCCGCCGATCGATCCGATCCGCGAGGAGCTGGTGATGAGCCTGGTGTCCATGATCGGGCCGCGTCCCAACCTGCTGGGCCGCGATGCCGGCGCACACAAGCGGCTGGAAGTTCTCCAGCCCGTGCTGACCAACGCCGATGTGGAAAAGATCCGTTCGATCTCCGAACTGGTGGACGGCGCTTTCCGCACCGGCACCATCGACTGCACCTGGCCGGCCAACGAAGGCGCCGAAGGCCTGTCCAACGCCGTGCAGCGCATCTGCCTGAACGCCACCGATGCGGTGCTGGCGGACAACAACATTCTGATCCTGTCAGACCGCGCCGTCAGCGCCGACCGTATTCCGATCCCGGCCGCGCTGGCGACGGCGGCGGTGCATCATCACCTGGTGCGCCAGGGCCTGCGCATGCAGACCGGTCTTGTCGTGGAAACCGGCGAAGCGCGCGAAGTGCATCATTTCTGCGTGCTGGCCGGCTATGGCGCCGAAGCCATCAATCCGTACCTGGCGTTTGAAACCCTGGAGCAGATCCGGGTGCGTCAGGGCCTGGCCCTCAAGCCTTACGAAGTGCAGAAGAACTACATCAAGGCGATCGGCAAGGGCGTGCTGAAGGTGATGTCCAAGATGGGCATCTCCACCTACCAGTCCTATTGCGGCGCGCAGATCTTTGACGCGGTGGGCCTGTCCACCGACTTCATCCAGAAATACTTCACCGGCACCGCATCGACCATCGAAGGCATCGGCCTGAAAGAGATCGCCGAGGAAAGCGTGCGCCGTCACCGCGACGCGTTCGGCGACAATCCCATCTATCGCAATATGCTGGATGTGGGCGGCGACTATGCCTTCCGCCTGCGCGGCGAAGACCATGCCTGGACGCCGGATTCAGTGTCCCGCCTGCAGCATGCGGTGCGCGGCAACAATCCGGCGGAATACGACCTGTTCGCCCAGCAGATCAACGAGCAGTCCGAGCGTCTGCTGACCTTGCGCGGCCTGATGCAGTTCAAGACCGGCGACTCCATTCCGCTGGACGAAGTCGAGCCCGCCAACGAGATTGTCAAGCGCTTCTCCACCGGCGCGATGAGCTTCGGCTCCATCAGCCGCGAAGCCCATACCAATCTGGCCATCGCCATGAACCGCATCGGCGGCCGCTCCAACACCGGCGAAGGCGGCGAGGAAGCCGACCGTTTCAAGCCGATGGCCAATGGCGATTCCATGCGCTCGGCGATCAAGCAGGTGGCGTCAGGCCGCTTCGGCGTCACCGCCGAATATCTGGTCAATGCCGACGACATCCAGATCAAGATGGCCCAGGGCGCCAAGCCCGGCGAAGGCGGCCAGCTGCCCGGCCACAAGGTCGATGCCAATATCGCCAAGGTGCGCCATTCCACGCCCGGCGTCGGCCTGATCTCGCCGCCGCCGCATCACGACATCTATTCCATCGAAGACCTGGCGCAGCTGATCCGCGACCTCAAGAGCGTCAACCAGAAGGCGCGCATCTCGGTCAAGCTGGTGTCGGAAGTGGGTGTCGGCACCGTTGCCGCCGGCGTCGCCAAGTGCCGCGCCGATCACATCACCATTTCGGGTTTTGAAGGCGGCATCGGCGCTTCGCCGCTGACGTCCTTGACCCATGCCGGCAGTCCTTGGGAAATCGGCCTCGCCGAAACCCAGCAGACTTTGGTGCTGAACGGCCTGCGCGGCCGCGTCGCGGTGCAGGTCGATGGCGGTCTGCGCACCGGCCGCGACGTCGCCATCGGCGCGCTCTTGGGCGCCGACGAGTTCGGCTTTGCCACCGCGCCCCTGATCGCTTCGGGCTGCATCATGATGCGCAAGTGCCATCTCAACACCTGTCCGGTGGGTGTCGCGACGCAAGACCCGGTGCTGCGCAAGCGCTTCACCGGCCAGCCCGAGCATGTGATCAACTACTTCTTCTTCGTGGCCGAGGAACTGCGCGTCATCATGGCCGATCTGGGCTTCCGCACCCTGAACGAGATGATCGGCCGGGTCGACAAGCTCAACATGAACAAGGCCGTGTCGCACTGGAAGGCCAAGGGCATCGACCTGGGCCGCATCCTCTACAGCGTCACGCCCAAGCCTGGCGTCGCCATCCATCACAAGGAAAAGCAGAATCACGGCCTGGAATCGGCGCTGGATCACGATCTGATCACCGCCGCCAAGCCTTCGATCGAGCATGGCCAGCCGGTGCGGCTGGAGCGCAGCGTGCGCAACGTGGACCGTACCGTCGGCGCCATGCTGTCGGGCGAAGTGGCCAGGCGCTATGGCCATGCCGGCCTGCCCGAGGACACGATCAGCGTGAAATTCACCGGCACGGTGGGGCAGAGCTTTGGCGCCTTCCTGGCGCGCGGCATTTCCATTGAGCTGACGGGCGATGCCAACGACTATGTCGGCAAGGGCCTGTCGGGCGGCCGCATTGTGGTCAAGCCGCCCAAGGGCCTGACGCGCG
>JBBQBL010000148.1:0-6393 GCA_038317805.1 Micropepsales bacterium
CTGGGCGTGGAATTGGTGGCGCTGGTGTTGGAGCTGGCGCTGCCATCATTCTTGCCACAGGCGCTCAGCACCAAAAGCCCGCTCAACGCGATGCTCAGCAACGGACGGATACGCGTAATCATTTCAGTCTCCCCACCGCGCCGGCCAACTGCCGGATCGCGTCGCGAAATTCCGCCGGGTGCCAGGCATTGGTGTCATGCACTTCGGCGTAAAGCTTGCTGATCTGCGGCCGCACGCTCTCGGCGGCCTTGCGGTCCACCTGGCCTTGCGCCACCAGAGAATTGAGCAGCGTGTCGGCGGCCATCACCGCCTGGGCGCCGCCTTGATAATCGGTATAGCGCGCCGCGGCCCCGCTCAGCACCGCTTCCAGCGCCGCGAAGGTCTCGCCCCGGTTGAAGGCATGGCTGGCCATCGCGGCCGCCAGATTGCGCGCCGCGCCCGCAAGCTGGGAAGCCGCCGCTGTCACGTCACGGCTTTGCGCCATGGCGGAATGGAAAGCGCGCGCCGCTGCATCGAAGCTGGCGCCCTCGCCCGGCGCCGCGACTTTTGCGATGGCCGACAGCATGATCATGTTTTCGTCATTGAAAGGCGGCGTGCCCGGCGGCAGCGGACGGCCCGGGTTGGCCTCGGCTGTCAGCGCCGCATTGGACACATCCGAAATGCGGCGATGGCAGCTCTGGCAATCGAAGAAATAGAATTCAGGGAAGGCGCCTTCATTGGTGTGCACGCCATCGGCGTAGAGCGAGAGCTGGCGTTCCACCGCCAGGGCCTGTCCCACCGCCCAGAACTTGATGCCGCTGGCCAGGGGCTTGCGCTTCACATAGTCGGCATCGAAATCGTAATGGCGCTGCAGAGCGCTGTAGAGATCCAGCTCGAAAGACACTCGCGGATGGCCCGCCGCCATCATCTTGTGGGTGACGAACTGGCCGGGCTTGGCGCTGCCGAAATGGCAGTCCAGGCAAAGATTGGCACGCGCGCGCGGATCTTCCAGCGCGGTCATGCCGTTCTTCACATTGTCGGCATGGGTCGCGCCGACCGTGTAGTGGCTCACCAGCCAGCCACCGGCGCCGCCATGACAGGCTTCGCAGCCCACGCCATCAGAGATCTGGAATTTGGAACCCCGCGCCGATGCTGGCTCGGCATGACAGCCCAGGCATTCCTTGGCGCTCTCGGCGCGTCCCAGGCCCAGACGCTGTGCGATGCCTTGCGCACGGCTGCGTGTGAGAACCTGCCACGCCTGACTGTGCGAGCCGGCCGCGGATGTTGTGTCCTGCCAGGTGATCAGTTCGTTCTGGCGCACCGTCTTGCCGGTGGGCGCCAGGCGTCCGTGACATGTAGAGCCGCCGCAGGAGGCAACGCCTTCATGGGTGCCCGGGGCATCGGCGGCAAAAAGGGGTGTGGAAAAAAGCGACAGCAGGAGCGTCAAGCCGAAGGCGCGCGCGCACTGCCCCCTCGATAAGCCCGCCACAAAAACCCCCTACCCCATGCCCGGCGGTGTCCGCCAAAAGCCTCGGTTCCGTAGCAGTTTCAGTCCTGTTTTGAAAGCAAGAGAATCTTGTTGACATTTTGTCAGTATGCGGCAAACCAGCCTTCCAACGTCAGCGCAGGGCTAGCCGTGCGGCTTGATCGAATACATGCGGAAATTGCCGAACCCCTTGGCCGTGGGCTGGATGCCGACATAGTCGCAGCGCCAGTCTTTGGCCCCCGCCAGGAACAGCGCGCTGGCCAGCTGTTCTGTCACATAGATTTCACCCGGCGGTGTGACCGGCTCGATGCGGGCGGCGCGAATAATCTCCCGGCCCGCGAACGAATCTTTCTTCAGGATCGGATCATGGATGGGGTGGCAGGGGCCGTAATGGACCGCGATCCGCAGTTGCAGATGCACGGCGATGCCGTGCAGGTCCCGATCAAAACCCTCCGAGCGCCCCTGCATGGCGATGGCGCAAGCCGCCGCCATGGCGGGGGTGCGAAAAACCAGGAAAATCCCGTCGCCGGCGGTGGCGCGATAGTCGATATCGCCCCCGAAAGGTTCGATGGCTTCGGCCAGGCCGGCCATATAGGTCTGGACGAACAGCTCCATATGCCGTTCCGGCAGCTTGCTGAATCCGCGCACATCCGCGAACAGAAAGGCGCGCGGTGCCACGTCCGGGCTGATGTGATCGTCGGGCGGCGGCGGGGGCTGGGTCAGCCGGTAAGGCGCGCCCTGCGGCGGGATGATGACACTGGGCAGGCCCAGCCCAGACCATTTGGCCACTTCCGCCGCCGCGGTGGCCACCGCCTTGGCGGGTGCGCCGTTCCAGATCGCCAGCTGGCAGACGCCGGTCGCAAGAGCATCAGCATGGCGGCGCGCCATGCCCATGGCGTGGCTGCTGCACAAGGCTTTTACGCAATCATGCTCCAGCACGTCATTGTCGATCACATAGGAGACGGTGCGGGCCTTTGCCATGCAGGCGGCGAAGCGCGCCTCCCAGCCGGGCGACACCGAACTCTTCACAAAATCCTCGGCCCGGTAGGGCAGCACGACATGCAGTTCGATGCCCGCCGCCAGCGCCGCTTCGGCGATCAATATGTCGCCGCCGCTGCACAGCGAGCCATAAGCAAAGCCGGTATTGAGCGCCGCCATCTGGGCCGTGATCTGGAACGTCGCGGCATCCGCATCGTCCAGGTTGCGGTGACCGCAATAATAAACCACCGAGGGCACGCGCAGTTCGTCCAGCAGGCAGCTGTCGGACCCGCGCGCCGCGCACACCGTCAAAAGCTGTTTCTTGGTGGAGGCCATGCCGGACGCGGACATGCCAAGCGCGCTGGCCGCTTTCAGAACCTCTGCCACCTCATCGCTTTTGCCCAGCACCAGCAGCGCTTCGGCCTTGGTCGCAAGGCCCCAATAATCCTTTGAATCCGCCACTTCCCGCAATGTCTGGCGCGCCAGATTTTCCGCGGTTGCCTGCTCGCCCGCCAGCAAGAACAGGGTGGCGGCATTGATCAGCGGATAATAACCGCCGAAGCGGCGATAGACCGTTTCATACGCGTCGGCGGCTTCGATCAACGCCTCGCGGCGCGTATCGGCGGGTGCTTCCAGCGCGATGTCCTTGAGGCAGCGTGCTTCCAGCGCGGCGATATCGCGTGCCATGTCGGCGGGCAGCACTTCCAGTGGCGCATGCGCCAGGCGTTCACGAAAACATTCCAATCCCAGGCGCGCCGCGCCCGCGCGCGCCAGGGCCAGTACCAGAAGATAATCGCGCTCGGTGCGGCGCTTGATGTCGGGATCGTCGGGCGCATGGCGCAGCAGATCCAGAGCGGTGAGAAAATCGCCCGCCGCCAGCGCCGCCTTGGCGCGGGCGATGTCGTTGGGAAAGCGCTTGTCCAGCAGGGCGGCCATCATGTCAGCGATGGCCGCATCGGTGGCGGGAATGATGCCGTCCTTGCGGTGAAGCAACGGCTGGCCCGGCATGGCCGGATCGATCACCAGCAGCGGCAGGCCCAACGCCACGGCATCGCGCGCGCTCTGGCCGGTCTGGGAATCCCAGCGGTCGGCCGACAGGATCGCCAGCACGATGTCGCTTTTGCGAATGACCGTGTCGGCACAGGTTATATAGGCGCGGTTGCGTGTGTCCTCGTTGGCCAGGTTGCCGGGCAATTCCTCCGCCCCCAGCCCCTGGCGCGCCTGGTCCAGCAGCGCACGGAAGGCAGCGATCTCCTCGTCGAAATCGCCCAGGTTGAAGGTCTTTTCGTAGTCAGCCTGCGCTGCCGGCAGAATGGCCTGGAGCCGGTAGCCCTGCTCCAGCCCGGCACTGGCGATCAGCTGGTCGGCGCCCTGCGCCAGAGGAGATATCACCGCAAGTTCAAGCCCTTCGGGGCGCGCGCCACCTTGGCCGATAGCCGTCAGAATGTGATGGACCGAGCGCGCGACCGCGCCCCGCGTCTTGAACGAGATGACGCGATGGCCGATGGCGGCGATGCGCAGGATGTTCTGTATCTCGGCCAACAGGACCTCGCAGAAAGGCCTCGACCTATAGCATAAAGCGGCGCGCATGGGACGCAGTCAGGCTTTGCTACAAGACAAGTTTTTGACAGAAGGTCAGCGTCCAAAGCGCTTAAAAATCAAGCACTAGCAGTCTGTTGGCGGGCCCTTTCGTTGACTCTCCGGGAACCCCGGGGTTTACTCTTTTGGGGTTTTGGGGAGCTCCTCGGAATAACAGGTACTTGTGCGCCATCAGGTGCAAGAGACCTGGCGTCGGGGCGCGCATGCAATGACGCAGATGTTCCTGCCATGTGCGCGCGACACAGGTTGTTGCCCCACAATTTCGCCCTTCGTAATCAGCATGTCCGCGATCGTCGCGCCCGCGCGCGACGCCACCCCTTCATAAAAATCCATTTCCCAACACAACAACGAGGAAAGACCAATGACCAAGGAACATGTTGATCTGGAAGGCTTCTTCAAGGGCGTGGAGCGCCGCAATCCCGGCCAGCCGGAATTCGTCCAGGCGGTGCACGAAGCCGCACACGACATCTTCGACTTCATTCAGGGCAAGCCCGTTTATCACGAGTACCAGATCCTGCGCCGCATCGCCGAGCCGGATCGGGTGATCTCGTTCCGTGTCTGCTGGGAAGATGACAAGAACAATATCCGCGTCCAACGCGGCTGGCGGGTGCAGAACAACAACGCCATCGGGCCGTACAAGGGCGGCATCCGTTTCCATCCGTCGGTCACCGAAAGCGTGCTGAAGTTCCTGGCCTTTGAGCAGACCTTCAAGAACAGCCTGACGGGTCTGCCCATGGGCGGCGGCAAGGGCGGCTCCAACTTCAATCCCAAGGGCAAGTCGGATCACGAAGTGATGCGCTTCTGCCAGTCCTTCATGACCGAGCTGTATCGTCATGTCGGTGCCGACATTGACGTGCCGGCCGGAGATATCGGCGTGGGCGGGCGCGAGATCGGCTACATGTTCGGTCAGTACAAGCGCATCACCAACGAGTTCACCGGCGTGCTGACCGGCAAGGGCCTGGAATATGGCGGTAGCCTGATCCGCACCGAAGCCACCGGTTATGGCGCGGTCTATTTCCTGCAGAACATGCTGGAAGCCAAAGGCAACAGCGTCGCGGGCAAGACCGCTGTCATCTCCGGCTCGGGCAATGTCGCCACCCATGCCGCCGAAAAGATCGTGCAGCTGGGCGGCAAGGTGCTGACGCTTTCGGATTCGGAAGGCTTCATCCATGACCCGGACGGCATCACCCAGGAGAAGATCGACTGGGTGAAGGTGCTGAAGACCAAGCGCCGCGGCCGCATGTCCGAATATGTGAAGGAGTTCAAGGGCGCCACCTTTACCGGCGGCGGCGCGCGGCCCTGGGGCGTCAAGTGCGATGTCGCCCTGCCTTGCGCCACCCAGAACGAATTGAACGGCACGGATGCCGAGACGCTGGTGAAAAATGGCTGCATCGCGGTGTCGGAAGGCGCCAATATGCCGACGGATCTCGCTGGCATCGAGGTCTTCAAGAAGGCCCGCATCCTGTATGCGCCGGGCAAGGCCGCCAATGCCGGCGGCGTCGCCGTGTCCGGCCTTGAGATGGCCCAAAATTCGGGCCGCCGATCCTGGAAGGAAGAGGAACTCCAGCAGCTGCTGAAGGACATCATGCTCGGCATCCATTCCCGCTGCCTGGAATATGGCAAGGAGAAGGATGGCCATGTCGATTACGTGCGCGGCGCCAACATCGCCGGCTTCAAGAAAGTCGCCGATGCCATGCTGGCCTACGGCGTCGTCTGATCATTAATCCGGCAGGCCGGGGATCCGGCCTGCCGCTTTCATTTTTTCCAAAGATGTTTCCGAGCGAGGACCCAATGATCAAGGCATCCGATCTGTTCATTCAATGTCTGGAAGAGGAAGGCGTCGAATATGTCTTCGGCGTTCCGGGCGAGGAAAATCTCGATTTCCTGGACAGCCTGTCGCGCTCCACCAAGATCAAGCTGATCCTGACCCGCCATGAACAGGGCGCCGGCTTCATGGCCGCCACCTATGGCCGCCACACCGGCAAGGCCGGCGTGTCTCTTGCGACGCTTGGACCGGGCGCCACCAATCTGGTGACCGCCGGCGCCTATGCGCAGCTCGGCGGCATGCCGATGATGATGATCACCGGCCAGAAGCCCATCAAAAGCTCCAAGCAAGGCCGCTTCCAGATCCTGGACATCGTGGACATGATGCGTCCGCTGACCAAGTTCACCCACCAGATGGCCAGCGCCGACAATATTCCCAGCCGCGTGCGCGAGGCCTTCCGCCTGGCGCAGGAAGAAAAGCCCGGCGCGGTGCACATAGAATTCCCCGAGGATGTCGCCCACGAGCAGACCGACTCCACGCCGCTGACGCGCAGCAACGCCCGCCGTCCGGTGGCCGACGAGAAATC
>JBBQBL010000149.1:0-6374 GCA_038317805.1 Micropepsales bacterium
ATTTCCTGGCGCACCCACTGCACCAATTCCTTGCGTAATTCCTCGGTCGGCTTCTCGCCGGCCATCAAGGTGACATAAGCGTAGATGCCCTGGCCCTTGATGTCGTGCGGATAGCCGACGACGGCGGCTTCCGACACTTTCGGATGCGCGACTAATGCGCTCTCGACTTCGGCGGTGCCCATGCGGTGGCCGGAGACGTTGATGACGTCATCGACGCGGCCGGTGATCCAGTAATAGCCATCCTCGTCGCGGCGGCAGCCGTCACCGGTGAAATACTTGCCGCGATAGGTTTTGAAATAGGTGTCCACGAAACGCTGGTGATCGCCATAAACGCTGCGCATCTGGCCGGGCCAGCTCTGGGCAATGCACAGATTGCCGGTGACGGCGCCCTGCAGCACCTTGCCCTCGGAATCCACCAGCTCCGGAACGATGCCGGGCAGGGGCAGGGTGGCTGAACCGGGTTTCAAGTCCGTGGCGCCGGGCAACGGCGAAATCATCAGGCCGCCGGTCTCGGTCTGCCACCAGGTATCGACGATGGGGCAGCGGCCATCGCCGATCACGCGGTGATACCACAGCCAGGCTTCCGGATTGATCGGCTCGCCCACGCTGCCCAAGAGGCGCAGGGACGCGCGGCTGGTCTTCTTCACGGGGCCGTCGCCGTCGCGCATCAGGGCGCGGATGGCGGTGGGCGCGGTATAGAAGATGTTGACCTTGTGCTTGTCGATCACCTCCCAGAAGCGCGAGCTGGTGGGATAGTTGGGCACGCCTTCGAACATCAGTGTGGTGGCGCCGTTGGCCAGCGGGCCATAGACGATATAGCTGTGGCCGGTGACCCAGCCGACATCGGCGGTGCACCAATAGATATCGCCGTCGTGGTAATCGAACACATACTGATGCGTCCAGGACGCCCACAGCAGATAGCCGCCCGAGGTGTGCAGCACGCCCTTGGGCTTTCCGGTCGAACCAGACGTGTAAAGAATGAACAGCGGGTCTTCCGCATTCATCGGCTCGGCGGGACAATCGGCAGAGACCTTGGCAGCTTCCTCGTGATACCAGACATCGCGGCCCTTGTGCATCAGGGCTGGTCCGCCCGTGCGCCTGACCACGATTACGGTGTCAAGGCCGGGGCAGGCGGTGGCAGCAAGATCAACATTCCTCTTCAGCGGAATCGTCTTGCCGCCGCGCAGGCCCTCATCAGCGGTGATGACGATCCTGGAGTCGCAATCGGTGATGCGCCCGGCCAGGCTGTCGGGCGAAAAGCCGCCGAACACCACCGAATGCACCGCCCCGATGCGGGCGCAGGCCAGCATGGCATAGGCCGCTTCCGGTATCATGGGCATGTAGAGAGTGACGCGGTCTCCCTTCTGGACGCCGCGGGCCTTCAGGACATTGGCGAACTTGCAGACTTCTTCGTGAAGCTGCCTGTAAGTGATGTGTTTGCTGTCGGCGGGATCATCGCCTTCCCAGATGATGGCGGTCTGATCGCCGCGGCTGGCCAGGTGGCGGTCGATGCAGTTGGCCGAGACGTTCAGTGCCCCATCCTCGAACCACTTGATGGACAGCTTGTCCGGGTCGTAGCTGACATTCTGGACCTTGGTGAAAGGCTTGGCCCAGTCCAGTCGCGCGGCTTCCTTGCCCCAGAAGCCGTCCGGGTTCTTTATCGATGCCGCATAGGCGGCCTCATATTGCGCCTTGGTCATCAGGGCGCGCTTTTTCCATTCCTCCGGCACCGGGAACAGGCTGTCGGACATGTCGCTGTCTCTTTTCGCTTGTGGTCTTTTGGGCTTACTTGGGGCGCGATGGTGCTATGATCGCATCTCAACTTCAAGACGGCGGTTCATGCAGCTTCATCTGTCCACCTGGCCCGAGGTCGAGGCCTACCTGGCCAAGTCCAAGGCTATCCTGATTCCCATCGGCTCCACCGAACAGCATGGCCCCAATGGCCTCTTGGGTACCGACGCGCTGTGTCCGGAAATCATCGGCAAGCGGGCAGGGGACGAAGCCGGCTTCCTGGTCGGGCCCACCTTCAATGTCGGTCAGGCGCAGCATCACATGGGCTTTGCCGGCACCATCACCCTGCGCCCCTCCACCATGATTGCGGCGATGCAGGACTGGGCCCAGTCGCTGGTGCGGCATGGCTTTGAGCGCATCTATTGGCTGAACGGCCATGGCGGCAATATCGCCACCATCACGGCCGCCTTCTCCGAGATTTATCACGGCGTCACTTTTTCGGGGGGCTCCGGCTCCAACCATCCCCCGCTGCGCTGCACCTTGCGCAACTGGTGGGAGCTGCGCGGGGTGATGGACGTCTGCCGCCAGCTTTTCCCGGTGGGCGAGGGCAGCCATGCCACGCCGTCTGAAGTGTCGGTGACCTGGGCCGGCTATCCGCAAGCGGTGAAGTCGGTTGCCATGAGCCCGCGCATCGCCCCCAATGGCCCGATCCTGGACGCCGATGATTACAGGCGCCGCTTCCCGGACGGGCGCATCGGCTCCGATCCTTCCCAGGCCAATGTGGAAGCTGGGGAAAAGATCATCGCGGCGGCGGTCAAGGCGGTGATTTCGGAGTTCAGGACTTTTGCAGCGAGCTAGGGGCGCAGGGTATGGGGTTGGCAGAGTGTTTCAGGGCTTTTGACGCCAAGGGCGCGAACCCTCGCTGGAGTTGGTCTGCTAGATCGGAAGATGGGACAACAGTGGTCCTTACGCTGTGGCAGGACGGGATAAAGGTTCAAGGAAAGTCAGTCACGTACGACTCGTTCGATCTCGAAGGGTCTGGTGAGTGGCGCAGTTTGCCAGGGAACCGCGAAAGGATCGAAAATCTGAAGTGGGCGCGGGACAAATGCGGCGGCCTATTCCGGGTTGTCATTACGGTTGCCCAAGACGTGAGCGCAGTGCCACGGCATATCGCTGATTGCTTCCCAAAACAGAATTTGATCATGCAGCTCGTGGATCTCGACGAAAACACAGGCGAATTTCGAGCCAAGAACGTCGAAAATGCCTGAAGTTCATCTGGCGTGGGTCTGACTCCAGTAGTATGTTTGGCGCTCCCAGGGGTGCGCTCGCAAGGCGCTGAGACCGCAATGGTGCGGATCCCTTAGAACCTGATCCGGCTCACACCGGCGTAGGGAGAGGTTGCCATGAACAAGCCCATTCTCGACAAGTCGCTGTCCATCACTCGCGGCGCGTTGCCCGGCTCCAACAAGCTGATGGTGAATGGCGTCCCGTTCCGCGAAGTCAAACTGTCAGGCGGCGAAGCGCCGGTCCGGCTGTACGACACGTCCGGTCCCTACACCGACGATGCCGTCACCATCGACATCGAAAAGGGCCTGGCCGCCAAGCGCCGGGAATGGATATTGGCGCGCGGCGATGTCGAGGAATATGTCGGCCGTGACCGCAAGCCCGAAGACGATGGCCTGAAGCCCGGCGAAAAGCTGACCGTGCCGCAGTTCAAGCGCGATGGCGTCAAGCTGCTGCGCGCCAAGCCCGGCAAGAATGTCACCCAGCTCTATTACGCGCGCCAGGGCATCATCACCGAAGAGATGAAGTATATCGCGGCTCGCGAAAATCTGGGCCGCTCGGCGCTGGCCGATGGCAACAGCTTCGGCGCCAACATCCCGCAGGAGATCACCGCCGAGTTCGTGCGCGACGAGATCGCGCGCGGCCGCGCCATCATCCCCTCCAACATCAACCACCCCGAGACCGAGCCGATGATCATCGGCCGCAACTTCCTCACCAAGGTCAACGCCAATATCGGCAACAGCGCCGTGACCAGCGGTGTGGCCGAGGAAGTGGACAAGATGGTGTGGTCCATCCGCTGGGGCGCCGACACGGTGATGGACCTGTCCACCGGCCGCCATATCCATACCATCCGCGAATGGATCGTGCGCAATTCGCCGGTGCCGATCGGCACCGTGCCGATCTACCAGGCGCTCGAGAAGGTCGGCGGCGTGGCCGAAGACCTGACCTGGGACATCTATCGCGATACGCTGATCGAGCAGTGCGAGCAGGGGGTGGACTATTTCACCGTCCATGCCGGGGTACGGCTGGCGCATATCCCGCTGACCGCCGAGCGTGTCACCGGCATCGTGTCACGCGGCGGCTCGATCCTGGCCAAGTGGTGCCTGGCGCATCACAAGGAAAATTTCCTCTACACCCATTTCGAGGACATCTGCGAACTGCTGAAACAGTATGACGTGTCCTTCTCATTGGGCGACGGGTTGCGCCCCGGCTCGACCGCCGACGCCAATGACGCCGCCCAGTTCGCCGAGCTGGAAACCCTGGGCGAGTTGAACAAGATCGCCCAGAAGCACGATGTCCAGGTGATGATCGAAGGTCCCGGCCATGTGCCGATGCACAAGATCAAGGAAAACATGGACCGCCAGTTGGCGGCCTGCGACGAGGCGCCTTTCTATACGCTGGGACCGCTGACCACCGATGTGGCACCGGGCTATGACCACATCACCTCTGCCATCGGCGCGGCGATGATCGGCTGGTTCGGCTGCGCCATGCTTTGCTATGTCACGCCCAAGGAACATCTGGGCCTGCCCGATCGCGACGATGTGAAGGCCGGCGTGATCGCTTACCGGATTGCCGCCCATGCCGCCGACCTGGCCAAGGGCCATCCGGCCGCGCGCATCTGGGACGATGCGATGTCAAAGGCGCGCTTCGAGTTCCGCTGGCGCGACCAGTTCGCCCTGGCGCTGGATCCGGAAACCGCCCAGCTCTATCACGACGAAACCCTGCCGGCCGACGGCGCCAAGGTGGCGCATTTCTGCTCCATGTGCGGACCGAAATTCTGCTCCATGAAGATCAGCCAGGAAGTCCGCGACGCCGCCAAAGGCACCAACGACACTTTGTCGACCGCCGAAATCCGCGCTGCCATGGCCAGGAAGTCGGACGAATTCAAGCAGGGCGGCGGCGAGATTTATCTGCAAAAGCCTGCGGCCGAGTAATTCAAGCAAGGGTGTTTTGATGATCCGTTTTGCCATCAGCGCAGTTGCGGCGTTGCTGTTTGTTGCGCCAGCCTTTGCCGTCGAGCCGTTTCCGGCCGCGTTCAAGACCCAGACCATCAAGACCAACGGCACCGTGCTGTATGTCCGCTCCGGCGGTTCCGGTCCTGCCGTGGTGCTGTTGCATGGCTTTGGCGATACCGGCGACATGTGGGCGCCGATTGCGGCCAAGCTGGTCAAGGATCACACCGTCATCGTGCCCGACCTGCGCGGCATGGGCCTCTCCGCCCATCCGGACACCGGCTACACCAAGGCCAATGAGGCGCGCGACATCGCCGGCGTGATGGACGCGCTGAAAGTGGACAAGGCCCAGCTTGTCACCCACGAGTACCCGGCGCGCATCACCAAGTGGGTTGTGATCGACGCGCCGCTGCCCGGTATCGGCAACTGGGACAAGATCCTGCTGAACCCGCTGCTGTGGCACTTCAACTTCCGCGGCCCCGATGCCGAGCGGCTGGTGGCGGGACGCGAGCGCATCTATCTTGATCGTTTCTACAACGAACTGTCCGCCGATCCCAAGAAGATCGATGAGGCGACCCGCAATCATTATGCCGCGCTCTATGCCCGGCCGCACGCCATGCATGACGCCTTCGAGCAGTTCAAGGCCTTCACACCCGATGCCGCCGACAACAAGGCGCTGCTCGCGAAAGGCAAGCTGCAAATGCCGGTGCTGGCGCTGGGCGCGGAGAAATCCTTTGGCGCCGGCATGGCGGTGGAGCTGAAATTCGCCGCCGCCAATGTCACCGGCGGCATCGTGCCGGCCTCCGGTCACTGGATCATGGAAGAAAATCCGGCCGCCACCACCAAGCTGGTGCTGGACTTCCTGGCCAAATGAAGACGCTGTGCTTCTTGGCCCTGCTGGCGGTGCCGGCATCTGCCGTGACCCTGCAACAGGATTGCCGCGGCCCGGGCAGCATCGGCACCGCCTTGATGAACCCGGACGGCACCATCACGCTCAACATTCGCACCATTCCCGGCGGCCCGCTGGACGGCGTGGTGGCATCCAAGCCGGGTGATGCCAATTACGCCCGCATCCTGTCGCATCTGGGCGGCATGCAGCCGGGCGAGAAAAAGCCCGTTCCGCCCTGGTGCTGAAGTCCCCATGCTTCGACAAGCTCAGCATGAGGACGTTCCTCACCCTGAGCTTGTCGAAGGGTGAGGCTAGCGCAGAGGCCGGTGTCCGGTCACGGCGTTCCAGATCGCCAGCACGATGACGGCACCGATCACCGCCACGATTGTCGAGATGACAAATCCGTGCTGGTTGTAATCGAAGTCCCCGTTCAGGGTCTTGAACAGGAAGCCGCCGGCCAGCGCGCCCACCAGTCCCAGCGCGATATTGACCAGGCAGCCGCCGCTCTGCTTGCCCAT
>JBBQBL010000150.1:0-6343 GCA_038317805.1 Micropepsales bacterium
AGTTCATGTACACCAAGTTCATTATCGTTACCGACGACGACGTGAACGTGCGCGATTGGAAAGAAGTCATCTGGGCGCTCACCACAAGAGTCGATCCGGCGCGTGACACGCTGATCGTCGAAAACACCCCGATCGATTACCTGGATTTCGCCTCGCCGCAATCGGGCCTGGGCTCCAAGATCGGTCTGGACGCCACCAACAAGCTGCCGCCCGAGACCAATCGCGAATGGGGCAAGAAGATCGCCATGGACCCCGATGTGATCCGCAAGGTCACTGACAATTGGTCAAGGCTGGGACTGCCCGGCTCGGGCAAACCCATCTGGTGATACGCAAAATCCCGCGTTAAATTTCCACCAGAATGGGCGGGGGCCTTGGGATGAAACATCACGCGATTATTGCGGCTGCGCTGGCCTGCATCGGTATGCTCAGCACACCGGCTGTGGCTGCGGACACTTGCGGCGGGCTGAAGCTCATCGCGGATGTGCAGATGCTCACCACGTCCGGCAGCTTCCGCCAGATGGTACCCGTCACTATCAACAATGTCTCCAAGCTGATGCTGCTGGATACGGGCGGTTACATAAGCCAGATAACAAAAGATACCGCCAAGGAATTGAATATGGAATTGCGCAACAGCGCCATGCGCATATTCGACGTATCGGGAAATGAATCACACAATTTCGTAATCGCCGACAATTTCATGCTCGGATCACTCAAGGCAGAACGCCAACCCTTGATGATTTCGGCTCACGCCATGAGCGATGTCGACGGCCTTTTTTCAACCGACCTGATGCTGCACTATGACGTGGACATCGATTTCGGCGCCGGCAAACTCAGATACTTTTCTCCCGATCATTGTCCTGGCAAAGTTGTGTACTGGTCACCGCAAGATGTCGCGGCAGTCCCAATCACAATCAGGGACCGCTCGCAGATCCTGATCCCCGTAAAACTGGATGGACATGAATTTAAAGCGCTGATCGACACTGGTGCAGTGCGCACATTCATCAGTCGCGATACCGCCAAGCGGGTTTTCGACCTCTCCCAAGATTCCTCGGACCTGGCCAAGGGCCCGAACGTGAATGGCGATCCCAAGCTGGCCAGCTTCACCCACACATTTCATACACTGAGCTTTAATGGGATCGACGTCTCCAATCCCACGGTGCTGATTATGCCGGACCGGGTGAACAGCGCCAATTATAATCAGCAGACTGGCAATCGCGCACTTACCGGCTTCGATGAACTCAAGCTGGAACAATTGACGCTGGGAATGGACGTGATGCGCCATCTCCACATCTATATGGCCTTCAAAGAGGGCCGTTTTTATGTCAGCGCAGGCTCCCCGCCACGCAAAAACGATAGGCTCGCTTTCCTGGACCAGGCACTCGCCGCCACGCCCAACAACGCCAACTATCTCAACTCGCGATGCTTCGTGCGGGGCCTGCAAAAGGTGCAACTAGACGGCGCGCTCAGGGATTGCGATCTGGCCCTGAAAGCCCAACCGCAAAAAGCATCGCACATCATCGATAGCAAAGGGCTCGTTTTGTACCAGATGGGCCGTTATCCCGAAGCGCTGGAGGCTTACAATCAGGCTTTGGCGATCGCGCCGCAGCAGACGCCCTCTCTGTACATGCGCGGAATGACCAAGCAGAAGCTGGGTGACGCTGCGGGCGGCGAGGCGGACATAAGTGCTGCCAAGGCGGTCGACGCCAACGTGGCATCCCTATTCGAAAACGGCGATATTGGCGCAAAATAGCCGGACAGCGGCATACTGGCGGCTTAGCACCGACAGGTGTAGGTTCCTGACATGCGCAACATCCTGCTGCCCGTCCTGCTGCTGACCGCCACCGCCGCCCAGGCCCAGGACTGCGCGCCGGCAAAGCTGCTGGCCTCCGTGCCGATGCACAGCGCCGAGCCGGACAGCAACATCCGCACCGTGCCCGTCACCCTGAACGGCGCCACGCGGCACATGATCCTGGACACCGGCGGCGCCATTACCCAGCTGTCCCGCGATACGATCGAGGAATTGAAGCTGCCGCTGCATGACAGCGGCACGGCGGTCTATGACATCAATGGCCGCGTCTCGCGCCGCTTTGCGGTGGTCGACGATTTCACCTTCGGCCATCTGAACCGCAAGGACGCGGCGCTAATGGTGTGGCCCGAACCCAAGCGTCCCTATGCCGGCGAGTTGGCCCAGGACATGCTGCAGCCCTATGACGTGGACGTGGATTTCGGCGCCGGCATGCTGAAGATGTACGCCAAGGATCATTGCCCCGGCCCGCAGGGCTGGACCCCCACAGTCCGCACCACCATGCACAATAAAGGCTGGCACCTGCACATTCCCGTCACCCTGGACGGCCACACTTACGATGCCATCTTCGACACCGGCTCGCGGCACACCATCATGCGGTTGCCCGCGGCGCGGCGCGATTTCGATCTGCATCCGGACTCGCCGGGCATGACGCCCTACCGCGCCATCAATGGCGATGCCTTCCTGACCGGCTATCTCCACAATTTTTCAAAAATGTCGTTCGGCGGCATGACGGTGGACAATCCCGAAGTCATGGTCGTGCCCGACGTCATGAACCGCAACGCCGACAAGAGCCCGATGGCGCGCAACCGGGCCTATCGCCACAATGCCGACCTGAAATTGCCGGAGCTGTCCCTGGGGATGGATGTGCTCAAGCATCTGCACCTGTTCATGGCCTTTGGCGAACAGGCGCTCTATATCGCCCCCGATATCGCCGTGCCCGGCGCACCGCCGCATCTGGGCAAACCTTGACGCGCCCCCAAAGGTGCGGCATCCGATGGGCATGACCAGCCCCCCCAAGCGCGATCCCCAAGCCATCCTGAGTTCCCTGCTCGACGCCGCCAAAAGGTGCGGCGCCGATACCGCCGATGCCCTGTTCGTGGAAGGCGTGTCCTCCAGCGTCTCCTACCGGCTGGGCAAGCTGGAAGATGTCGAGCGGGCGGAGAATTACGACATCGGCCTGCGCGTCTTTGTCGGCCAGCAGGTCGCGTTCATTTCTTCCACCGATCATTCGCCCGATGCGCTGGCGGCGCTGCCCGAGCGCGCCGTGACGATGGCCAGGCTCGCGCCCGAGGACAAGTTCGCGGGGCTGGCGCCCCGGGACCGGCTGGCGAAAGTCATTCCGCAGCTGGACCTGGAAGATCCAACCGAACCCAGCGCCGATCTGTTGATCGAGCGCGCCCGTGATGTCGAAGCCGCCGCGATGGCGGTTGCAGGCGTCACCAATTCCGAAGGCGGCGGCGCCTCCTTTTCGCGCAGCGCCGTGGCGCTGGCCACCTCGACCGGCTTTTACGGCCGCTATGCCGGGACCAGCCACGGCATCGGCGTGGCGGTGCTGGCGGGCGAAGGCACCGGCATGGAGCGCGACTATGACCAGGCCAGCGCGCGGCATGCTTCCGACCTGCGCTCGCCTGCCGATATCGGCCGCACTGCCGGCGAAAAAGCCGTCAAGCGGCTGAACCCGCGCAGCATGAAATCCCAGAGCGTGCCGGTGGTATTCCATCCCGATGAAGCCGGTGGATTGCTGGGCCATTTCGCCGGCGCCATTTCCGGCACGGCCATCGCACGCGGCGTATCCTTCCTGAAGGACAAGATGGGCCAAACCATCTTCGCACCCGGCATCAACATCATCGACGATCCCCACCGGGTGCGCGGCCTGCGCTCCAAGCCGTTCGATGGCGAAGGCGTGGCCAATGCCCGCCGCGCCTTCATCGAGAACGGCAGGCTGACCAGCTGGATCCTGGAATGCGCCAGCGCACGCCAGCTTGGGCTTGAGACCACCGGCCATGCCGCACGCGGCACCGGCGGGCCGCCGTCACCCTCCTCAACCAATCTCTATCTGGAAGCGGGCACACTCAGCGTCAAAGACCTGATTGCCGACATCAAGCAGGGCTTCTACGTCACCGAGCTGATGGGCATGGGCGTCAACGGCGTGACCGGCGATTACTCCCGAGGCGCCGCCGGTTTCTGGATCGAGAATGGCCAGATCGCCTATCCCGTTTCCGAAGTCACCATCGCGGGCAACCTGAAAGACATGTTCGCCAGCCTGGTGCCGGCCAGCGACCTGGAATTCCGCCATGGCGTCAATTCGCCGACCGTGCGCATCGAAGGCATGACCCTTGCCGGCGCGTGAGGACTTAGGCCTGCTGGAAGATACGGTCCGTGAGGCCGGGCATATCGCACGCAGCTTCTATGGCGGCGACTACAAGCAGTGGAACAAGGAAGGCGGCAGCCCTGTCACCGAAGCCGACCTGGCGGTGGACAGGTTTCTTTGCCAGACGCTGACCAAGGCGCGGCCTGATTATGGCTGGCTGTCGGAAGAAACCATCGACGATCCGGCGCGGCTTCAGCGCCGCACTGTCTTTGTCATCGACCCAATCGACGGCACCGTGGCATTCCTGAAGAACCGGCCGCACTTCACCATCTGCGCCGGCATCGTGGTGGACGGACGCCCGGTTTGCGGCGTGGTCTATAATCCCATCAGCGACGAGATGTACTCGGCGCGGCTGGGGGCCGGCGCACATCGCAATGGCACACCAATTCATGTCGGCGCGCGCGAGGATTTGAAGGACTGCGCCATGCTGGGCGACCGCACCCAGCTTTCGGCGGCGCCCTTCCCGCCCATGCATGTGCAGAACCGCAACTCGGTCGCCTATCGCGTGGTGCTGGTGGCGGACGGCAGCGCCGATGCCAGCGTCAGCCTGACCCCCAAGCGTGACTGGGACCTGGCCGCCGCCGACATCATCCTGTCGGAAGCCGGCGGCCGGCTGACCGACTGCCATGGCGAAGTGCTGATCTACAACCGGCCGGTGACCAAGCAGGCCAGCCTGGTCGCCGCCAATCCGCCGCTCAGTAACGAGATCCTTACGCTCCTGCGACAATAAGAGAATTGAGCGCCGCAGCCCCTTCGGGCTTCAATGGTGCGGCGCAACGAAAGTGAATTCCATGCCCGATTCCCAGCAGCTTCTGCATTTTGTGTTCGGCGGCGAGCTGAAGGACACCCAGGTCGTCGAGTTCAAGGACCTGTCCAAGCTGGATTTTGTCGGCATGTACCCCAATTTCGCCGAGGCCAAGAAGGCCTGGCGCGCCAAGGCCCAGGCCACGGTGGACAATGCCCAGATGCGCTATTTCGTGGTCCATATGCACCGGCTGATGGAACCCGAGGACGATCATCACCACTAACCATCTGGCCCCAAAAGGCTTTTTGCCTCAGATGCCCCCGCATGCTACAGCACGGGCGCATGAGTTCCCCCGGGCCCGGCCTTAACACTGCCCCAGTCATCCGCCGTTTGGTGCGCGACTATGTCCGCGGCGAATGGGGCCTGTTGCTGCTGGCCATCTTCTGCATGCTGCTGACCAGTGCCGTCGGCGGGCTGGTACCCATGATGGTCAGCTGGGAGATCAAACTCATCTTCCTGCGCCACCAGAGCGAATTGCTGCTTCCGCTGGCCTTGGCGGTGGCCGGCGTGGTTTGGCTTCGCGCTGTTACCCTGTTCCTCGGCCGTATGATGGTCGACTCGTTGGGCGAGCGTACCGTGGCCGCCGCCCAGCGCGACATGTTCGGGCGGCTGATCCGCCGCGACCTGGCCGATCTCAATGCCGTGCATTCCGGTCAGTTCGTATCCAACTTCCTCTATGACGCCACCTTGATGCGCGACGGCCTCACGCAAAGTATCGCCGCTGTATTTCTGGAGGCGGTCCAACTGGTGGTCTATCTGGCCTATGTGCTGATCAGCGACTGGCAGCTGGGCGCGCTGGCGCTGATCATCCTGCCCGGCGTCGCCTGGGCGATGGAGCGGCTGGGCGGGTCGATGCGCCGCGCCGCCACCCGCGGCATGACCGAGACGGGCGATCTTTCCATCGCCTTGTCGGAAGCGATGGACGGACGACGCATCATCAAGGCCTATGGCCTGGAGGCGCACAATGTCGCGCGGGTGGATGCCAGGCTGGCGGCGCGGCTGAACACATTGCTGAAAGCCGTTCGCCTGCGCGCCGCCGCCGCGCCGATGACCGACATTTTCGCCGGCCTGGTGATCGCGCTGGTTCTGCTCTTTGCCGGCTATCAGACCCTGCATGGCCAGCTGACGCTTCCCACTTTCGTGGGCTTCATCACCGCCCTGTTGCTGGCGCAGCAGCCGGTGCGCAATCTGAGCCAGCTCTGGCCTACCGCATCGGCCGGCGTCGCCGCCGCCAATCGCATGTTCGCCGCCATCGACACCAAGCCCCGCATCGTCGATGCGCCCGGCGCGGCCATTCTCAACGTTCCCCGCCAGGGCGGTGCCGTCGCATTCGAAAATGTACGGTTCGGCTATGATGGCG
>JBBQBL010000151.1:0-6202 GCA_038317805.1 Micropepsales bacterium
TCCCCGAAGCCTTGTAGTCATGGAAGTCGGCCTTGACCTTGTGCGCTTCCAGCCATGTGCGGGCCTTTTTCATCGTGTCGCAGTTCTTGATGCCGTAGATCGTCGCCATAGGGTGCCTCATATTCAAACGCAGGATATGGGAGGCGCAGGTCTGCGCAAAGCCGCTAACATCACCGCATGAGCAAGCAGGACTGGACGCGCATCGGCGCCGAACTGGACGAACAGGGCTGGGCGATCCTGCCCGGCCTTGTTAGCGGCGCGAACTGTGATGCGCTGACCCGGATGTATGACCAGGACGGCCTCTTCCGCAGCCGGGTGGTGATGGCGCGGCACGGGTTTGGGAAGGGCGAGTATCGCTACTTTTCCTACCCCCTGCCCGGCGTGATCGAAAAGCTGCGCAGCGGCCTGTATCCGCCCCTCGCCGCCATCGCCAATGGCTGGCAGGACCGGCTGGGCCAGCCCGCCCACTTCCCGGAAGCCCACGCCGATTACCTGGCCCGCTGCCACGCGGCCGGCCAAGGGCGACCCACCCCACTGCTGCTGCGCTATGGCGCGGGCGACTATAACTGCCTGCACCAGGACCTTTACGGTGCCGAGGTCTTTCCCCTGCAGGTGGCGGTGCTGCTGGCCCAGCCCGGCGCCGACTTCACCGGCGGAGAATTTGTGCTGACCGAACAGCGCCCCCGGCAGCAGTCTCGCGCCATGGTGGTGCCGCTGGCCAAGGGTGATGGGGTGGTGTTCGCCGTGAACAGCCGGCCGGTCAAAGGCAGCCGGGGCGATTACCAGGCCAAGATGCGCCATGGCGTCAGCCGGCTGCTCACCGGCCAACGCCACACGCTAGGGATCATCTTCCACGATGCGGCGTGATCAGCGGCCCGAAACATTCACCGCCGCCGGTTCGTCGGGCGACAGCCAGCGATAGACAAAGCCGGCAATCACCGCCCCCGCGATGGGCGCCACCCAGAACAGCCAAAGCTGATCGATCGCCCAGCCGCCCGCGAACAGGGCGGGAGCAGTGGACCGCGCCGGATTGACCGAGGTGTTGGTCACCGGGATCGAGATCAGGTGGATCAGGGTCAGGCACAGGCCGATGGCGATGGGGGCGAAGCCTTGCGGCGCCCGGCCATGGGTGGACCCCAGGATCACAAACAGGAAGGCGAAGGTCATTACCACTTCGCAGGTCAGGGCCGCGGTCAGGCCGTAGCCGCCCGGCGAATGCTCGCCATAGCCATTGCTGGCAAAGCCGGCATGGACGTCGAAACCGGCATGGCCGGATGCGATCAGATACAGCACCCCCGCCCCCACCAGCCCGCCCGCGACCTGCGCGGCGATGTAGCCCGGAAGGTCTTTGGCCGGGAAGCGCCCGCCCGCCCACAGGCCCATCGAGACAGCGGGATTGAGATGGCAGCCCGAGACATGGCCGATGGCGAATGCCATGGTCAGGACCGTCAGGCCGAAAGCCAGCGACACGCCGGCAAACCCGATTCCGAGTTCGGGATAGGCGGCGGCCAGCACGGCCGATCCGCACCCCCCCAGCACCAGCCAGGCCGTACCGATGAATTCTGCAGCAAGTTTGCGTGTCATTGCCCCGTCCCTTTGTTTTTGAGTCCACCCAGCGCGACGGTACGCCTCGGCGTCCCGGACGTCGCTGATTCCTTGCTTTTTCCGTGAACTTTACATAGTGTAAAGTCATGACCCAAGCGTACTTTACATAGTGTCAAGTCCGGTCGATACCCGCACCCGGATCCTGGCGGCGGCGCTGGCCTGCGCCGCCGATGCCCGGGCCGACTGCACCATGGGCGAAGTCGCCGCCAAGGCCGGTCTTTCCCGCCAGGCCGTCTATCTGCACTTCCCCAACCGTGCCGCCCTGCTGGCCGCCCTGTCCGAGCATTTGGCCGCGGCAGCGGCCCGTTCCCCGGCCGAAGCCCCCAGCGCCCGCGCCACCCTCACCGCTTTGGTTGGTTTGCTGGCCGAGGAGCACCCCAAGGCCTGGCCGCTGGCCCGCAGGCTGGGAGAGAACCCCGGCGATGCCAGCCGGATGGTCGCCTGCCGCCGGCTGGCCGAGCGTTTCCGGGAAGAAGGGGCGCTCAGTCCGCATCTGTCACCGTCGGCCGCCGCCGACCTGCTGTTCACCCTGACCTCGCTGGCTGTCTGGGCCGAGCTGGTGCCGGGGCTTGGCTGGGATGCCGCGCGCTATCGCAGTCATGTCGTCTATCTGGCCACCAGCGCGCTGACCAAGTGAACCTGGGCCAAGTGACCTAGTCGGCGCAGGCTTCCACCATGCAGGCGATGTGGCCGCCCCCGTCCTGCGGCCGTTCGGGCGGCGCGGCCCCCGGCAACAGGGCGGCCCGCACCTCCGAACCCCGCGCCAGGGTCAGGTGCACCGGGCAATGTTCGGCGATCTCCATCAACCGCGCCCGCTGGGTGTCGTCCAGCGCACCGTCCAGCGCGATATCGAGTTCGAACGTGTCTTTGGCCTGCAGCCCGGCGCGGCTGTGGCGTACCGCCGTGCGCACGTCGGTCAGCGGCCAGCCCTTGCGCTCGGCATAGAGGCGGATAGTCATGGTGGTGCAGGCGCCCAGCGCGGCGCTGAGAAGATTGTAGGGATTGGGGCCTGAGCCCAGGCCGCCCGCCGCGACCGGCTCGTCGATCAGGAAGGAAGCGCCGCCCACCTGTGCTTCCACCTGATACTTGCCCTTGTGGGTTTCGCGGATAACGGTGATTTCGCTGTCGATGCTCATGCGGACTCCTGCAGAGGCCAACGAGCGACCTCGATATGATGGCTGTAACCCTGGAGGCTGGCGGTCAGCACGAAGTGCCGCACAGTCCAGGCGATGGGTGCGACCGGATAATCCTCGTCCACGCGGCGGTCCGCCCAAAGCAATGTGACATGCGGCGTGAATCCGCGTTCCACCGCAAACCCTTCCCGCAACATCTCGTCCCGCAGGGTGGCGCGGAAATCACGCAGTGGCGAGCCTTCGCCGCGCAACACAAAAGGATGGCGGTTGTCCTTATGTTGAAAGCTGGCGGTCCAGTCGAAGCACACCGAAAAGCTGCGCTGCCAAAGCCGGTCACCGATCGCCTTGGCGCGCGCGATATTCTCGGTGAGAGTCCCGGTGTCATGCACCTCCGCCAGGGTGTTGTGCAGCCGGGCGCGATCGATCGGGCGTCCTGTCAGGCGATGGGCGCGCTTCAGCCGCCCTGCCAGGCTTTCGATCTCCGCGCCGGCCGCATCATCGGGACGGATGGCGAAGAACAGCTTGACCGGTACGCGTGCCGGAAGGGACCAGAGGTTCATGCCAGGAGCAAAGAAGGACTCCCAAAGCGAGTCAACCGGCTCAGAACAGCCCGCCGGGATCGGACACGGTTGGCTTGGCGCGCCTGGCGGATTTGCGCTGTTCCGGCGTCATGGTCCAGCGCGCGTCGTCCACCGTTTTCAAGCATGTCTTGGCGGCCTGGGGCGATCCCGCCAGCCAGGGTTCCCAATCCTGCGGCGCCAGCGCCGCCGGCATACGGTCGGTCGGAAGGCCGGCGAGTAAGGTATTGGCGGGCACGGTGACCATCACGCAGGCAAAGAGATCGGGCTGCCCGGCAATCTCAAAGCGGCGCCACACAAAGGCGATGCCAATGGCTTGTCCTGGTGTGATGACGTGCTGCGCGCCGCCGTCGGGCGCCTCGTTGAAGGAATTGACCAGCACGATGCCCCGTTGTCCGTCCCGGAAGGCAGCTGCGAAGGCAGGCACGGTATCGACAGTTTCAGCGCGGGCATGGATCGGCTGCGGGCGGCGGAAGTCCTTGGGGTGGGGGAAGCCCCAGCGCATCACGCCGATCCGGCGCATGCCCAGAACGGAATCCCAAGTGATGACCCGAAGGTTGTTGATCACCCGGAAGGTCTGGATGCTGTCTTCATCGCCCGGATTGGCGGGCTGCGCCTGCGCCAAGTCCACGATCTCACTCCAATCCGCCCTTGTGGTGAACTTTCCGCACATCAGTGCGACCCGCGCCGTGCGCCAGCCTGCCAGTCATGGATGCCCGGGATCGGTGGCGTCAACAGACCGAACACGTTCAGGGTCAGATTGTCCCGGATCATACAGGCGGTGAAGATTTCCAGCGCCAATGCCAGCACGATCACGGTGCGGGCCCGCACCCGCGAGGCAAAGACAAAGCCGCTGGACATCATCACCGTGTCGGACACCGAATTGAGAATGCTGTCGCCGACATAGCCGGCGGCGATGGCCTGCTGGCGGTAGTGCTGGATCACGGCGGGGGAATTCTCGGTGATCTCCCAGGCGATTTCGATGCCCATGGCGATCAGCAGGCGCGCGGGCAATGGCAGGCGCGGCGCCAGCCATTTCAGCAGCCAGAAGAAGATGAAGCCGTGAATGATGTGGGAAAAGCTGTACCAGTCGGTGAGGTGCTGGGAGGTGTCGGCACTGAAGGGATTGCCCACCCAAAACAGGATGCGCCCGCTGACGGCGATGAAGGGCTGGCCGAGATGGTGCAGCACCGCGACCTGGAAGCCGACCAGAAGGGCCGCGCCGAGCGCGTAAGGCCAGACAGGCTTGGCCATCATGGGTGGTGAGTCTCCCGCATGCCCAACAATACCGGAAGCACGCACAGTCCCACCACCGCGATCATCACCCCGGGCATGATGGCCAGGCCCGTGCGCTCGACCAGCAGTTGCGCCGCCCACGGCGTGACGCCGCCAAAGATCGCCGTGGCGCCGGTGGCGCCCAGCGCCAGGCCGCTGAGACGGCCTTCGCCGGGAAACTGCTCGGCGGTGGCGACCGCGCCCACCGCGCTGACCGCGCCCGCGACCGCGGCCAGGACGACAGCGCCCAACATCGCACGCAGGGTCGAGCCGCTGGCCATCAGCCAGAATAGTGTGACGGGCAACACGGCGCTGAGCAGGGCAACCCCGATCAGTACCGGCTTGCGCCCAACGCGGTCGGACAGTGCGCCTACCAGCGGCGTCACCAGGATCACCGCCACAGCCGCCAGGGTGGACAGGCCCAGCGCGGCATTTTCCTTCAGCGCGCCCGCAGAGGTGAGAAAGGCCGGCACGTAGGTGATGCCGACATAATAGGTAATCGAGCCCAGCGCCGAGATGGCGAAGGCGCGCGCGATGCCCTTGCGATGATGCTTGATCGTGTAACGCAGCGGTTTTTCCGGTGCAGTGCCGGCGGCGCGCTGGCGCTCGAAATCCGGCGACTCGTCCATCGCCGAGCGGGCGATCCAGACACTGACGGCCAGCACGGTCCCGAACAGGAAAGGAATGCGCCAGCCCCAGGCGTCCAGCATGGCAGGGCTCAGGGCATGCACCGTCGCGGCGCAAACGCCAACCGCCAAAAGTCCGCCGACCTCGCTGGCGGCGGAGGCAGAGGATGTGATCAGCCCGCGCCGATGGGGCGCCGCGCCCTCCAGCAGATACGCCACCACCCCGGTATATTCGCCGCCCACCGAAAAACTGATCACGCAGCGCAAAAAAAGCAGCAGCCATCCTGCCGCGGGACCGATGGCGGCATAAGTGGGCAGCATCGCGGTGGCCAGCATCGCTACGGTCATCACCGCCATCGATGCCAGCATCATCACCCGCCGGCCGAAGCGGTCGCCGATATGGCCGAACACTATGGCGCCCAGCGGCCGCAGCAGATACGCCACCGCGAACCCCGCCAACGTCACCAGCAGCGACGCGGTCCCGCCACCGAAGAACACGCGCGACAGGATGGTGGCAAAATACAGATAGAGCGTGAAGTCATACCACTCGACCACCGTCGAGATGGCGGCAATCGCCATCGAGGCGCGCGAGATGCCGCTTCGTTTTTCGGACATGCACCCAGTCGAACCGAAAACAGCCGGGCCGTCCAGACCTGGCCGACCAGGGGCCGAAAACGGTCTGCAGATTTTTTACAAATGCCCCGGATGAAGGCCAGGCGCTTCGTGGCCGGTGCGGGCCACATATTCGGTGTAGCCGCCCGCATATTGGTGAACACCTTCGGGCGTCACTTCCAGCACGCGGTTCGACAGTGCCGCCAGGAAATGGCGGTCATGCGAAACAAACAGCATGGTGCCTTCGAATTCCGCCAGGGATGCGATCAGCATCTCCTTCGTCGCCATGTCGAGATGGTTGGTGGGTTCGTCCAGCACCAGGAAGTTCGGCGGATCGAACAGCATCTTGGCCATGACCAGACGCGCCTTCTCG
>JBBQBL010000152.1:0-6138 GCA_038317805.1 Micropepsales bacterium
GTCATCCTGGCCACGCCCAACGCCCTGCATGCCGGCCAGGGCAAGCTGGCCTGCGAACGCGGCATCCACTTCCTGGTCGAAAAGCCGGTGACGGCAACATTGGACGAAGCCGCCGAACTGGTTCGGGCCGTGGACGGCAGCGGCGTGAAGACGCTGGTGGGTCATCACCGCCGCTATCTGGCGGCGATCCAAGACGCCAAGCGGCGCATCGCAAATGGCGAGCTGGGCGAACTGGTCGCCGCCTCGGTGGTGTGGGCGACGCGCAAACCCGACCCCTATTTCGACACCGCCTGGCGGACGCAGGCCGGCGGCGGGCCGCTGCTGATCAACGCCATCCACGAGATCGACATGCTGCGCCACCTGTGCGGCGAAATCGCCGCCATCACCGGCATGACCAGCAATGCGCGGCGCGGCTTTGCCGTGGAAGACAGCGCCGCCGCCAGCTTCGCCTTCGCCAGTGGCTGCCTGGGCACCCTGATTTGCACCGATGCGGGTTTTTCGCCCTGGACCATCGAACAGGGCACGCAGGAAAATCCCAATTTCGCCTTCACCGGGCAAAGCGCCTATCGCCTGATCGGCACCCAGGGCAGCCTGGAGATGCCGGTGCTGCGCCACTGGGGCGCAAAAATGCCCGGCGACATAGGCTGGGACCGCCCGATCGCCGCCACCGACATCACCGTGCCCTGGCACGATCCCTATATCGCGCAGCTGGAGCATTTCCAGCGCATGATAAGGCGGGATGAACCCGCAATGGTTTGCGTGCGCGACGGCGCCAACACACTGGCGGCGACGTTGGCGGTGGCGCAATCAGCCGCCCAGGGCCGCTCCTGCGCGCCCCGCATTTTCTGATCCTCAACATTCTCTTCAAAATGGACTCAAACCGCGAACTATCCGGTTTTTAGGGATTGCGGAAACGCGCGGGCAAACTCTGCCCGCTAGCCTCGCAGTGATTTCAAAACGGGGCTTGTCATGAAAACTGTGATTTCGAACTTCCTGAAGAACAATGCCGGCGCCACCGCCATCGAGTACGGCCTGATCGCCGCCCTGATCGCGGTGGTCATCATCACCGGCGTCACCGCGGTGGGCACCCAGCTCAGCACCACCTTCACCAATCTTTCCACCAACCTGAAATAGCCGGTGGCGTCCCGCCCCCTGCGCCGCTAGCATCGCGGCAAAACGGGGCGGGACATGGCGCAGAAACTGCTGGTCTATCAATCGCTATGGGCGATGGAACGGCGCCGTCCGGACGGCCGGGAATGGTCGCTGCACGAAAAGCTGTCCATGATCCGGGATGCCGGCTTTGACGGCTGCGGCGTGCGCTTCATCGATCCGCCTTTCGCCCGCGAAGTGACGGGCTTCCTGCGCGCGCACGGCATGACCTGGCAGGCGCAGTGCTATCCGCAGACCGTCGACGACCTGAAACCGGTGCTGGCGCTGGTGAAGGAGCTGGGCGCCGATCACCTGAACCTGCAGGCGGACGTGCGGCCCTATACGCTCGAGGAATGCGTTCCCTACATCAATGGCTGGCGCAAGCTGGCGACGGATGCAGGCGTGGAGCTGCATATCGAGACCCACCGCGACCGCATGACGACGGACCTGTTCTTCACTCTGCACCTGCTGGACCGTTTTCCCGATCTGCGTTTCACCGCCGACCTGTCGCATTATCTGGTGGGCCGCGAATTTGCCGGACCGCCCATCGCGCCCGAAAACCACGCCATGATCCACCGCATCCTGGACAATAGCTGGGGCCTGCATGGCCGCGTCGCCAGCCGCGAACAGATCCAGGTGCAATTCAATTTCCCCCAGCACAAGGACTGGCTGGATCTGTTCATGGGCTGGTGGGAATACGGCATCCGCTCGTGGAAGAAGCGCGCCGGGCCGGACGAGACTTTCACCTTCCTGTGCGAGTTTGGCCCTGCGCCCTACGCCATCACCGGCGCCGACGGCTACGAATTGTCGGATCGCTGGCAAGAGGCTGTGCAGATGAAGGACATGATCCGTGATCTTTGGAAACGGATCGAACAGGACGGCTAGCGGTCCTGCACATCGTCCTGGCGGATGTCGTTCTTGTAGGTTTCGGGCCCGCACCACACCGCAAAAGCGGTGATCAGCGATATGACGATGATATAGACGCACACGCCCCAGGGCGTGCCTGACGCGGCCACCACCAGCAGGCCCGCGATCAGCGGCGCGGGGCCGCCGGCGATGATCGAGCCCAGCTCACGCGCAAAGGCAAAACCGGAATAGCGCAGCCGGGGCCCGAACAGCTCGGCGAAATAGACGGCCTGGGGCCCGAACATGGCGGCGCTGCCGATTCCCATCTCGATGACGAAAGCCAGGATAATCAGCCCCGGATTGCCGGTCTGGGCCACCAGGAAAAAGGGAAAGGCGCAGGCCGCCGAGAACAGTGCGCCGAAGATATAGACCGGGCGCCGCCCGATGCGGTCCGACAGGGACGCGAAAGCCAGCGCCCCGATGATCAGCGCGATGCTGCCCGCGATCGTGCCCATGATCGGGACATTGCGCGGCACATGCAGATTGTTGATCAGATAGCTGACGCCGAACACCGGATACAGATAACCCAGCGCGTTCTCCGCCAGCCGCGCCCCCACCACCACAAAGAAATTGCGCGGGCTGCGCCGCACCGCCTCCAGCGCCGGCAGCTTCAGCGGGGGATGCTTGGCGCGCGCCGCCTGGAACACCGGCGTCTCGCTGACCTTGGCGCGGATATAGACGCCCAGTCCCAGCAGCACGAAGGACACCAGGAACGGAATGCGCCAGCCCCAGGTCAGCATCGGATCCTTGGCCATGCTGCCGACCAGCCAGAAGGCACCACCGGCCAGCGCGCTGCCGATCTGGGTCCCCATGGGCGCAAACGCGCCATACAGGCCGCGCTTGCCCGGCGGCGCGAACTCCACCGCCATCACCACCGCACCGCCATACTCCGCGCCGGCGCCAAAGCCCTGGATCAAGCGCAGGATCAGCAAAAGGATCGGCGCCCATATGCCCGCCTGCGCATAGGTCGGCAGCAGCCCAATGGCAAAGGTGCTGCCGCCCACCAGCAGCAAGGTCGCCACCAGCACGGGCTTGCGGCCCCAGCGATCGCCGAAATGACCGAAGAACAATCCGCCAAAGGGCCGCGCCAGAAAACCCACCGCAAAGGTGGCGAAAGACGCAAGCGTCCCGGTCGTGGCGTCAAAGCTGGGAAAGAACAGCGGCCCGAAGACCAGCGCGGATGCCAGGCTGAAAATATAGAAATCGTACCATTCCAGCGCCGAGCCGATGCCGGCGGAGAGCAGCACATGGCGCAGCCGGGTTGGCGAAGGGGCGTCGGCGTCCGTCACACATTCCCCCTCAGCACGGCATCTTGCGCGCCGCTGCGTCAGACCTTGGCGGGCTCTCGCCGTTCGAAATACTTGTTTTCCAGGGTCGTCTGGTTTTCGTAGATCGAACCCTGGAACGGCGCGGGCGGCAACGGCATGCGCACCGGCGTGGGCACGATGCGCGGTATGTTGGTCGGTGTGCCCGACACCAGGTTGCGGTTGTATTTCGCCCAATCCTTGATGCCCATCAGGGGAAAGGCGTCGCCGGCGGAGAATTCATACAGCAGCAGCCGGCGCGGTCTGTCGGACACATTCTGCGCCGAGCCATGCACCGTCCGCACATGATGGAAGCTCATCGAGCCGGCCTTGCCCGTCAGCGGCACGGCGGATTCAAAATCCACTTCCTTGCGGGTCGGGTCCATGGCGCCGCAGAAATAGCCGCCCGAATGATGATTCCAGGTCGGCCCCTTGTGTGAGCCCGGAATGACCATCAACGGGCCATTCTCCATGAAGGCGTCGTCCAGCATCACGCCCACCGCCAGCATGTCGTCATTGGTGTGGGGATAGAAGGCCCAGTCCTGGTGCCATTCCACCGGCGAGCCGTAATGCGGCGACTTCAAATTGATCTTGGAGCTTTGCAGCCGCACGCCGGACGGCCCCAGCAACTGTTCCAGTATCTCGACCATCGGCCGGTAATTGGCCAGTTCCCAGAAGACCGGCGTGTGGGTGTCGGGAAACTTGATGCGGCGCACCTTGGGCGCCTCGGGCGTGTGTCCGGGCTCCAGGTCATAGACGTCGGTGTGTTCGCGCACCGAAGCGGAATCGGCGACCAGCTTGTCCAGCGCCGCACGGGCACGGCCCAGCATGTCCGCATCCAGCACGTCCGGCACCACCAGGTAGCCG
The DNA here is from genome assembly GCA_038317805.1 of Micropepsales bacterium. GTDB lineage: Bacteria > Pseudomonadota > Alphaproteobacteria > Micropepsales > Micropepsaceae > Rhizomicrobium. The sequence continues at coordinate 4,227 of JBBQBL010000152.1, forward strand.
GTTTGGTGATAGCGCGCGATGTCCTGTTCCGACAGCATGCCAAAGCGTAAGCCGAGCCCGGGCTGGCCGTCAAAAGAAAACGGCGCCCGTTGGGGCGCCGCTTCCTTAAGTATTACGCGACATCAGATAGTGACGTTGCCCGTTTTCGCCGCTTTCACCAAGTGGTCCGCGCAGCGATAGGCCAGTGCCGAGATGGTCATGGTGGGATGGTTGCGCCCGCCGGTGACAAAGCTGGAGCCGTCCACCACGAACAGGTTGGGCACGTCATGGGCGCGGTGATACTTGTTCACCACGCTGGACTTGGGATCATTGCCCATGCGGCAGGTGCCGCGGGCATGCGCCCCGCCCCTGCTGTCATTGACCTGGTCGGTCCACACTTCGGTGGCGCCCGCCGCCTTGAGAATTTCGGCCGACTTGTCGATGAAGAACTGCATCGCCTTGAAGTCGTTCTCATGGCTGGTGGAGGTGATGCGCATGGCGGGCAGGCCCCAGGCGTCCTTCACATCCGGGTCCAGGTCGATGGTGTTGGTCTCGATCGGCAGCTGGGAGATGAAGTTCACCATCGTCAGGCGGCGATTGGCCTGCTCGATCAGCGCCTTCTTGTACCCGGCGCCCCAGCTGGGCGCGCCATGGGGGCCCGCCAGGCCGTACTGCATCGGCGACATCTGGCCACGCGCCGTCATGCGGCCGCCGCCATACCAGCCGCGGCCCTTCACGTCGTTGGGCACATAGGACAGCACCGCGGCCCCGGTGACGCAGCCCTTGTATTCGTTCAGGGGCTGGTCGAAGAGACCGGAGGCACCACCGCCATTGCCGCTCATCAGATACTTGCCGACGATGCCGCTGGAATTGGCCAGGCCGTTCTGGAAACGGTTGGACTTGGACAGCAGCAGCAGGCGCGGGGTTTCGGTGCCATTGGCCGACAGCACCACGCACTTGGCCTTCTGGAAGACCTCGCGGTTGTTGTTGGCCTTGTCGAAATAGGTGACACCGGTGGCCTTGCCGCTGGCATCGACATTGATCTCGCGCACATAGGACTGGACGCGGATTTCGCAATTGCCGGTCGCCACCGCGATGGGCAGCAGCGCCACTGCCGAGGACGAACGCGCCTTCACCTGGCAGCCATAGCCGGAGCACATGCCGCAATTGATGCAGCCCGAGCGGCCATTGTACGGCGAGGTGATGATGGCCGCGACGTTCGGCGTCACGGTCAGGTTCAGCTTGGCGGCCGCCTTCTGCATCAGGGCGCCGGAGCTTTTCAGCGGCAGCGGCGCGCAAGGATAGGGCTTGGACATGGGCGCGATTAGCGGCGTCTTGATGTTGGGGCCGCTGATGCCGATTTCCCATTCGGCCTGGGTGTAATAGGGCTCGAGCTCGGCATAGCTGACGGGCCAGTCGGCGATGCCGGTGCCCTTCATGGTGCCGAAGCGGCTGGCTTCGTCGAATTCATACGGCAGGTGCCGCCAGCTGGACGCGCCATAGGTGATGGTGCCGCCGCCGACCACACAGCCGTAATTGTGATTGCCTGCGACCGCCTTTTCATTGGCGTTGCGGCGGAAGGTGTTGCGATGCAGCTTGGGATCGCTCAGCAGCATGTCCTGTTCGGTGGGGAAGCGGTTGGACAGTTCGTCCTTGGAATAGTCCTGCTCATGGCCATAGGCGCCCCAATTGCCCTGCTCCATCACCACGACGGAGAAGCCGGCCACTGCCAGCTGCTTGGCCATCACGCCGCCGGCCGCGCCGGAACCGATGACGACGAAATCGACTTCTTCGGAAGGATTGAATTTTTTCATTGGGCTCAAGCCTTGTCGTAGGCGCCGAAGGGCGCGCGGAAATTGAGGCTGTCGTCGTAACCGATCTGGGTCCAGCCGACCTTCTTGAAGTTGCCGCCATGCTGGGGCGCTGCAAACAT
>JBBQBL010000153.1:0-6136 GCA_038317805.1 Micropepsales bacterium
ATGATGTGGTAGCGCACGCCGGGAAGATCCTTCACGCGGCCGCCGCGGATCAGCACAACGCTGTGTTCCTGCAGGTTATGGCCTTCGCCGGGAATGTAGGTCAGCGCTTCGAAGCCGTTGGTCAGGCGCACCTTGGCGACCTTGCGCAGCGCGGAGTTCGGCTTCTTCGGCGTCGTCGTATAGACGCGGGTGCAGACGGCGCGCTTCTGCGGGCACTGCTGCAGGGCCGGAACCTTGTTGCGCTTCGGCTTGGAGCCGCGCGGCTTGCGAATGAGCTGGTTGACTGTCGGCATTCCCACTTCCCTTTTGTTGCCCGGTGATCAGCCGCAGCAAACGAAAAACAAAAACCGGACGCGGGAAATCTTCCCGGTCCGAAGCTTGCGGAGGACTGAGGTTTTGACACCTGAGTCGCGCGTTTAAGCTCTTTAAACTGGCTTCCCAACAGCGTTTTTGCGGTTTTTTCCGCAGACGGCCTGCCCTGGAAGGTGGCGGCTTATACCCACCGTGCCCCGGGGGGTCAAGCGGCGGATTTAACGGGATTTTCAGAGCCCGCACCTGCATTTGAGAATAATTCGTAAATTATGCCTCGACTCTTTGCAAATTCATCCAATTAAGAGTGTTTCTCAGTAGCTTAGACCTTTCCAGATACGTCGTTCGCCCCGTTGTGCCCCGATCGCGATCCGCTTAGCTTGCGTTCCATGGCCCGTGCCGTTGCCAGACCCGCGCTGTATACATCCGCCTTCAAGCGGTGGATGACGGCGTTTGCGCTCATGGCCTTCTTCCTTCAGGGCCTGGCTGTCCAGAGCCACATCCATGCCCCGCTTCAGACGGTGGCAGCCAATCAGTCATCCCAGGCCTCACCGCTCAAGGCGCCGCTTAAGGCCCTGGACCCGATCGACCAATGCCGGCTGTGCCAGGAAGTGGCCCATGCCGGAATCTTCCTCGCGCCGGCGGCTTCGGCCGCCCTGATCAGCCTTGCCTATGCCGCGGCGGAGTTCTCCGCCCTGCCCGGCCATACGCCAAGCTCCGCCCGGGCCTTTGCCTGGCAGAGCCGCGCGCCACCGCGCCACTAACTTCGAAAATATCACGTGCGGCTTCATTGCCGCCCCAGCACGCCCCGGCGTGCGTTTCCCCATTTCGGAGTCCGTCATGTTGTTTCGTTCTTTATTGCTATTGGGTACCGCCGCACTGCTGCTGACAGCGCCGGCACTGGCCCAAGAAGCCACTGAAGCCGTCACCGTCACCGCCCAGAAGCTGGCCGCCGCCCGCAATGGCATCCAGACCCAGACCGGCGCGTCCACCTACACCGTCACGGCCAGGGATATTCAGAACCAGCCTGGCGGCGATAACGCTCAGCTTAATTCGGTTGTGCTGCAGATGCCCGGCGTGGCGCAGGACAGTTTCGGCCAGTTGCACGTTCGCGGCGAGCATAATGGCCTGCAATACCGGCTGAACGGCATCATCTTGCCAGAAGGCATCTCGGTGTTCGGCCAGACACTGGATCCGCGCCTGGCGGAGTCCGTGCGGCTGATCACCGGCGCCCTGCCCGCCGAATATGGGCTGCGCACCGCCGGCATCATCGACATCCAGACCAAGAGTGGCGTGTTTGAGGATGGCGGTGCGATCAGCATGTATGGCGGCAGCCATTCCACCCTGTCGCCATCGATGGCCTATGGCGGCTCATCCGGGCATTTCAACTATTTCGTGTCGGGAGATTATACGACCAACACGCTGGGCATTGAATCGCCCGATGGCTCGAACAATCCGCGTCATGACCGCACCCAGCAGTATCACGGCTTCGCCTATCTGCAGGACATCCTGAACGATCACAGCAGCGTCAGCGCGGTGCTGGGTACGTCCAACGCCATCTTCCAGATTCCCAACCGTATGGGCTTAAATCCCACGGGTCTGGACGGGATCGTGGGCCTGGGACCGCAGGACCCGGGCACGGGCAACTTCGTGCTGAACGCCAACGGCGCGACGGGTTATCCGTCTGCGGCGCTGGATGAACGCCAGCGCGAAATCACCCATTACGGCATCCTGAGCTATCTGCACGCCACTGACGCGCTGGATTACCAAGTCTCGTTCTTCGGGCGTTATTCCAGCCTGTTCTTCACGCCGGGCGATAATGTCGGGGACATCCTCTATAACGGCAACGCCCAAACCGCCTACAAGCGCGATGTCGCCTACGGCGTGCAGGCCGAAAGCGCCTTGCATGTCTTCAAGGACCACACGATCCGATTTGGACTGCTGTACCAGGCGGACGACACGCTCTCGCGCACGTCATCCCAGGTGCTGGCGACGTCGCCGGGCGGCGTCGGAGTCACCAATCCCAATACGCTTTGCACCGATCCGGCCCAGACCTGCCAGACCTCGGTTGTGCCACTGACCATTCCGGACAATGGCAGCAAGCACGGCTACAATTACGGCCTGTATGCCCAGGACGAATGGGCGCTGACCGACAACTTCACCTTCAATTATGGCCTGCGGTATGACGCCTTCTCGGCCTATGACGCCGAGAACCAGCTCAGCCCTCGCGCCAATGCAGTTTGGAAACCCACCGACACTTTCACCATTCATGCCGGCTATGCGCGTTACTTCTCGCCGCCGCCGTTCGAGCTGGTGGCCAGTTCCAGCATCGGGCTGTTCAACAACACCACGGCCGCGGCAGCCGGCAGCACCAACACAACGCCGCGCGCGGAACGGGCAGACTATTACGACCTGGGCGGCGAACAGAAGCTGGGCGACTGGACCATCGGGTTGGACAGTTTCTACAAGGCGGCCAAAAACCTGATCGATGAAGGTCAGTTCGGGGCGCCTATCATCCTGACGCCCTTCAATTACGCGCAGGGACGTCAGTATGGCGGCGAGATGACCATCAACTACAGTCATGACGGCTTCACCGCCTACGCCAACGCTTCATATGAGAGCGCGGTGGGCAAGAACATAAATTCCAGCCAGTTCCAGTTCGATCCGGGTGACCTGGCCTATATCGCGAGCAACTATATTCCGCTGGATCACCAGCAGCTGTTCTCGCTGTCGGCGGGCGCGTCCTATAGCTGGGACAAGACGCACCTGTCGGCCGACCTGCTGTACGGCACCGGCCTGCGCAAGGACGGCGCCACACCCAACGGCGCTTCGGTGCCCGACTATGTCACGGTCAATTTCGGCATCGCCCAGGACTTCGATATTGCCGGCGTCAAAGGCCTGACGGCGCGCTTCGATATTCTGAACGCCTTCGACCAGACCTACGTCATCCGCGATGGTTCGGGCATCGGCGTGGGTGCGCCTCAGTTCGGCGCCCGGCGCGGATTCTTTGTCGGATTCTCGAAGGCCATCTAGCCGAATAAGTCGAGCTTGGTCCCTGAAACGCGGGCTTCATGTTCCAGAAGCTTGCGTTTCAGCGGCAGCCCGCCGCCATAACCGGTGAGGCTGCCGTCAGCGCCAATGACCCGGTGACAGGGTACGATCAAAGCAATGGGATTGGCGCCATTGGCCTTGCCCACGGCGCGCGCCGCGGTGGGAGAGCCGATGCGTTTGGCGACAGCGCCATAGCTGGTGGTGGTGCCGAAAGGAATATCCATCAGCGCCTTCCACACGCGTCTGTCGAACTCCGGCCCTTCGGCCGCCAGTTCAAATTCGAAGTCGCGGCGCTTGCCGTTGGCATATTGCGTCACTTGTCGCTGGACATCGGCCAGCTTGCGGGAATTGTTCTCCGCGTCGGGGTCCACGCGTGCGGCGCCGGTGGCGCGCAGGTTGAAGCGCAACAACCTTCCTTCCTCATCCACCCAGGCGGCGAATTTCTGGAACGGGGAATCAATCAGGCTCCAATAGCGTTTCATCAGGCCGCTTCCTTCAGATAGGTCCATAGATGCATGGTGGCGAGGCTGCGATGGGGCGCAAACGCGCTCATCAGCCGCGCGGTCTGGTCGGCATCGGGCCGCTCCGCCAACTTGTGCAGCTTTTGCAGCGCGGTCGCCAAGGCGCTGTCCCCCACCGGCGCGGCGTCGGCGAAACCGCCGCGCATCAGCACATAGCGCGCCGTCCAGATGCCGATGCCGCGCTGGGCGGTCAGCGCCTTTTCCGCGGCGATGGCCGAGCCTTCGCCCAGATTCTCGATATCCAGCTTGCCGGTGGCGATAGCTGCGCCCGCATCGATCAGATATTGCGCCTTGGATCCTGCATAACGACGTGATGTCAGCGCCGCCTTGTCGAGATTGGCGATCGCCTCGGGCGTGGGATGGGCGCGCATGTCGCCGATCTTCTCGCCCGCCAGTTCCACCAAGTCGCGCCGCAGCGAGGTGGCGAACTTGACGTTGATCTGCTGCCCGATGATGCCCCAGCACAGGGCGTCAAACCCGGTGGGAAGCAGCGGCATGCGCAGGCCCCGGCGAGGCGCGACAAAGCCGGCGTGACGGGTCTCGAACTGGGTGACGTCGTTGGTCAGGGCCAATATCTTCAGCGCCGCGCCATGCAGCGCCGCCATGGCGTCGCGGCCCAGCTTGGTTTCGGCATGAACCTTCACCCACGCCTGCCCCGGCTCGATGCTGATCTCCAGCACCGCGGGACCATCCAGGGTATGCAGCGCCTTCCAGATGCGATTGCCTTCGCTGCGCTCGCTGAGGCCTTCGGGATCGCGGGCGTGATAGCCCAGGATTTCCTTGGCCCGGTAGCCGGCCGGCAGCTGCAGCATGAAGATCCGTGCACCATCCAGGGCGCGATAGGCGCCAGGGGTCATGCGCGTCTGGGCCAGGAACTGGCGATGGAAAACCGATTCCGATTCAAAGCCGGCGCCGAAACCGACTTCGGCGATCCGTTCCCTGCCCGCCAGCAATTCGGCGGCTGCGCGCTTCACCCGCATCCGGCGCAGCCATTGCACGGGCGCCAGGTGGGCATGATCGCGGTACAGATCGCCCAGCTTGGTCAGGCTGACACCGGCCTGCCGCGCCAAGGCCGACGCATCGGCGAAGCTGTCGGGCGCCCCCGCAACGCGCGCGGCCAGTCCTTCGAACAGAGCGACATTCTCGTCCTCGCCCCGGTAATACAGGTCGGGGCGGCAACGCTTGCAGGCCCGCAAGCCTGCCGCCTTGGCTTCGGCTTCGGTGGTGAACAGGCGCACATTCTGTGGTTTGGGCGGGCGCGCGGCGCAGGACGGCAGGCAGTAAATCCCGGTAGTCATCACCCCAAGGATGAACTTGCCGTCGAACCTGCCCTTGCGGGCTTCGGCGCGGTCCCAGGACATGGGTTCAGGAAGCTTTGTCATGACCGGACCTTAGCGCGGCGCCAAAAGCCCCGCCTCCCAATTCACCCGCTGGATATTGGCTCCTGCCCCCAAAAGAAAAAGGGCCGCCCTCACGGGCGGCCCTGATTCTTTGGCTTTACAGGCGGTTACTCCGCAGCGGGTTGCGGCGCTTCCAGCTGGGCCACGGGCTGCTGGGCAGCCTGTTCTTCCTGGATCGCGCGATCGCGTTCGGTGGCGATGTGGCGAAGGCGCGCGATGGCGCCGCCGGTGCCAGCCGGGATAAGCCGGCCCACGATCACGTTTTCCTTCAGGCCTTCCAGCATGTCGACCTTGCCGTTGACCGCGGCGTCGGTGAGGACGCGCGTGGTTTCCTGGAAGGAGGCGGCGGAGAAGACCGAACGGGTCTGCAACGACGCCTTGGTGATGCCCAGCAGGATGGCGCGGCCTTCGGCGGGCTTGTGCCCTTCGTCGGTGGCCTTCTTGTTGGCGGCTTCCAGTTCGGCGCTATCGACATGCTCGCCGGCGATCAGCGTGGTCTCGCCGCCATCGGTGATTTCCAGCTTCTGCATCATCTGGCGGCAGATCACTTCGATATGCTTGTCGTTGATCTTCACGCCCTGCAGACGATAGACGTCCTGGATTTCCTTGACGAGGTAGATCGCCAGTTCTTCCATGCCCTTGATGCGCAGGATGTCATGCGGCGAGGGATTGCCTTCGACGATATAGTCGCCCTTTTCCACATAATCGCCTTCACGCACGCTGATATGGCGGCCCTTGGGGATCAGATACTCGCTCGGCTCCAGCTTGTCGGACTTGGGCTTCACGATGACGCGGCGCTTGTTCTTGTAGTCCTTGCCGAATTCGACAAAGCCATCGGTCTCGGCCAGCACGGCC
>JBBQBL010000154.1:0-6096 GCA_038317805.1 Micropepsales bacterium
ATCTACGTTCCGGCGGCAAGCTGGCCGGGAGGCAATGTGAAGCTCGTTTGTCTTGTGGCGCTGGGGCTTTGCGCCGTGCCGGCTTTCGCTGCCGACATGTTCGAAACCCGGCTGGCTCCGTCGCCGCTGACCGATGGCACGCGGATCAACATCACCGGCGAGGGCCGCGCCAGCGCCACGCTGGACGGCAACAAGCTGACCCTTGCGGGCAATTTCCAGGGACTGGCGACCAGCGCCACCACCGCCGAACTGTATGACGGCATGGGCATCGCCATGCTGGGCCCCAAGGCCTTCGACCTGACGGTGACGCAAGGCACATCCGGCACCGTGTCGGGCACCGTTACCCTGACCGCCAAGCAGGCATCGGCCCTGCGCGCCGGACATTTCTATGTTCAGGTCAACAGCCAGAAGGCGCCGGACGGCAATCTCACCGGCTGGCTGCTGCCGCCCCATCCCTTTGCCGGCGAGGATGTGCCGGTCGCCGGTCCCGGCTTCCTGCCGCAATTCGATGTGCCGAGGAGCAAGTGATGAAACGGCTTCTTGCAGGTTCCGTCGGCGCTGCCGCTGTGCTCAGTGCCAGCGCCCTTGCCCTGGAAAACGGTCCATTCGCCGCGGATCAGGCGCAGGCGGGCCGCGCGCTTTATGCCGCCAGTTGTGCCGGATGCCACGGCCCGGAATTGAAGGGCGCTGGCGAAGCGCCGCCCTTGACGGGCGCCAGCTTTCTGGCGGCCTGGGGCAATCGCAGTACCGACGAGTTCTATAACCTGATCAAGACGTCAATGCCGTATGGCAACGGCAACAGCCTGGACGCGGACACCTATCGCAGGATCACCGCCTATGTGCTGGCGGCCAATGGCGCCAAGCCCGGCAGCAAGCCGTTTGCCGGCAACGAGGGCGTGCGTGTAGCCACCATCGCCGATGGCAAGTTGCCGGCGGCCATGGCGGCCGCGCCCGCACCAGCCGCGGCGCGCGAACGGCCTGCTACGTCCTACCCACCGGGACGTTTCGGCCTGACGGTGACCGGCTCGCTGAAAAGCTATGACCCTGTCACCGATGCCATGCTGGCCCATCCCAAAGATGGCGACTGGCTGATGTATCGCCGCAACTACCAGGGCTGGAGCCATTCGCCGCTCACCCAGGTGACGGCCGGCAATGTGAAGGGCCTGCAGCTGCAATGGTCCTGGGCGATGAACGAGGGGGGCGCCAGCCAGGTCACGCCCATCGTGCATGACGGCATCATGTTCCTGTCCAACACCGCCAACACGGTGCAGGCGCTGGATGCGAAAACCGGCGAGCTGATCTGGGAAAACCGGATCGGACCGGCGCCGGTCCGCGCTTATGGCGCCACGCGCAGCCTGGCGCTGTATGGCGACAAGGTTTTCGTGCCCACCACGGATGCCAAGCTCTATGGCTTGGATGCCAAAACCGGCAAGATCGTCTGGTCCACGGTGATCGAAGATGCCAAGGAAGGTTATTCCAACACCGGCGGCGCCATCACCATTCACGGCAAGGTGCTGGTGGGCCTGACCTACTGCAACCGCTATCAGACCAAGCATTGTTTCATCAGCGCCTATGACGCCAACACCGGCAAGGTCGCCTGGCGCTTCAAGACCATCGCGCTGAAGGGCGAGCCGGGGGGCGACAGCTGGAACAACCTGCCCGACGAATTCCGCCAGGGCGCGGAAACCTGGATCGCGGGCACCTATGATCCCGAACTCAACACGACCTATTGGGGCACGGCACAGTCCAAGCCCTGGGCGCAAGTCAGCCGGGGCAGCGGCCGGGGCGCCACGCTCTATGCCAATGCCACCCTGGCGCTGGACCCCGATACCGGCAAGCTGAAATGGTATTACACCCACGCGCCGGGCGAGAATTTCGACCTGGATGAAGTGTTCGAGCGCGTGCTGGTCGATCACGGGACCAGCAAGGATGTGCTGACCATCGGCAAGGTGGGCGTGTTGTGGAAGCTGAACCGGGAAACCGGCAAATATGAAGACAGCGCCCAGACCCTGTTCCAGAATGTCTATGACAAGATCGACCCCAAGACCGGTATTCCGACCTATCGCAAGGATGTGCTGAACGCCAAGGTGGGCGATTGGCTGTCCTCCTGTCCCGGGCCTGCCGGTGGCCATGACTGGCCCGCCACCAGCTATGATCCGGGGAGCGATCTGATGGTGATCCCGCTGCATCAGAGCTGTGTGATGTTCCGCGCCGAGGCGATGGAAAAGAAGATCGGCGTGGGCGGCAATGCCGCGTCGCAGAAACTGTTCGAAATGCCGGGCACCGACGGCAATCTGGGCAAGCTGGTGGCCTACAACACCAGGACCATGAAGGCGCTATGGAGCTTCCAGCAGAAGGCGCCTTTCCTGACCAGCGTGCTGACCACAGGCGGCGGCGTGGGGTTTGTCGGAGATTTCGACCGCCGCTTCCGCGCCTTTGAAACGACGACCGGTAAGACCTTGTGGCAGACGCGTCTGCCCACCAGCGTGCAGGGCCATGTCGTCAGCTATGCGGTGGACGGCAAGCAGTATATCGCGGTCGAAACGGGGCTCGGCGGCGGCAGCCCGGTGGGGAAGGCCACCACCCTGCTGCCGGGCGTGCATCATCCGGGCAATGGGCACGCGATTTTCGTCTTTGCGCTGCCGGATTAGCGCTTGGGTGTCTTCTGGGGCGTCAGTCCACCGGACTGCCACAGGGCGGCGGCCTTGGCGCCGCTGACATAGCGCAGGAACGCCAGAGCTTCTGCGCCTTGCGGTGCCTTGGCGGCCACCGCGACGTCGATGTTGACGAATGCGCCCAGCTCTTCGGGCAGTGCGCCCACCAGTTCAATCTCCTTGTGCGGCAGGATCTCGCTTTCGAATTGCAACGCGCTGTCGGCCTCGCCGTTGATCAGCCCGGCCGCGCCATTGCCCTTGCTGCTGATCACGCCATGCACGCCGGAAAATTCGGGACGCTTGAGCAGCCGGTCGATCATCAGCGCCCCCAGGCTGCCGCGTGCCGGATCGGGATTGGAATAAACCACGCCGTTGTAACTTTTCAGGGCAGTGACCAGCCTGGTCACCGTCGTGATGTCGGGATGCAGTGCGCCGGCCTTCACCGCCAGCCCGATATTGACCCGGCCCAACGGCGCACGGGTGCCGATCGCGTTGGATGTGGCGAGCCCGTCCATCAGGTCGGGCGTCACGAAGACGATATCGGTGGGTTTTGCGGTCGTGTCCTGCGGAATCTTCAGCAGCTCCAGCGAACGCACCGTGACCGCGACGCCGGTTTCTTTGGTGAAGGCATCGGCGATGGCCTTCAGCCCTGCATTGGCGACCACCGGCGGGGACAGGACCTGGATTTCAGCCGCTTGCGCTGCGCTTACCAGCAGGGACGCGCAAAGACCGATCAAAATCAGTGGTTTCATCACATATCCCCTTGATTATGCTTGTTTATTACAATTTCGGATGCGGGCGGCGCCGGCCCGCACCTTATTATATCCGGCAATTGCCGCGGAACCCTCTGTTTTGATCGCACTGCCCCTGCCTATAGTTACGGCCGGGGGTGCATCATGAACAAGCTCGTTTCTCTATCTGCCGCGTTGCTGCTGCTGTCGTCCGGTGCTGCGCTGGCCGCCACGGATTTTTCCGGTACCTGGGAATTCTCGGTCCGCGAATTCGGCGATCACAATTTCTATCTGCCCCTGACCGACGGCCGTCTGACGCTGGAAAAGCGTGCTGGTGGTTATGTCGCGCATAACGGTCCGCTCACCCTGAACGGTACGCCGGATAAGAACGGCCTGAAGCTGGACTGCGAGCAGGGTGGAAAATCCTGCGGTGGCTTTGCGCTGAAATTTTCGGGCGGCCAGCTTTCAGGCAGCGGCACCCTGTCGGGTATTCCCGTCACTTTCACCGGCAAGCGCCCAGCGGTGGTCCCTGCTTCGGCCACGGTGCATGATTACAATCCGCAGACTTTTCACAATTTCTATTCTCCGGCGATCGCGCCAGTGATGCACATCTTCCCGGGCGACAGCATCAAGACCCGCACCCTGGACAGCCGGGGCCAGGATTTCGACGGCAAGCCCAGGGCGCCGCGCGGCAATCCGCTGACCGGCCCCTTCTATGTCGAGGGCGCCATGCCGGGCGACACCTTGGTGGTGCATCTGGACAAGGTGCGCACCAACCGCGACAGCGCCTACCAGACCAACCTGATCGCCTCGACGGCGCTGGAAAGCGGTTACCTGCGCGAACTGGCCAAGCATGAGGCCGGCTATACCAGCTGGAAGATCGATGCGGCCGCCGGTACCGCGACCATTGTCAATCCGTCGGGCAAGATGAGCGCCTACACCATCAAGCTGTCGCCCATGCTGGGCTGTGTCGGCGTGGCGCCACCGCGCGACGAAGTGCTGGCCAGCGGCCATCTGGGCCCGTATGGCGGCAACATGGATTCGCCGCAGGTGCGCGAAGGCGCGACGTTGTACATCCCGGTCTTCCAGCCCGGCGCGCTTCTCTATTTCGGCGACGGCCATGCCCAGCAGGGCGAAGGCGAATTGCCGGGCCAGGGCCTGGAAACCTCGCTGGACGTGCAGCTGACGGTGAACCTGGTGCGCAGCAAGGCGCTGGCGCAGCCGCGGCTGGAAAATGCCGATTACGTGATGATCATGGGCAATGGCGTGACGGTGGATGCCGCCATGAAAAGCGCCACCACCGAGATGAGCCGCTGGCTGGCCGATGCCTATGGCCTGACGCCGCAGGACATCGCGGCGTTCCTGGGCACCGCGATGGAATATGACATCGCCGAAGTGGTGGATTCCGAATATGGCGTGACCGCCAAGGTGCGCAAGGACGCCCTGGCGCAGATCCGGAAATAGGGTTCAGCGCCCCTGGTGGCGAAAGATCCGGCCCTTGGACATGTGCTGGGGCTTGAGGCCGCCATGAACGCCCTTTGACAGGAACTGCTGGTGCGCCGGCGCAGGCTTGGGTGCAACCGCCGGCTTCTTGGCCACGGCTTCTGCGGGTTTGGCCGGTTCTTCGGCGGCAGCGGCTTTGGCTGGCGCAGCGGCTTTCGCCTTATCCGGCTTTGACGGCGCCTTGGCAGCGGTCTTGGAAGGCTTGGCTGGCTTTTTGGCCATGATCAGCTCCTTGCTTTACGGCTTGGTGCTGGCGACTTGCTTGTCGCCATTCTGCACCGAGTTCTGCGGCTTGGCCGGCTGCGCTGCCGGCGTGGCGGCAGGCTTCTTGGGCTTCTTCGGCTGGAAGCCGCCTTCCGGATGCTTCTTGTATTCCCACATCCAGGGCGGATACCCGTCCTCGTCTTCATTCGCATAATGCTGGCGATAGAGCGTGGACATAAAGTAGTCGGCGCTGGGCAATCCGTTCATCAGCCCTTCGGTGGCGCCGACGCCAAACTCCATCGTTCCCGGCGGCACCAGCTGGGGCACGCGGTTCTCGGCGCCCTTGATGGTGGCGTCCTTGATGTTCTGGAAGACCTGCTTGCGCTCTTCTTCCCGCACCAGCTTGGGCACTTCCATCGCCAGGTTTTCCGGATCGACCACATAAGCGCTGGCCGCCTTGATGCGATAGACCGACGAAATGCCGTCATTCTTGCCGGTCTTGGCATTGTACATGCCGTCGGCATTGCGGCGCAGGGCGTAATAAAGCGCGACATGATCTTCATGCTCGCGCACGCCCTGTTCGCCACCATTCTGGGCAAAGGTATTCTCGGCATAAAGCTCGCGCCAGTCGCGATAGCCGCCGATCAGGCCGCTGGCCGACAGGCCGTCCGCCGACATGTTCAGGCGGATCTTGCCCTTGGAGAAGTTGGTGTCACCGGTCTGGTCATAGAACCAGGCGATGCGCGGGGAATGCAGGTGTTCGACCTGTTCGGTTTCCACCACGCCATTCCGGATACGGGCCTTCAGCTTGGTGTACTGGGCCGATCGCAGCATGCGATAGGAATAGTCCACCGCGACGCTGCCGCGCGCATCCTTGACGATCTTGTCAGGCGAATAGCCGATTTCCAGGGTGGCGTTGTCGTCATTCATCGGGTCTTTGTTGCCCGATACGCGAATGACCATCGTGTAAAGGCCGTCCTGCATCTTGTCGTTGGCGCGCAGGG
>JBBQBL010000155.1:0-6093 GCA_038317805.1 Micropepsales bacterium
GTCCGGCGCTGGCAATAACACGGAAGGACGGCAGATGAAGCTTATTACGGCGATCATCAAACCCTTCAAGCTCGATGAAGTGCGCGAGTCTCTCTCGGCGCTCGGCGTTCAGGGCATGACGGTGACTGAGGTCAAAGGCTACGGGCGGCAAAAGGGGCATACGGAAATCTATCGCGGCGCGGAATACGCCGTGAGCTTCCTTCCCAAGCTCAAAATCGAAGTGGCGGTGAAGAGCGAATTGCTCAGCGCGGTGGTCGATGCGATCAGCTCGAAAGCAAAGACCGGCCAGATCGGCGACGGAAAGATTTTCGTCACGCCGCTCGAGCAGGTGGTGCGTATCCGCACCGGCGAAACGGATGGCGACGCGCTGTAAGCCCGCAAGGCTTGCAGCCGTCCACAAAGGGGACTGAAAAATGAGAATTGAAACTTTGAAGAAAGCGGGTCTTGCCGCGCTTGCCGGTGTCGGCACGCTGGCAATGTCCGCGGGTGCGGCCTTCGCCGCTACCGCGCCGGTACCGGACAAGGGGGACACGACCTGGATGCTTGTCTCCACCGTGCTGGTGCTGCTGATGATCGTGCCGGGCCTGGCCCTGTTCTATGGCGGCCTGGTGCGCGCCAAGAACATGCTGTCGATCCTGACCCAGACCCTGGTCATCACCTGCATCGTGATGGTGGTTTGGGCGCTGTGGGGCTACTCGGAAGCCTTCTCGGACGGCGCCGGCCTGAATACCTGGGTTGGCGGCTTCACCAAGGCGCTGCTCAAGGGCGTTGATCCCTCCACCACTGTCGAGACCTTCTCGCGCGGTGTGGTCATTCCGGAAATCGTCTTCGTAGCGTTCCAGATGACCTTCGCGGCCATCACCACTGCGCTGGTGATCGGCAGCTTTGCCGAACGCATGAAGTTCTCCGCCATCTGTGCCTTCTCGGTGCTGTGGCCCACCCTGGTCTATTTCCCCATCGCCCACATGGTGTGGTGGTGGCCCGGACCGGAATTCGCCTCGACCCATCCGGCCGATGCGACCGCGGCGGGCGCCGGCTTCATCTGGGCCAAGGGCGCGCTGGACTTCGCAGGCGGCACCGTGGTGCACATCAATGCCGGTATCGCGGCCCTGGTGGGCGCACTGCTGTGCGGCAAGCGCCTGGGCTACAAGACCGAGCACATGGCGCCCCACTCGCTGACCATGACCATGATCGGCGCTTCGCTGCTGTGGGTTGGCTGGTTCGGCTTCAATGCCGGTTCCAACCTGGAAGCCAACGGCTATGCGGGCCTGGCCATGATCAACACCTTCCTGGCCACCGCGGCGGCCGGCATTTCCTGGCCGGCATTCGAGTGGATCCTGAAGGGCAAGCCCAGCCTGCTGGGTGCGGCCTCCGGTGTCGTGGCCGGTCTGGTTGCGATTACGCCTGCGGCCGGCTTTGCCGGTCCGATGGGCGCCATCGTGCTGGGCCTGGTGGTCAGCCCGATCTGCCTGTTCTTCGTCAGCGTGGTCAAGGACAAGCTTGGCTATGACGACAGCCTGGACGTGTTCGGCGTGCATTGCATCGGTGGTATCACCGGCGCGATCGCCACCGGCATCCTGGTCAACCCGGCCCTGGGTGGCGCGGGCGTCGTGGACTACACCGCCAATGGCGCTGCGGTCTATGCCGGCCTGGTCCCGCAGGTGATCTCGCAGCTCTGGGGTGTCGGCACCACGATCCTCTGGTCCGGCATCGGCAGCCTGATCGTGTTCGGCCTGATCAAGGTGACGATCGGCCTGCGCGTGAAGGAAGAAGTCGAGCGCGAAGGCCTCGACATCGGCGAGCACGGCGAACGCGCTTACAACATGTAAGCGAATATCCTGAAGCAAACGGGGGTGCGGATAAAACCGCACCCCTTTTTGCTTTTAGTAGCACCATAAAAATACGGCAAAGGGACCATGCCCAAGAATTCAAAGCGTCTCTCTCTCGTTGCTTTCCTGGCAGCCGCCCTTGGCGCCACACCGGCTTTCGCGGCCGACGCTCCCACGCTGAACAGTGGCGACACCGCCTGGATGCTGGTTTCGTCCGCGCTGGTCCTGATGATGACCATCCCAGGTCTTGGGCTCTTCTATGGCGGCATGGTCCGCAAGAAGAACGTGCTGGCCACCCTGGCCCAAAGCTTCGGCGCCACCGCCCTCATCACCGTGTTGTGGATGGTGATCGGTTACTCCCTGGCCTTCACGCCCAATCCCAACCCGGGCGTAAATGCGTGGATCGGAGGCTTCAGCTATCTGTTCCTGGCGCCGATGAAATTGACGAGCGTTGCGGCCCTGGCCCCGACCATCCCGGAATCGGTTTACATGTTCTTCCAGATGACCTTCGCGATCATCACCCCGGCGCTCATCGCCGGCGCCCTGGCGGATCGCATGAAGTTCAGCGCTTTCCTGTGGTTCATGGCCTTGTGGCTGCTGCTGGTCTATTGCCCCATCGCCCATTGGGTGTGGGGTGGCGGCTGGCTCGGCACGGCCGGCGCGATGGACTATGCCGGCGGCTCGGTGGTGCACTTGAACGCCGGTACCGCGGCTCTGGTGACCTGTCTGGTCCTGGGCAAACGCATCGGTTACGGCAGCGATAACATGTCGCCGCACAACCTGGTCCTGTCGGTCATCGGCGCATCGCTGCTGTGGGTGGGCTGGTTCGGATTCAACGCCGGCTCGGCCGTCACCGCCGGTTTCAATGCCGGCATGGCCGCCGCCGCGACGCAAATTGCGACGGCCGCCGCCGCACTGGGCTGGATGGCCGCCGAATGGATCATCGCCAGGAAGCCTTCCGTGCTTGGCATGATCTCGGGCGCCGTCGCGGGGCTGGTGGCGATTACACCGGCAAGCGGTTTTGTCGATCCGGTGGGCGCGCTGATCATCGGCATCACCGCCGGCGTGGTCTGCTACATCTCGGCAGTCTGGATGAAGAAGGCGCTCGGCTATGACGACAGCCTGGACGCCTGGGGCGTGCATGGGGTGGGCGGCGCGCTCGGCGCGATCATGACCGGCCTGTTCGCCAAGAGCGCAATCAACCCGGCCTATCCCAAGGGCGGCTGGCTGACCGACGGCAACTTCGACCAGATGATTGCGCAATTCAAGGACGTCGGCGCCGTGTTCGTCTATTGCGCCATCGTCACCTTCATCATCCTGAAGGCCGTCGACCTGATCATCGGCCTGCGCGTCTCGCCCGAAGTTGAAGTCGAGGGCCTCGACATCAACCTGCACGGCGAGACTGTTCACGACTAAGTAGCGGCGCGTTTTCTCCCCGACTCGGGCGCCCCTCGAAAGAGGGGCGCCCTTTTCTTTATCCCGTCCGCCGTTTTTAAGTGAACCCCCATCCGTCGGATGCCGAGGGTCGCCGCGCGAAATGCGCGGCTCGAGCCTGAGCGCTTTTCCTGAGAGGCCCGGACCTTTATGGTCCGGCGCCATGTCTGATCCCACCCGCCTGGATGCCTTGCCCGATGGTCCCTTTGCGCGTCTGGCGGCGCTGCTGAAGGATGTGGAGCCCGGCAAGGACCCGATCAGCCTGGCGTTGGGCGATCCGTCCGGGGCGGTGCCCGACTTCGTGAAAGAGGCGCTGGCGCGCGAAGCGGCGCGGTTCGGCAATTATCCGCAGATCGCCGGAACACCGGAATGGCGCGAGGCCGCCGCCGCCTGGGTCGCCGCCCGCTTCGGCCTGCCTGCCGACCGCATCAGCCCGGACCGGCATGTCCTGCCGCTAAATGGCACCCGCGACGGGCTGTTCAGCGTGCTGTTTCCGTTTGTACCGCAGCAGAAGGCGGGCCGGCAGCCGATCGTCGCGATGCCCAATCCCTTCTACCAGGTCTATGCCGCCGCGGCGCTGGCCTGCGGCGCCGAGCCGCTCTATGTCCCAGCGCTGGCCGAGAACGGCTTCCTGCCCGACTACGCCGCGCTGCCGGACGATGTGCTGGCGCGTATCGCGGCGGTCTATGTCTGCTCGCCTTCCAATCCCGAGGGGGCGGTAGCGACGGGGGCCTATTGGGACCGGTTGTTCGAACTGGCCGAGCGCCACGACTTCATCGTGCTGGCCGACGAGTGCTATGCCGACATCTGGTTCGACGCGCAGCTGGTTTCTGCTTTGACCGCGCGCTTCGCCCAGTCGAACGGCTTTTCGCGCCTGCTGAGCTTCCATTCCCTGTCCAAGCGGTCCGGCCTGCCGGGCCTGCGCAGCGGCATGGTGGCGGGCTGCGCCAATCTGATCGCCAGGTTTCGCGCCTTTCGCAATGTCGCCGGCCCGCAGGTGCCCACCCCGATTCTGGCTGCCAGCGCCGCCTGCTGGCGCGATGAAACCCATGTCACGGCGGGCCGCGCCGCCTATCAGGCCAAAATGGTGGAAGCCGAACGCATTTTGGGGAATCGCATGAAGCGGCCGGGCGGCGGATTTTTCCTCTGGCTGGAGGTCGGCAATGGCGAGGAATTTGCTCTGCGGGCCTGGCGGGATCAGGGGGTGCGCCTGCTGCCCGGCGGGTATATGGGCCGGGAAATTTCGCCCGGAAAAACCCAGTCAAACCCTGGCTTTTCCTACGTCCGGGTGGCGCTTGTTAATGACTTGTCAACCATTATGACCGCACTCGAAAGAGTGAGAGAAATTCTCTAGCGGGCGAGTTCGGCAATGGCGCAGTCCAGGATGATCGGTGGGGTCTATCACCCCCGGGCCCGGGGCGGTGCCATGAGCGACGCCCTGGCCGATGCCCGGGCCGCCATGAACCGGCTGGTGCGGATGCTGGCAATGCGCGGCGCAGGCCTGACCCTGATGCTGGCGGCCGGTGCGGCACTGGTGGCGCTGCTGAGCTATTCGGCTGACGATGCCAGCCTCAACAACGCCAATCTGCGCGACGTCTCCAACTGGCTGGGCCCGTTGGGCGCGGTGGCGGCGGATCTCTTACTGCAGATTTTCGGCTGGGCTGCGCTGGCCTTCCTGGCGCCCCTGCTGGTTTGGGGCGCACGCGCGTTGCGCGGCAAGTCGCTGAAATACGCCATGTGGCGCCTGCTGGCCTGGCCGCTGGGCACCATCACCGTGGCGGCCGGCCTGGGCCTGTTTCCCCGTTTCGCCAGCCTGCCGGCCGGCAGCGGCGGCATGATCGGTATCGCTTCCGCCGGGCTCTCCGCGCACGCCGCACAAGTCTGGAACACACCCGCTTTGGCCTGGGCATTGCCTTTGACCTTGCTGCTGGCAGGCCTGCCGCTGGCCTTCCTGGCCACCGGCCTGCGCTTCATGCCCATGGTGCGCGGCATCCAGAATATCCCGGCCGGCGCGATATGGCTGGTCGGCCTGATCAGGAAACCCGATTTCCATTTCGGCCATCATGACGATGACGAAGACAGTGAAGAATATGAAGATGACGATGAAGGTGCCTATCACCTGGACGCCGCCGAAGACGACGATGCCGGCACGGAGCGCCCCTCCATCGCCGCCAACCGCCTGGCCGAACGCCAGAAGACCCGCGTCAAGCGCGATGCCCGTAACCCCGCCACCACCAAGCGCGCCGACAAGCAGCCGGCGCTGAACCTGGCGTCGGGCGACTACCAGCTTCCGTCCCTGGCCCTGCTGTCCGAGCCGGTCGCGGTGAAAGATACCCATGCGCTGTCCGATGAAGCGCTGGAAGAAAATGCCCGCATGCTGGAAGCGGTGCTGAGCGACTTCGGTGTCAAGGGCCGCATCACTGCCGTGCGCCCCGGCCCGGTCGTCACCCTGTATGAGTTCGAGCCCGCCGCCGGCGTCAAATCATCCCGTGTGATTTCGCTGTCCGACGACGTGGCGCGATCGATGTCGTCGGTTGCCGCCCGTATCGCCACCATTTCGGGTCGCAACGTGATCGGCATCGAGCTGCCCAACCAGACGCGCGAAACCGTGTATCTGCGCGAGATGTTCTCCTCCGCCGATTATGAAAAGGCCCGCGCGCCGCTGACCCTGGCGCTGGGCAAGACCATCGGCGGCGAGCCGCTGATGGCGGACCTGGCCAAGATGCCCCATTTGCTGGTGGCCGGCACCACCGGTTCGGGCAAGTCGGTGGGCCTGAACACCATGATCCTGTCGCTGCTGTACCGCATGTCGCCGCAGCAATGTCGTCTG
>JBBQBL010000156.1:0-6071 GCA_038317805.1 Micropepsales bacterium
GCTGATCGTGCCGCTGCCGACCTGGCTGCTGGACGTGGCGCTGGCCTTTTCGCTGAGCTTCTCCATTCTGATCCTCATGACGGCGGTGTTCGTCACCAAGCCGCTGGAATTCAGCTCCTTCCCGACCATCCTGCTGCTGACCACCATGATGCGGCTGGCGCTGAACCTGGCGTCCACCCGCCTGATCCTGGGCCATGGCAATGAAGGCACCGCCGCGTCCGGCTATGTCATTCAGGCCTTCGGCAAGCTGATCATGCAGGGCAACTTCGTGATCGGGCTGATCGTCTTCGCCATCCTGGTGATCGTGAACTTCATCGTCATCACCAAGGGTTCGGGCCGTATCGCCGAAGTCGCCGCCCGCTTCAGCCTGGACGCCATGCCCGGCAAGCAGATGGCGATCGACGCCGACCTGTCGGCCGGCCTGATCGACGAAAAGGAAGCCAAGCTTCGCCGCAAGACCATCGAGGCGGAATCCAATTTCTTCGGCGCCATGGACGGCGCCAGCAAGTTCGTGCGCGGCGACGCCATTGCCGGCCTGCTGATCGTGGGCATCAACATCATCGGCGGCATCATCATCGGCGTGGCCCAGAAGGGCATGACCTTCATGGATGCCACCCACACCTTCACCCTGCTGACGGTGGGTGATGGCCTGGTGTCGCAGATGCCCGCCCTGATCGTGTCGACCGCCGCCGGTCTTATGGTCTCCAAGGCCGGCGTCGAAGGCGCCACCGACAAGGCGCTGATCAACCAACTGTCCTACTATCCCCAGGCGCTGGGCATGGCCGCCGCCGTGATGGGTATCGTCGCGGTGCTGCCGGGCATGCCGACCATGGCGTTCGGCGGGCTGGCCGCCGGCACCGGCGCGCTCGCCTATTATGCCTACAAGCGCAAGGACGCGCGCACCGCTCAGGCCGCCGCCGATATCGTCACCGCCGAGGGTCCGCCCAAGGAAGAGCCGATCTCCGCGGCCCTGGCGCTCGATCTTCTGCGCATCGAACTGGGCTATGGCCTGCTCCCGCTGATCAACGATGTGCAGGGCCACCGCATCACCGACCAGATCAAGGCGCTGCGCCGTCAGTTGGCGCAGGAGATGGGTTTCGTCATGCCCGCCGTGCGCATCCTGGACAATATGCAGCTGGGCGCCAACGAGTACCGCATCCGCATCAAGGAATTCGATTCCGGCAAGGGCGAGCTGTTCCCCGGCTCGTTCCTGATCATGGATCCCAAGGGCCTGCCCATCGACCTGCCCGGCACACACACCACCGAGCCGGCCTTCGGCCTGCCCGCCACCTGGGTGTCCGGCAGCCTGAAGGAAGAAGCCAGCTTCCGCGGCTTCACCGTGGTGGATCCCGGCACCGTGCTGACCACCCACCTGACCGAAGTGCTCAAGAGCCATATGTCCGAGCTGCTCTCCTATGCGGAGACCAAGAAGCTGCTGGACGATCTGCCGCCCGAGAACAAGAAGCTGGTGGAAGAACTCATGCCTTCGCAGATTTCCGTCACCGGCGTGCAGCGCGTGCTGCAGACCCTGCTGGGCGAACGCGTCTCCATCCGCGACCTGCCGGCCATCCTGGAAGGCATCGCCGAAGCGGTTGGCCACACCAAGAACGCGCTCTACATCACCGAGCATGTTCGGGCGCGCCTGGCCCGCCAGCTTTGCCACGCCAACCTTTCCCCCGCCGGCTATCTGCCGCTGGTCGCGCTGTCACCCAACTGGGAACAGGCCTTTGCCGAATCCATCGTGGGCACCGGCGAGGAACGCCAGCTCGCCATGGCGCCGTCACAGCTTCAGCAGTTCATCCAGCAGGTGCGCGAAGCCTTTGACGAAGCCAGCGGCAAGAACGAAGTGCCGGTGCTGCTGACCAGCCCGCAGATCCGTCCGTTCGTGCGCTCGATCATCGAACGCTTCCGTCCCCAGACGGTGGTGATGAGCCAGAACGAAATCCACGCCTCGGTGCGCCTGCGCACGCTGGGTCAGGTGTAGGCCATGGCGCTGACCGCCGCCACCAACCTGGTCGTCTTCCCGCGCGCCGATCTGCGCAGCTTCCTGGGCGCGGCGATGAAACGCCACCGCTTGCCCGAAGCCCTGGCCCAGGCCCTTGTGCGCGAAGCCGCCAGCTATCCCGATGCCGGCGCCGCGCTGGCCAGTGCGCTGACAAGGCGCATGGTCCCTGCCCCGATCGATTATGAAAAGGCCCGCGGCATCCTGCTGGTGGGTCCCAGCGGCGCCGGCAAAAGTACGGTGGCCGCCAAGATCGTGCATGCCGCCACCCTGATTGGCCGCCGCACGGAGCTCAGCCGCGCCGATGGCGGGCTGGCCCTGTTCCGCACCGGCACCAATCCGCCCGATCTCCTGACGGTCATGGAAGCCGACGGCTTCAATCCCTTGAACGCCCGCGCCGCCTCGGCCTTCTCAGCCTTGGGCGACATCGAAGGCGTGGAAACCATCGGCGTGGTCTCGGCCCTGAACGATGCCGAAGACATCAGCGATATCGTGTCTGCGTTCCGCTTCCGCCGGGTGATCGTGACCCATATGGACCGCACCCGCCGGCTTGGCGCCGCCCTGGCTGCCTGCATGTCGGGCGCACAGCTGGCCCATGTCAGCTATGGCGCCCGGCCCGAAGATGCGCTGGAGACGCTGGAGCCCGGCACCTTGGCCGCCCAACTGCTGGACATCAGCTCGCACTAAAGCGCGTCAGCGCTTCTTGCCGCTACCCTTGCCGCGATTGTCGATAGCGAAGGGTCCTGGCCCCATTCCCACCATCAGCAGCAACCCACCGCAGATCGCGAAGTCGCGAATGAAGATGGAGAGCTGCTGGGCGCGGGCATGCGGATCGGCATAGTGCCAGTAATCATGCAGGGCAAAGGTGGCGACGATGGTCATGCCGAACAGCATCACCGCGCCATAGCGGGTGTGATAGCCGAACAGCAGCGAGATGGAGCCCATGAAGATGAAGACCAGCGCGATCAGCAGCACCAGGGGCGGAAGGGGGACATTCTTGGCGGCCAGGTCTGCGGCGATGCCCTGCCAGTTGCCCAATATGTCCATGGCGCTGGTGAGGTAGAAATAGACAAAGGCGCAGCGCCCGAAGAAGGGCGAAATTGTTTCCGAAAATGACATGGTCGTGATTGCCCCCTGGAGCCGCTCCCCGACTCAACCTGCGGAATCATAAGCCAGCCGCCCCGCCATTCAACAGGAAGCGAAATACGGGCATGTGCTTGGAAAGCCGCCGCTTTCGCGTCTTTTGGGCCACAGACAGCGGCCGAGCGGCACCATCGCAGGGAACGGGCGAAAGCCAAGCGGCGTTATTGGCCCCGGAGGGACCTATTTTGAAGGTCTAGGAAAATGTCTGCGATTGGAATGAGCGCCCCCCGGGGCAAAGGATTTGCGATGTCCGCCTATGCCGATATCGGCAAGGGTCTGCGGTTTGAACGCCAGCAATCACTGGCGCTGCGGAGCATGGAATGGGAAGGCCGGGTTGAGCCCCTGCTGCCCTGGAGCACGCTGATCATGCGCGGCGTGGGCGTGTTGATTTTCGCCAGCGCTTTCCTGGCGATCCTGATTTAAGCGCCCTGCGATCAGGCTCTAAGCGCGTGCTTGCGCAGGTGGCGCACAAGCGCCATCTCATCAAGGCGGGCTTGCGCACGGCGGTTCTGCATTTCCGCCAGACGCTTGGCCTGTTGTTCTGTGGCCACTTCCAGAGATTTGAGATCCTGAAACGCGTTTTCCATGTCCAGTTGGGCCGCCGCGTATTCGCGTTCGATTTCCTTGAGCGTGTTGCGCAGGTTTTCGCGGCGCGTTTCGATGGAACGCAGGAAGGACGGGAAGGCCAAGCGGCCAATATCGGAATCGCCGGCGCGCTGCTTCTCGCGCGCGACATTGTCGTCCAGGTCGGCCAGCTTGCGTTCCAGATCAGCCTTCATGGCGTCGATCGAAGCAATGCGGCGTTTCATTTCATCGACGCGGAAGCGCTTGAGGCGCAGCAGCGTATCGGTCCGGTTCATCGCGCACTCCCTTCAGCGATGCCCATGATGGCGGACAGCGCGTCATAGCCTTCGCTCAACGACTCAGCTTCCGTTTTGGACTGGTCCAGGAAGGACTCAAGCTGCGGGTAGAGCCTCACAGCATTGTCCACTTCAGGATTCGTGCCAGCCTTGTAGGCGCCCAGCCGGATCAGCTCTGCCATATCTTCGTAAATAGTCAGGGGCGCGCGGGCCCGCAAAATCAGCTTTTGTTCGTCATCGGTATTGCAGCCGGGCATGGCGCGGCTAACGCTCTTAAGGATGTTGATGGCCGGAAAACGGCCCCGTTCCGCAATGGCACGTTCCAAAACGATATGACCATCCAGGATGCCGCGCACCGCGTCGGCCACCGGTTCATTGTGATCGTCGCCTTCCACCAGCACGGTAAACAGCCCGGTGATGGAACCGCCGCCCTCGATGCCGGGCCCGGCCCGTTCCAGAAGGCGCGGCAGTTCGGCGAACACGGTGGGCGTATAGCCCTTGGACGCAGGCGGCTCGCCCGCGGAAAGTCCGATCTCGCGCTGGGCCATGGCAAAGCGGGTGACCGAATCCATCAGCAGCAGCACGTTCAGGCCGGAATCGCGCAGCTGTTCGGCCACGGTCATGGCGACATAGGCCGCCTGGCGGCGCACCAGCGGCGCTTCGTCGGAGGTCGCGGCGACCACCACCGAACGCGCCAGGCCTTCTTCGCCCAGATCGTCCTCGATGAATTCCTTCACTTCGCGGCCGCGCTCGCCGATCAACCCGATCACGATGGCATCGGCATCGGAATTGCGCGCCAGCATCGACAGCAGCGTGGATTTGCCCACGCCCGAGCCGGAGAAAATGCCCATGCGCTGGCCGGCGCAGCAGGTGGCAAAGGCATTGAGGGCGCGAATGCCCAGATCCAGTTTCTTGCCGACGCGGCCGCGGCGCGTGGCGGCGATGGGCGCGGACTTTAGCGGATAGGCCGTCATGCCCAGCGGCAAGGGGCCCTTGCCGTCCATCGGTTGGCCAAAGCCGTCAACCACCCGGCCCAGCCAGGCCTTGGAGGGATAGATGGACGCGGGGCGATCCTCGAAATCGGCGCGGGCGCCCAGGGTAATACCGTCCAGCGAACCCAGCGGCATGACCAGGGCGCGGCCGTCACGGAACCCGACCACTTCGCAAGGAATTGTCTTGTTATTTCCGATACTTATGCGGCACTGACCGCCTAGGCTGACAGCCCCCTGCGCGCCGGTCACTTCCACCGCCAGCCCCTCGATGCGGGCGACCCGGCCAAAACGGGTCAGGGTGGGAATGGCGTCTATTTCCTGGATCAGGGCGCGCATGAAAAATCCTTGTTTTCGGCGACTTTCTGTCCTCCGAAGGACCCTATCTTGGGGCCAAGGATTTAAATGGCGGTAAACTTAACAAACCGAATCAAGGACTTTTGGGGCCTTGGAGTCCTTTCCGGCCCTTAATCCGGGATGAGGAAGGGCTGAAGCCGGGTCCGGTCGTGAAAGCTGCTGTTAACTATTTGCGCTTACCTTCCGGAAACTGGTTAACCGACCCCACACCATGTGGGACCGGTGGGAAAGTTAAGAGAGGGGCCTGACATGCGCGTACTCCTGATCGAAGACGACAGCGCCATGGCGCGCAGCATCGAGCTGATGCTCCGCAGCGAGGGCCTTAACGTCTACACCACCGATCTCGGCGAAGAAGGGATCGATCTGGGCAAGCTTTACGATTACGACATCATCGTCCTGGACCTGCAGTTGCCCGATATGAGCGGGTTCGAAGTTCTCAAGGCCCTGCGCGTCGCCAAGGTGCAGACGCCGGTCCTGATCCTTTCCGGCAACGCCATCGTGGAAGCCAAGGTCAAGGCCCTGGGCTTCGGCGCCGACGATTACATGACCAAGCCCTTCCATAAGGACGAACTGGTCGCCCGCATCCAGTCCGTGGTCCGCCGGTCCAAGGGCCACAGCCAGTCGGTCATCACCACCGGCAAGCTCACCGTCAATCTGGACGCCAAGACCGTGGAAGTCGACGGCGCCCGCGTGCATCTGACCGGCAAGGAATATCAGATG
>JBBQBL010000157.1:0-6047 GCA_038317805.1 Micropepsales bacterium
CGGCATCCAGCAGGAACTGGATCTTGTCGGTGAGGTGAGCCTCATACTCGTTCAGCGACTGCACGTCGCTGACGGCGGTTTTCAGCCGCGCCTTCACGGCGGGGTCCAGCCAGCCATCGCCATGTTCGGTGATGAAGGGCACCGCGCGTTGCAGCACCAGCAGCGTATCGCGGATATGGGACAGCCGCTCGCCCATGTCGCCGATCTCGATCAAGGTCTCGCGCAGCATGCGGTTGACGCGGGCGACCTTGTTCTTCTGCAGGTCCTGCATGTCCTTGTGGAAGATGCGCTGGGAAATCTTCATCGCCTCGGCGCGCAGTTCCTCCAGCCGGTCGGCGCCGTAATCGATCATGGCCTCCAGGATCACCAGGAAGATGTCCGGCGCGCTGCGGGGGCGTCGGTTCACCCGCGTGGTGATGGCCTCGAAGGTGTGAAGCCGGGCGAAGCGTATCGTCACCAGCAGGTCTTTTGTCAGGACAAAGCCCAGGGGCGAGGTCAGGTCTTCATCGCCATTCTTGCTATGGGGCGTTAGCGGCACCGAGATGGTGAAGACCTCGTCCTCATACTGGAGGCGGCTGGAGAATTCGATTTCCTCCAGCTGGTCGCGGGGCGGGATATCCAGGCCGTATTTGGTGCAGGCCTGGCCGATCTCCTCATTGGTGGGGTTGTAGATATCCACCCAGACCAGTTTGCCGCCGGATTGATGCTCTGTCAGCACGGACTCATCCCCTTGAGGCAGGAGTAACGCGCGAAAGCGGCAATCAGGTCAACGCGCCGTGACAATGCCCCGGCGCGCTACGTCAGCGCGCCATGGCAATGCTTGTACTTGCGTCCCGAACCGCACGGACACGGCGCGTTGCGCTGGGTCATGCCCCAGGTCTTGGGGTTGTTGGGGTCCACCACCCCGTCGTCGGGATAGCTGCCCGCCACTTCCACTTCATTCTCGCCGGTCAGCGGATTGATGTGGGAGGCATACATGTCGGGCAGGGGCGTCTGCTCCAGCGGCGGCACCGGGCCGGTCTGGATCTGGACGTTCATCAGCTGGCGCACCACTTCGATGCGCAGCTTGGACAGCAGGGTCTGGAACAGTTCAAAGGCGTCGCCCTTGTATTCGTTCAGGGGATCGCGCTGGCCGTAGCCGCGCAGGCCGACATACTGGCGCAGGTGATCCAGGTCCACGATGTGCTCGCGCCAGTGATGGTCCAGGGTCTGCAGCAGGATGGCCTTTTCGACATAGCGCATCACCTCGACGCCATAGTCGGCGGTGCGGGCGGCAGCACGGGCTTCCACCGCCTTCTGGATGCGCTCGCGCACTTCCTCGTCGGCGATGCCTTCTTCCTTGGTCCATTCCACGACGGGCAGTTCGACGCCGAAGATGGTGCGCACTTCGTCCTGCAGGCCGACAGCGTCCCATTGCTCGGCATAGGCCTTTTCGGGGATGTGGCGTTCCACGAGCGTTTCCACCACTTCCTCGCGGAAGTCGGCGATCTGGTCGGAAACGTCTTCCGACGACATGATCTCCTTGCGCTGGTCGAAGATCACGCGGCGCTGGTCGTTCAGCACGTCGTCATATTTCAGGATGTTCTTGCGGATTTCGAAGTTGCGGGCTTCGACCTTCTGCTGCGCCTTTTCCAGCGCCTTGTTCACCCAGGGATGGGTGATGGCTTCGCCCGGCTCCAGCCCCAGCTTGGTGAGGATGGCGTCCATGCGTTCGGACCCGAAGATGCGCATCAGGTCGTCCTGCAACGACAGGAAGAACTTGGAGGCGCCCGGATCGCCCTGGCGGCCGGAACGGCCACGCAGCTGGTTGTCGATGCGGCGGCTTTCATGCCGCTCGGTGCCGATCATGTAGAGGCCGCCGGCGGCCAGCGCCTTCTGCTTGTTGGCGGCGACTTCGGCGCGGATCTCGTCGGACTTGCGCGCCAGTTCGGCTTCATCGGTGATGCCGACCAGTTCGGCCTTGATGCGCATCTCGGCGTTGCCGCCCAGCTGGATGTCGGTGCCGCGGCCGGCCATGTTGGTGGCGATGGTCACCGCGCCCGGCACGCCGGCCTGGGAGACGATGAAGGCTTCCTGTTCGTGGTAGCGCGCGTTCAGCACGGCGTGCTGGATGTTGCGCTTCTTGAGGATGGAAGACAGTTCCTCGGACTTTTCGATCGAGGTGGTGCCCACCAGCACCGGCTGGCCCTTGGTGCGGCATTCCATCACCAGCTTGATGATGGCGTCGTTCTTCTCGGCCTCGGTGCGATAGACCTCGTCGTCCGCGTCCTTGCGCGCCACCGGCACGTTGGTGGGAATTTCCAGCACGTCCAGCTTGTAGATGTCCATGAACTCGGCGGCTTCGGTCATGGCCGTGCCGGTCATGCCCGCCAGTTTTTCATACAGGCGGAAATAATTCTGGAAGGTGATGGAGGCGAGGGTGACGTTCTCCGGCATCACCTCGACGCCTTCCTTGGCTTCCAGCGCCTGGTGCAGGCCTTCGGAATAGCGGCGGCCTTCCATCATGCGGCCGGTGAATTCATCGATGATGATCACCTGGCCGTTCTTGACGATGTAATCCTTGTCCTTGTGGAACAGCTTGTGCGCCTTGAGCGCCTGGTTCACGTGATGGACGACGGTGATGTTCTCGGTGTCGTAGAGATCGCCGCTCTCCAGGATGCCCGCCGCCTTGAGCAGCTGGGACATGTGCTCGTTGCCGGCCTCGGTCAGCGAGACCTGGCGGGATTTTTCGTCCAGGTCATAGTCTTCCTTGACCAGTCCGCCCATCACCGCGTCCACGGTCCGATAGGTTTCGCTCTGGTCCTCGGTGGGGCCGGAGATGATCAGCGGAGTGCGGGCTTCGTCGATCAGGATGGAGTCGACTTCGTCCACGATCGCGAAGGCGTGGCCGCGCTGGGCCATCGCATCCAGCGAATATTTCATGTTGTCGCGCAGGTAATCGAAGCCGAACTCGTTGTTGGTGCCGTAGGTAATATCGGCGGCATAGGCGGCCTTGCGCTCATTGTCGTCCAGGCCGTGGACGATCACGCCCACCGTCATGCCCAGGAAGCGGTAGATCTGGCCCATCCATTCGCTGTCGCGCCTGGCCAGGTAGTCGTTGACCGTGACGACATGCACGCCTTCGCCGGCGAGCGCGTTGAGATAGGTGGGCAGGGTGGCGACCAGGGTCTTGCCTTCGCCGGTCTTCATCTCGGAGATGTTGCCCTGGTGCAGGGCCATGCCGCCGACCATCTGCACATCGAAGTGGCGCTGGCCCAGGGTGCGCTTGGCGGCCTCGCGGACCACGGCAAAGGCTTCGGGCAGCAGATCGTCCAGGGTCTCGCCCGCCGCCAGCCGCTCGCGGAAGGCGGGGGTCATGGCGGCCAGCTCGGTATCCGTCATGGCCTGGAAGCGGGGCTCCAGGGCGTTGATCTTCGGAACGGCAGCGATCAGGGGTCTGACCTTGCGCTCGTTGGCGGAGCCGAAAAGCGATCTGGCAAGCGAACCCAGCATGAAATCCTCTAAAGTCGGGCCGGCAAATGGGGGCGCAAAACCGCCTTTTCCGCATGGCGGCCGCGCGGGAGACATAAGAACGCGCTAGTCTCTTGTCAAACCGGGGGTTTTTAAGAATATCCGCCCCCACCCAAGGGGGAATTTGACGGGAACATGGCCAAAAGCAGCAAAACGACTCAAAAGGGCCCGGCGGTCTCGCCTTTGGCGCCCAAGGCCTTCCCAAAACTGCCGCCCCTGGCCGGGGTCCGGCTGGCCACGACGGCCGCCGGGGTCCGCTATGCCCAGCGTACCGATGTGCTTTTGGCCCTGCTGGCGCCGGGCACCCAGGTGGCCGGGGTATACACCACCTCCAAGACCGCCAGCGCCCCCGTGCTGTGGTGCCGTGACAAGCTCAAGGGTGGGGAAGCCCGGGTGCTGGTGGTCAACAGCGGCAATGCCAACGCATTTACCGGCAAGGCCGGGCAGGAAGGCGTGCGCGCCATCGCCGAGGAAGCCGCCGCCGTGGCCCGCTGCCGGTCTTCGGAAGTGTTCATGGCGTCCACCGGGGTGATCGGCGAACCGCTGCCCGAGCAGAAGATCGTCAAGGTGCTGGGCAAGCTGGTGGGCGAAGGCGCGGCCGGCAACTGGCGCGCCGCTGCCGACGCGATCATGACGACCGACACATACCCCAAGGCCGCCACCGCCACCGCCATGATCGACGGGGTGAAGGTGACCATCAACGGCATCGCCAAGGGATCGGGCATGATCGCGCCCGACATGGCGACCATGCTGAGCTTTGTCTTCACCGACGCCAACCTGCCGGCATCGGTGCTGCAGGAATGTCTGAGCGCCGGCGTGGGACCGTCCTTCAATTCCATCACCGTGGACAGCGACACCTCCACCAGCGACACGCTGATGCTGTTCGCCACGGGCAAAGGCGGCAAGCACACCGCCATCGCCAAGGCGTCTGACAACAAGCTGAAGGAATTCCGCAAGGCGCTGGACGGGGTGCTGCTGGACCTGGCGCTGCAGGTGGTCAGGGACGGCGAAGGCGCGCAGAAGCTGGTGCGCATCGATGTCACCGGCGCGGAAAGCGACAAGGCGGCCAAGCGCATCGCTCTTTCCATCGCCAACTCGCCGCTGGTCAAGACGGCGGTGGCCGGCAATGACGCCAACTGGGGCCGGATCGTCATGGCGGTGGGCAAGAGCGGTGAAGCCGCCGACCGCGACAGGCTGAAGATCAGTTTCGGCGGTCATGTCGTGGCCGAGAAGGGGATGCGCGCCGTCAAGTACAACGAAGCGACCGCCACCAAGGCGGTGTCGGGGCGCGAAGTGCAGATCGCCGTCGATATCGGTCTGGGCAACGGCAAAGCACGGGTTTGGACCTGTGACCTCACGCACGGCTATATCGACATCAATGGCAGCTACCGTTCCTGACATGATTGCGCGCCGCGAGGTTCTGGGCGCCGCCGCCCTGTTGTTGCCGAGCGCGGCCATGGCCGCCGAAGACCCGATCGCGGCGCTGGAGCGCAGCACCGGCGCACGCATCGGCGTGGCGGCGTGGGACAGCGGCAGCGGCAAGACGCTGCTGTACCGGCAGGACGAGCGCTTTATTCCGTGCAGCAGCTTCAAGCTGTCGCTGGCGGCGCTGGTGTTGTCGCGCGCGGATGCGGGCCGGGAAAAGTTGGACCGTCATCCATTATCCACCGCCAACCCTGGGCGTGTCGCCTGCCACGACAAAAAACCAGGCCAGCGGCATGACGGTGGTGGATTTGTGTGAAGCCGCGGTCATCTACAGCGACAATACCGCCGCCAACCTGCTGCTGGAAGCGGTGGGCGGACCGGCGGGGGTAACGGCATTCTGGCGCGGCCTAGGCGATCGCACCTCGCGGCTGGATGACAATGAGCCCAGGCTCAATGAACCAGATCCCGTCCGCAACACGGCCACCCCGGCGGCCATGCTGGGCAACCTGAAGAAGCTTTTGCTGGGCGACGCGTTGTCGGCGCCTTCGCGCGCACGCCTGTTGGGCTGGATGCATGCCAACACCACCGGCGCGACCACCTTGAAGGCAGGCCTGCCGCAGGACTGGAAGGTCGGCGACAAGACGGGGCGCAATCCCGCCCACGGCTTCATCGCCGACCTGGCGATCATCACGCCGCCGAACCGCAAAACGATCCTGGCGGTGGTTTATACCGCCAGGGCCAACGACGCGGTGGTGGCGTCGGTCGGCAAGATCATTGCCGACCGTTTCGCCTAGACCAGCTCTGCGTCCAGCGAAATTTCCGCCCTCAGCACCTTGGACACGGGGCAACCCTTTTCGGCCTTGCCGGTCAGCTCCTTGAAGGTGGCGGCATCGATGCCGGGAATCTTGGCGCGCAGGACCAGGTGCGACTTGGTGATGGCAAAACCGTCCGCCTGCTTCTCCAGGGTGATCTCGGCCCTGGTGTTCATTTCCTCGGCGGTGAAGCCGGCTTCGCCCAAGATCAAGGACAGGGCCATGGTGAAGCAGCCGGCATGGGCCGCGCCGATCAG
This sequence comes from Micropepsales bacterium, assembly GCA_038317805.1. Classification (GTDB taxonomy): domain Bacteria; phylum Pseudomonadota; class Alphaproteobacteria; order Micropepsales; family Micropepsaceae; genus Rhizomicrobium. The sequence goes on from JBBQBL010000157.1 coordinate 6,005, forward strand.
TTCTTCGGGGTTGGTGCCGGGCTTGCCTTCAAAGCGGCTGGCA
>JBBQBL010000158.1:0-6041 GCA_038317805.1 Micropepsales bacterium
GGCCAGGGTGACGGTGGCGCCGAACTTGACGCTGGTGCCCGACAATTTGGAAATATCGATCACGTCGGCGCGGCCGATCTGGTCTTCCAGTTCCATGACACGGCCTTCGATGAAGCTCTGCTTCTCCTTGGCGGCGTGATATTCGGCGTTTTCCGACAAGTCGCCATGGGCGCGCGCTTCGGCGATCGCCGCGATGATGGCGTGGCGGTCCACATTCTTGAGCTGGTTCAGCTCATCCTCCAGGCCTTTGAAGCCCGCAGCGGTCATCGGAATTTTTTCCATCGTCTCTTCCCGTCGGCAAAAAAAGGCTCGCAGCCCCCGCCGTTGGCGGATGCCGGAGCCATTCATTGTTAAGGCACTGAAATCGCTGATAAAAAACTTCTGACGATCAGCGGTGCATCAGGAAGAGTAAGACTGCAGGGGGGCGACTTCAAGGGAGCCTGACCGAAGAGCGCCAATGGCCTGGGTGGCCGCGGCCGCCCCGGCCATGGTGGTGTAGTAGGGAACCTTGAGGGTCAGCGCCGCGCGGCGGATGGACGAACTGTCAGCCAGGGCCTGTGCGCCATCGGTGGTGTTGAACACCAGGTTGATCTCGCCATTCTTCAGCGCGTCCACCACATGGGGCCGGCCCTCCAGCACCTTGTTGATGACCGCGACCGGCAGGCCCTTGGCCTCCAGGGTGCGGGCGGTACCGCGGGTGGCGACGAGGCTGAAGCCCATCGCCAGCAATTCGCGGGCAGGCCCTTCGATCAGGTCCTTGTCGCCTTCCTTCACCGAGATGAACACCGTGCCGCCCGTGGGCAGCTTCACGCCGGCGCCGATCTGGCTCTTGGCGAAGGCGCGGCCGAAATTCTCGTCCAGGCCCATCACTTCGCCGGTGGAGCGCATCTCCGGTCCCAGGATGGTGTCCACGCCGGGGAAGCGGGCAAAGGGCAGCACCGCTTCCTTGACCGAGATGTGCTTGGGATTGGGCTTCTTGAGGTTCATTGACTTCAGGGTTTCACCGGCCATCACGCGGCTGGCGATGGCCGCCACCGGCAGGCCGATGGCCTTGGCGACGAACGGCACCGTGCGGCTGGCGCGCGGATTGACTTCCAGCACATAGATCTCGTCGCCCTGGATGGCATATTGCACGTTCATCAGGCCCTGGACCTTCAGCGCCCTGGCCATGGCGATGGTCTGGCGTTCGATCTCGGCGATTGTCCGGGATGACAGCGAGCGCGGCGGCAGTGAACAGGCGCTGTCGCCGGAATGCACGCCGGCTTCCTCGATATGCTCCATGACGCCGGCAATGAAGACATCGCCATCCTTGTCGCAGATGGCGTCCACGTCCACTTCGGTGGCGCGGTTGAGGAAGCCGTCGATCAGCACCGGATTGTCGCCGCTGATGCGGAACAGCTCACCCGATTCCACCTGCTTCTTCAGCTCGGTTTCATCCGAGACCACGACCATGCCGCGGCCGCCCAGCACATACGAAGGGCGCAAGATTACCGGATAGCCGATAGCCCTGGCGGCCGCGACGGTTTCGTCCGCCGTCATAGCGGTGCCGTTGCGCGGCTGCTTGAGATCAAGCTCTTCCAGCAGCTTCTGGAAACGCTTGCGGTCCTCGGCCAGGTCGATGGCGTCGGCGCTGGTGCCCAGGATCGGTACGCCCGCATCGCGCAGGCCGTTGGCGAGCTTTAGCGGGGTCTGGCCGCCGAACTGCACGATCACGCCGGCAAGGCTGCCCTTTTCCTTTTCCTTGGTGATGATCTCCAACACGTCTTCCAGGGTCAACGGCTCGAAATAGAGCCGGTCCGAGGTGTCGTAGTCGGTGGAGACCGTTTCGGGATTGCAGTTGACCATGATGGTCTCATAGCCGCGGCTCGACAGCGAATAGGCGGCATGACAGCAGCAATAGTCGAACTCGATGCCCTGGCCGATGCGGTTCGGCCCGCCGCCCAGAATGATGACCTTCTTGGCGTCGGTGGGATTGCTTTCGCAGACCGCCGAACCGCCGCCCCCTTCAACACCAAGAGGCGTTTCATAGGTCGAATACATGTAGGGCGTCAGCGCCGCGAATTCGGCGGCGCAGGTATCGATGCGCTTGTAGCAGGGCCGGACATCCAGCGCATGGCGCGCGGCGCGGACGGCGTCTTCCTTTTGACCGGTCAGCTTTGCCAGGCGGGCATCGGAAAATCCCATGGTCTTGAGCGCGCGGAACGATTTGGCGTCCCTCGGCAAGCCGTCTTTGGCCACGCGCTGCTCGGTGCGGATGATGGTCTCGATCTCGCCCAGGAACCAGGGATCGTAACCGGTGATGCGCTGGATCTCGTCCAGCGGAAAATCAAAGCGCATTGCCTGCGCGGCCAACCGCAAGCGGTCCGGCGTGGCGCGGGCCAGGGCGGCGCGGATGGCGGCCGGTTCGCTGTCCAGCGGGATTTCGTCAAAACCGGTCAGGCCGGTCTCAAGGCTGCGCAGCGCCTTCTGCAGGCTTTCGCCGAAGGTGCGGCCGATGGCCATGGCTTCGCCCACCGACTTCATGCTGGTGGTCAGCAGCGGCTCTGCGCCGGGGAATTTCTCGAAGGCAAAGCGCGGGATCTTGGTGACGACATAATCGATGGTCGGTTCGAACGAGGCCGGCGTGACCTTGGTGATGTCGTTCTTGAGTTCGTCCAGCGTATAGCCGATGGCCAGCTTGGCCGCGATCTTGGCGATGGGAAAGCCGGTGGCCTTGGACGCAAGCGCGCTGGAACGCGACACGCGCGGGTTCATCTCGATGATGACCATGCGGCCATCCTTGGGATTGACCGCCCATTGCACGTTCGATCCGCCGGTCTCCACCCCGATCTCGCGCAGCACCGCGATCGAGGCCGACCGCATGCGCTGATATTCCTTGTCCGTCAGGGTCAGGGCCGGGGCGATGGTGATGCTGTCGCCGGTATGCACGCCCATGGCGTCGATATTCTCGATCGAGCAGATGATGATGGCGTTGTCCGCCTTGTCGCGGACCACCTCCATCTCGAATTCCTTCCAGCCCAAAACCGATTCTTCGATCAGGACTTCGTTGGTGGGGCTGGCTTCCAGCCCGCCTTCGACGATGGCGAAGAATTCCTCGCGGTTATAGGCGATGCCGCCGCCGGTGCCGCCCATGGTGAAACTGGGACGGATGACGGCGGGCAAGCCGACTTCGTCCATCACCGTCAGCGCCTTGGACAGGGTTTCGGGACCCAGCTCCATCACCGGGGCATTGTTGCCGTCATAGATGGGATTGCCGCCGGAATCCTTCTTCTGGCGCAGCTGGCCCTTCAGGGTGAAGCCTTTGGGCACATCAAGTCCGATGGACAGCATGGCCTGCTTGAAGCGCTCGCGGTCCTCGGCCTTGTCGATGGCGTCGGCGGTGGCGCCGATCAGTTCGACATTGTGGCGCTCCAAGGCGCCGATCTTGCGCAAGCTCAACGCGGTGTTCAGCGCCGTCTGGCCGCCCATGGTGGGCAGCAGGGCGAACACCATGCCTTCGGGCACATTGGGCCGTTCGCGGGCGATGATCTTTTCCACGAACTCGGCCGTGATGGGCTCGATATAGGTGGCGTCCGCCATGTCAGGGTCGGTCATGATGGTGGCGGGGTTCGAGTTGACCAGCACCACCCGGTAACCTTCCTCGCGCAGCGCCTTGCAGGCCTGGGCGCCGGAATAGTCGAATTCGCAGGCCTGGCCGATGACGATAGGCCCCGCGCCGATGATCAGGACGGTATGGATATCGGTGCGTTTGGGCATGGCTGTTGCTTCTTCGGTCGCGCGCAAACCGGCCACGCTTTTGAGGGCGTTGGGGGCCTGCCAAGATGTAGGTTAAGGGGACCGTTTAGTGCGGGTGGGGGAGGGGCGCAACCCCTTATTTTAAGAGCGCCAGCGCAATACGCGTTCCTGCACAGGATTGACGAAATCCGTGCCATTTTCGACCGATTCCGCCCAGGCTTTCTGGACGCGGTGGTACCAGATGGCGGGCTGGTCGCTGTCCTGGATCAGCATCAGATTCGGGCTGAACTTCAGGCCTTCCTTCTGCAGTTCCACGATCTTGCGGTCGTCGGCGATGAAGGTGCGGCCCAGCGCCCAGAAGAAGGGATAGATGAAGTTCAGCCAGGCCGGCCACCAGAAGACCTGGATCACGTCGGTGTTTTCCGAGTCGCGCGGGGTGCAGACGGTCAGGCCCACCACCTTCACGTCCTTGCCCAGCAGGCGGCTGCGCAGGGTTTCGAAGCGGGTGGAGGGGAGTTCGAAGGTGATCTCGGTCGTCACATTCCCCAGGATTCGGTAGGCTGGCTTGGAGGGCCGGTGCGCCGTCATCACAAAGCCGTTCGCCAGCGGGGCGTAGTGCTTTTCCTTCAGCCGGGCTTTGCGTTTCCACCACCAATGGTCATGCACATAGGCGGCATGGGCGGGATCCATCAAACCGATCACGGCATGGTCGATGCCGCAGGCGAAGCGCTGTGTCTCGGTCCAGCGCATGGGGTGCGAAACGCCGGGGCGCGGCGGTTCATTCCTGGGTTCGGTGCCCGGCCTGGCCGCCATATAGACCCAGATCAGCCCGTCCTGTTCGCGCACCGGATAGGCGCGGACCTTGATGCTTTCCGCCTTCAGGTCTTCGCTGCCGGTGAGGGAGGGAATTTTGCTGCACTGGCCGCCCGGCTTGAAGCGCCAGCCATGATAGGGGCATTCGACGCTGCCTTCGGAAAGGATGCGGCCCGCCGACAGCGGCACGCCGCGATGGGGACAGATGTCGCGCAGCGCGAACAGCGCGCCGTCTTTCAGTCGGCCCAGCACAATCGGCTCGCCCAGCAGCATCTCGCGGCGCATCTGGCCGGGCGCCAGGCTGGACGCCAGTGCCGGCATGTACCAGAGGTCGCGCAGGAATTCGCCCATTTCCGCCATGGGAACTGCTTAGAGAAATCGCCATTTCGCCGCAAGGATGGGGCCATAAACCGGTTGCCGGGACCGCCGCGCACGCTAGGCTTTGACCATGAAAAAGGCGCTGCCGCTGGTTGAGCCCAAGCTTCTGATCCGCGCCCTGACCGCGGGCTGCGCCAGTGCCGCAGGCTTCATGCTGCTGGGCCATTACCGGCCGGTTCTGGCCCTGCAGTACGGGCTGTTCGGCTGCATGATGATCGCCGGCACCATGGGGTTGCTCTATGCCCGCGATGTGGCGCGCGGCTATCTGGCGGGCGCGCTGGGCGGGCTGGTGATCGGAGCAGCCTGCGGGCTGGCGGCGGTGGGCACGGCGAACCTGCTGGGCGACCGGCCGGACCTGTTCATTCCCTATGGCGTGATGGTCTGCACCCTGATCGGCGCCATTGGCGGATTGTTCGGGCAGTATGGCGCGTGGATACGCGACTTCATCCGCACCCTGCGCTAGCGATTCTATTTTAAAGAAACTGTCGGTTGGCGCGTTGCCTTCCCGGAAAGGGGCTGGGGGGCTTGTTAATCCGAGCCGACTCGCAACCAACCGACACACAGACTTTCGATGCCGAAAGCGGCCACGCAATGGTCCAATCATGACCATTTTTGGGCAGGCATGACAAATTCTACAGAATCAATCGCATCAACGGCTTGCGAGGCGCGAGTTCCGGGCTCATCATGGATTCTGGATGGTTGAAGAACCGATTTCCCTTCACCGCACTGTCATGGTGCGTGACATGTCTCCGGCGATAGTTCCGCAGGTCACGTTCGACCGTCCCGAACTCAATCGTATCCTCACCGTCTATGGCCGCATGGTGGCGTGCGGCGAATGGCGCGATTATGCGCTGGATTTCCTGGACGAGGTGGCGGTGTTCTCCATTTTCCGCCATGCCAGCGAGATGCCGCTGTACCGCATCGAAAAGCGGCCCAAACCCACAAGAGGCAGAATGCTCGAAAAACCAAGCGCCGTCATGAGCGAGAACGTATAGAAAATGCCATCCGGCAAATCAAGTTTATGAATAGGAAAGCCGTCAACCTTTAAGACGTCGGCTAAGACAGCAATGTTGATCACACTAAAGAGCAAAAAAATCGCCAGTGTAGCGAAGATG
>JBBQBL010000159.1:0-5994 GCA_038317805.1 Micropepsales bacterium
GGGGGGCGAATTGGGCTATGATTCGCGGCCATGGACACCAAGCCCCAGCATCCTGCCGGTCGTCGCTATGCCCCCGTGCCTCGTCCGGACAATTGCGGCCGTATCGCACTGGTGTTGCAGGGCGGCGGCGCGCTGGGCGCCTATCAGGGCGGGGTCTACCAGGCACTGCATGAAGCCGGCCTGGAGCCGGAATGGGTTTCCGGTGTCAGCATCGGCGCCATCAATGCGGCGCTCATCGCCGGCAACGCGCCGGACCGTCGGCTGGCGGCCTTGTGCGAATTCTGGGACCGGATCACCGACCGCACCATCTGGCCCTATACGCCGGACGGCGACATCTATCGTCAGAGCCGCAACACTGTCTCGGCCCTGACCACCGCGCTGTTCGGTCAGCCGGGCCTGTTCAACCCGCACAAGGTCAATCCCTGGTTCCTGCCGCCGGGCGCCAAGGATGCCACCAGCTTCTATGACAACACGCCGCTGCGGCAGACGCTGGAAGAGCTGGTGGATTTCAAGCGGCTGAACGAAGGCGATGTGCATTTCGCGGTGGGCGCGGTGCATGTGCTGACCGGCAATTACGTCTTCTTCGACAACCGCAAGGAAGAAATCCACGTCGAGCATGTCCTGGCCAGCGGCGCGTTGCCGCCCGCTTTCCCCATGGTGCAGATCGGCACCGATTATTTCTGGGATGGCGGCATCGTCTCCAACACGCCCTTGCAGCATCTGCTGGCCCAGGACGACGGCGTGAACAGCCTGGTGTTCCAGGTGGACCTGTTCAGCGCGCGGGGCGATCTGCCCCGCACCATGTCGGACGTGCTGGGGCGGCAGAAGGACATCATGTATTCCTCGCGCACCCGTCAGGTGACCGATATGTTCGCGCGGCTGCAGCGCTGGAAAACCCGCGCCTATGAAGCGCTGATCAAAGTGCCCGAAGCGGATTTGACCGAAGAACAGCGGGCGATGCGCGAGAAGCTGGCCGACCTGCCTCAGGCCACCATCCTGCAGCTGATCTACCAGCAGAAGTCGTATGAGGGGAATGCGCGCGACTATGAGTTCAGCGCCGACTCCATGCATGAGCACTGGAAGAACGGGCATGAGGACACGCTCAGCACCCTCAATCGCAAGGACTGGCTGGAGATGCCGCCGGGCAATATCGGCGTCGTCACCCACGACGTGCACCGCGAAAATGAAGGCCGCTGAGCTTGGCTGATGCCAGCATCGCAGCCCGTCTGGAACGTCTGCCCGCCACGCGCGGTTTCTGGCGCCGCCTGACCTGGCTGTCGCTGGGCGGTTTTTTTGAATTCTACGACCTGTTCCTGGCCGCCTATATCCAGCCCGGGCTGGTGAAGTCGGGCATTCTTACCACCACCACGCCCGGCCTGTTCGGCACCACCGGCTTTGCCGGCTTCGTCGCCGCCTTCTTCAGCGGGTTGTTCGTGGGCACCGCCCTGTTCGGTTTCGTCGCCGACAAGCTGGGGCGGCGGGTGATCTTCACCGGTTCGCTCTTGTGGTACGCCGCCGCCTCGCTGGTGATGGCGTTCCAGCAGGATGCGTTCGACCTCAATCTGTGGCGTTTCATCTGCGGCATCGGCATCGGTGTGGAGCTGGTGACCGTCGACACCTATATCGCCGAGCTGGCGCCGCCCGGCATGCGCGCCCGCGCCTTTGCGGTGTCCAACATCATCCAGTTTTCCGCCATTCCGCTGGCGGCGCTGCTGGGCTGGCTCCTGGTGCCGCATGTCGTGCTGGGCCTGGATGGCTGGCGCTTTGTGGTGATGGCCGGATCGGTGGGGGCGGTGCTGGCCTGGTTCGTACGCGCCCGGCTGCCCGAAAGCCCGCGCTGGCTGGCAACACATGGCCGTACCGCCGAGGCCGAGGCCATCGTCGAATCCTGGGAAGTGGAAGCGCGTCTGGAAGGTGCGGTGTTGCCCGAGCCCAGGGATATCCGCGCCGAACAGGGCAAGGGCAACTTCCGCGAGATCTGGCGGCGGCCCTATCTGGGCCGCACGATCATGCTGATCGTATTCAATGTGTTTCAGGCCGCGGGCTATTACGGCTTTGCCAGCTGGGTGCCGGCGCTGCTGGTGTCCAGCGGCATCTCGGTAACAAAGTCCCTGGGCTACACTTTCATCATCGCCATTTCCGCGCCCTTCGGACCGGCGCTGGGTCTGTTGTTCGACAGGCTGGAGCGCAAATGGGTGGTGATGGGCGCGGCGCTGGCCATCATGGCGGCCGGGCTGGCTTTCACCCAGGCGCATGCGATGCTGGCCGTCATCGCCTGTGGCGTGGCGCTGACCTTGGCCAACAACATCATGTCCTTCGCCTATCACGGCTACCAGCCCGAGCTGTTCCCCACCAGGGTGCGGGCGCAGGCGGTGGGCTTTGTCTATTCCTTCTCGCGACTCTCCACCGTGTTCAGCGCGTTCGTCATCGCCGCCATCCTGCGCGAGTTCGGCTCGGCCGGCGTGTTCGTCTTCATCGCCGGATGCATGGGCATCGTGGCGATGGTGATCGGGATTTTCGGGCCGCGCACCCGCGACCTGCCGCTGGAACAGATTTCGTCCTAGGGCGTGGTGCCCGTGGCGGTGGAATTGGCCGGAGTGGTGCCGGGCGTTCCAGGAACGCCATTGTCGGCGGTCGCCAGCGCAATGCCGATACCGACCAGCGCGCCCCCCGCCACGATCAGCATGCCGGTGCCGTCTTCCATCTGGGCATGACGGACGCCGGCGGGTTTGCCGGGCGCCAGGGGCGGTTCCGCCGCAAACGCGGGGACGGTCGCAATAACAACAAGAGAAACGCAACGCAGGAACTTGTTCATACAGCTCTCCAGAAGGCCCCAAAGCAGGAAGGCCGCAAAGGAAAAAGCGTTCCGATTAAGTTGTTGTAACGCGCCCAGATTGCGTTCACTTATTCCTACAAGGAAAGAAACAAAAGTAACGGCATGAATTATCGCCACGGCTATCACGCAGGGAATTTCGCCGATGTGGTCAAGCACATCGCGCTGGTGGCGATTCTGCAGCACCTCAAGAAAAAAGATGCGGCCTTCACCGTGCTGGACAGCCATGCCGGGCGCGGGCGCTATGACCTGACCGGCGAGCAGGCGGAAAAGACCGGTGAATCCCGGAACGGCATCGCCCGGCTGAGTGGATTGTCGGGGCCGATGCCCGAAGCGCTGGCCACATATTTGTCACTGGCGCGGCAAAGCCATGCCTATCCCGGTTCGCCCCTGATCGCCGCCCAGCTGCTGCGGGGTCAGGACCGGCTGATCGCGATCGAGAAGCATCCGGAGGAATTCGCGGTCCTGAAGGACGTGCTGATGCCGTTTCGCGGCGCCACCGTCGAGAATGGCGATGGTTATGCGCGCGCGGTGAAGCTGCTGCCGCCGCCGTCGCGCCGCGGGCTGGTGCTGATGGATCCGCCCTTTGAATCGCCGGACGAATTTTCCGCCCTGGCGAAGGCGCTGCGCGACGGGGCGCACAAATTCGCCACCGGCATTTTCCTGGCCTGGTATCCCATCAAGTCGCAGGCTGAGGCAGACGGCTTCACCGGTGAAGTTCTGGCCGGCGATATCGCCAAGGCGCTGGTGGTCGACACCAGGATCACGGCGCCGGAGGGCAAGCTGGGCCGGGCGGGGCTGCTGGTCATCAATCCGCCATACGGCTTTGCGGCGACCATGCAGGACACGGCCAAGGTCATTGCAACCAGGCTGGGTACGGCGGTCACCGTGCAGTGGATCACGGGTTCTGAGTAGTTTTTTCCTGTCAAATCCAGGCCATTCCGGCCTTCGTAAATTTGACCGTGACGGCGGGGCTGACTAGTCTGGCCCGCAGGGAGTGGGTCATGGGCAAAAAAGTCTTCATCAGTCATTCCAGCAAGGATTCCAAGACCGCCACGGCGATCTGCACCGCGCTGGAAGCGCGCGGTCACGAATGCTGGATGTCGTCACGCGACATCAAGCCGGGCGAGAATTTCCAGGGCACCATCGTGCGCGCCATTCGCGAGGCCGGCGTCATGGTGCTGGTGTTCTCCGCCAACGCCAACAACTCCGACGAAATCAAGAAGGAAATGGCGCTGGCCAGCCAGTCCAAGAAGATGGTCATTCCGGTTCGCGCCGAAGACGTGCTGCCATCCGAAGACTTCACCTATGAGCTGGCGACCCGGCAATGGATCGACATGTTCGTCGATTGGGAAAAAGCCATCGAGGCCCTGAGCAGCCAGGTGGGTGCTGCCTCGCCCAAGACGGACACCGGCGTGCGTCCGGACGTCGTGGTTGCGCCGCCCATGGCCCGCAAGAGCAATGTCCCGGTCGTCGCCGTCATCGTCACCTTGTTGCTGGCGGGCGCAGCGGCGGCCTATTGGACGTCGCACAGATCCACGCCCGCGCCGGCTATGGTCACCAACGCATCTCCGGCGCCCGCCGCCGCCGCGCCGATCGCGCAGCCGCAAGCTGCGCCGGTGTCCGGTTCGAATGCCCAGCTGGAAAGCCAGCTGTGGGATTCGGTCAAGGACAGCAATGATGTCTCGGTGGTGCAGTCCTACCTGGACAAGTATCCGAACGGCACCTTCACGGCGGTGGCCAAGGCCCGGCTGGAGGCGTTGAAGAATCCAGCCGCCAAGCCGCGTTCCGCCGAGACGTCGATGGATGCCGAGCTCGCCGCGATGTACAAGCGCGCGCGGGCCAATGCGGTCGATACTTCCGCCCTGGCGGATGAGCAAAGCGCCTGGCTTGCCCGTCGCGCCAGTTGCGGTGGCGATCCCGCCTGTCTGCGGCACAGCTATGCCGAGCGGCGCGCTGAACTGAGCCGCTGGATCACCGGCGGCGAATAGCCTCCGCAAACATTTTGAACCTGTTTTGAGCAGCCTGCGCGCATGCGCGGCGAAAAACTGTGCAGACGTCTTGAACGGCTTGCCGCATGCACACTTGGTCGCGGCCAAAGCGTCGGAATTCGCGCCTTCCGATATGAGCGCTGCTTGTGAGCGATATTTGAGCCGCTAACCTTCCCTGCAAGAACAGGCCGATACAACTAGGGAAGTCCAAGCCATGACCACACGCCGTCAACTGTTGACCGCGATCGGCATGATGGGCGGCACGGCCGCGCTCTACCAGGCCATGACCACCATGGGTCATGCCAGCGAGACCCAGTACAAGGGCAGTCCAGATTTGTCGGGCGCACGCCCCGGCGCCTCGGTGCTGGTGCTGGGGTCCGGCCTTGCCGGCATGCTGGCGGCCTATGAACTGAGCAAGGCGGGCTACAAGGTCCGCATCCTGGAATATCAGAATCGCGCCGGCGGCCGGAACTGGTCTCTCTATGGCGGCGATACCTATACCGAGCTGGGCGGCGCGACCCAGAAGGTTGGCTTTTCCCAGGGCCATTACCTCAATCCCGGCCCGTGGCGCATTCCCCATCATCACCGCACCCTGCTGCATTACTGCAAGGCCTTCGGCGTGGCGCTGGAGCCCTTCATCCAGTTCAACCACAGCGGCTATGTCCATAATGCCGACGCCTTTGGCGGCAAGCCGGTGCGCTACCGCGAGGCTGCCGCTGACTTCGAGGGCAATGTCGCCGAACTGCTGGGCAAGGCGATCGACCAGAAGGCGCTGGATGCGCAGCTGACCTCCGAGGACAAGGACAAGCTGAAGGAAGCGCTGCGCGGCTGGGGCATGCTCGACCAGGACATGAAGTACAAGGCCAACCTGCTGTCGGCGGAACATCGCGGCTATGACCGCCCGCCGGGCGGCGGCGTTGACGGCGCGCCGATCCCCTCCCAGCCCTTCCCCTTCCGCGACGTGGTGAGTTCGCAGATCTGGAAGAACATGGCCTTCTTCATGAACCATGAGATGCAGACCACCATGTTCCAGCCGGTGGGCGGCATGGGCATGATCGGCCAGGCCTTTGCGCGCCAGGTGCAGCCGATGATCACCTTCAACGCCAAGGTGACGAAGATCCACCAGGACAAGGCCGGTGTGACCGTGACCTATGCCGATACCACGTCCGG
>JBBQBL010000160.1:0-5967 GCA_038317805.1 Micropepsales bacterium
TTCGGTACTAATTTGGGCCGCAGCCTTGGGGGGGGTGCGGGCCCCCCCCCCGCCGCTGAATAAGGCGTAATTCAGATGAACCTTGGATGAATGCGGCCGGTTGAGGACGAACCTGACAGCGAGTTAACGCGCCGCCCTCAGCTCGCGGATGGTCTTCTTGCCGTCGGCTGAGGGCTGATAGACGTTGGTCATCTCGGTCAAGGCGCGATGGAACATCTCGATGGTGAAATTGTCCGGCACTTCCCAGGCATCGAAGCCGACGCGGTGCTGGTAATTCACCTGATCATACAGGAAGTCGCCCACGGCGCGGATTTCGCCGGTGAAACCCAAGCGGGTGCGCAGGATGCGGGCCCAGGAAAAGGCCCGGCCGTCGCGAAATTTGGGGAATTCCAGAGCAATCAGCGCGAAGTGATGGACGTCCGCCCCCAGCTGTTCGGGATTTTCGCTGGACTGAAGGCGAATACCGACCGGCGTGTTGCGTGCCAGCAGGGCATCGCGATCGCGTCGGAAGCGCGCCAGCGACACCAGCACCGGGCCGTCCGGCAGCGCGGCATCGTCGGCCACGGGCGCATAGGCATCCGGCGCGTAAGCGCCACTTTTGAACAGTTTCGTCACGCCGCGACTTTCTCGTAAGCGGCGTCCTTGAACGCCGCCATGCCCAGCCGGCGATAGGTGACCAGGAAGCGTTCGCCATCCTTGCGCAGCTTCAGATAGGCGTTGACCACCCGCTCGACCGCGTCGGCGATTTCATGCTCGGTGAAGCCCGGGCCCATGATGTCGCCGATGCTGGCGTCCTCGGCGCCCGAACCGCCCAGCACCAGCTGGTAGAATTCCACGCCTTTCTTGTCCACGCCCAGGATGCCGATATGGCCGGCATGGTGATGGCCGCAGGCATTGATGCAGCCGGAAATCTTGATCTTCAGCTCGCCGATCTGGTGCTGGCGATCCAGATTCTCGAATTTCTTGGCGATGCTCTGGGCGATCGGTATGGAGCGCGCATTGGCCAGGTCGCAATAGTCCAGACCGGGACAGGCGATGATGTCGGTGATCAGCCCGGCATTGGGCGCGGCGAAGTCGAGTTCCTTCAGCCTGGCATAGATCGCCGGCAGGTCCTTCTTGCGGACATGCGGCAGCACCAGATTCTGTTCGTGCGTCACCCGCACTTCGCCCACGCTGAACTGGTCCATCAGGTCGGCGATGACGTCCATCTGGGCCGAGGTGGCGTCGCCCGGCACCTGGCCCGGCGTCTTCAGGGTGATGGTGGCGATGGCGTAACCGGGCGCGCGGTGCTTGCTCACATTGGTCTTCACCCAGTTGGCGAAATCCTTGCCCGCTTCCGGGATCGTGTCCGGCAGGCTGGCCTCGAACTTGGGCGGCGCGAAATAGGCGGTGATGCGGTCCAGCTCATCCTGCGGCAGCTGCAGGGTGCCGGCGCGCTTGATCTCGTCGAACTCGCGCGCCACGCGCTTGCGCATTTCCTCGGGCCCGATCGCGTTGATCAGGATCTTGATGCGCTGCTTGTGGATGTTGTCGCGGCGGCTGTCCTGATTGTAGACGCGCAGCACCGCTTCCAGATAGGCGAGGATGTCCTCGCGCTCCACAAATTCGCTCATCACATGGGCGATGTAAGGGGTGCGGCCCATGCCGCCGCCCGCCATCACCTTGTAGCCGATGCGGCCTTGCGCGTTCTTCACGATCTGCACCGCCATGTCGTGATACTGCAGCGCGGCGCGGTCCTTTTCGGTGGCGCCGACGGCGATCTTGAACTTGCGCGCCAGGAAAACGAATTCCGGATGCAGGCTGGACCATTGGCGGATGATCTCGGCCAGCGGGCGCGGATCCTCGATCTCCTCGTCGGTGGCGCCGGCGAACTGGTCGGCGGTGACATTGCGCACGCAGTTGCCGGAGGTCTGGATGCAATGCATCTCCACGTCGGCCAGTTCGCGCAGGATCTTGGGCACATCCACCAGCTTGATCCAGTTGAACTGCAGGTTGGTGCGGGTGGTGAAGTGCCCGAAATCCTTGTCATAGGTGCGGGCGATATGCGCCAGCTTGCGCATCTGTTTCGACGACAGGGTGCCGTAGGGCACCGCCACCCGTAGCATGTAGGCATGCAGCTGCAGGTACAGTCCGTTCATCAGCCGCAGCGGCTTGAACTGGTCTTCGGTGAGTTCGCCCGACAGGCGGCGCGCCACCTGGCCGGCGAACTGCTCCACCCGTTCGCCGACGAACTGGGCGTCGAACTCGTCATAGCGGTACATGTTGGGGTCGACTTGCTTCACCAGCGGATTAAGCATTGATCTGGCCTGCCTGCTTGCCGGTATGGGGATGCACCGTGGGGCCGGCGGCGCGGATGATCTCGCGCTCCTTCACCGGTACGATTTTGCCGTTCACCTCGCGGACCTCGAACAGGTAAGGCGCGATGATTTCGTTGCGCACCGTTTCGGCCGTGGCGGCGGCCAGGGCGGCATCGGCGCTGGCCTGGTCGGGATAGACCTCGGCATCGGCCAGCATCAGGACCCAGCCGCTGTCCTTGCGGTACAGCACATCGCCATCGCGCAGGCGATTGGCAGTGAGCATCTGGGGACCTTGGTTCTGATGGGCCATGGGCGCGCAAAAACCACTTCCGGCCCCCGAAATCAAGACTTCAACACGTCGCGGCTGTAGTTTATTGATAATAACAAGAAAGATTTGTATTATATAGTCAGGCATCCCGGGCATTATCGGGAAAACGGGGGATTCTCAGCGTGCCGCCAAAACCACTCAGCCTGCCGCAGCTTGGCGCTGTGGTGGCCGGAAATGCCCTGGAATTCTACGACTTCCTCACCTTCAGCTTTTTTGCGGTCCAGATCGGGCAGGTTTTCTTTCCCGGCAAGGACACCACCAGCAGCCTGCTGTTCACCCTGGCGACCTTTGGCGTGGGCTTTGCCACGCGTCCGTTGGGCGGGGTGGTGATCGGGACCATGGGCGATACCTGGGGCCGCAAGCCCGCCATGCTGTTTTCCTTCGGCTTGATGGGCTTTTCCGTTGTGGGGCTGGCATTGACGCCGTCCTATGCCAGCATCGGCTGGTACGCGCCCCTGCTGGCGGTGCTGTTCCGGCTGGTGCAGGGATTTGCGCTGGGCGGTGAAGTGGGGCCGACCACATCTTTCCTGCTGGAAGTGGCGCCGCCCCATCGCCGCGGCCTCTACACCTCGCTGCAAAGCGCCACCCAGTATCTCGCCACTCTGGCGGCAGGCGTGGTCGGCCTGGCTCTGGCCAGCATTCTGTCGCCGCAGCAGCTGACGGATTTTGGCTGGCGCATCGCGCTGTTGCTTGGCGCTGCGGTGGTGCCGTTCGCGCTGATTATCCGCCGGCGCTTGCCCGAAACCCTGCACGACGTGCGCGCGCGCCCCGGAAGGAACAAGGTGGGTGGGCTATTATGGCTGAGCGTGCTGGGCCTTGGCATGCTGGCCTCCGCCACCATCGGCACCTACACGATGAATTACATGACCACCTTCGCCAACCGCACCTTGGGGTTTCCGGCGGCCTGGTCCTTCGCGGCCACCATTGTGGTGGGTGCGGCCGCCATGTGCGGCGCGCTGCTGAATGGTGTCATCAGCGACAGGATAGGCCGCAAGCCGGTGATGGTCGGCGCCAGCCTGGCGCTGCTGGTCCTGGTGGTGCCCTGTTTCAGCATCATGGTGCACTACCATTCCCTGGCGGTGCTGTTGGCCGGCACCGCCGTGATGGCGCTGTTCGTGGGCATGAGCGCCGCGGGCGCGATTCTCAGCCTGACGGAAAGCCTGCCGGTAAATCTGCGCGCCGGATCGCTGGGTATCGTCTATGCCCTGGCCATCGCCAGCTTCGGCGGCACGGCCCAGTTCATTGTCACCTGGCTGATCGACGTTACCGGTTCGCCGCTGGCGCCGGCCTGGTACATGACCGGCGCGGTGGCCTTGGGCCTGGCGGCGATGCTGATGATGCGCGAGAGCGCCCCCATCAAAAAGCGATAAGTTCAGGGCGCTTGAAGCGCGCTTTCGTGCCAGCGCCGCAGCAGCCACCATTCCAGTAGCGAAAGGGCGGCGAAGATCACCACGCCGGTCAGCGCCAGCAACGCCAGCGCGGCAAACAAGGTGGCGATCTCCAGCCGGTTGCCCGACTCCACGATGCGCCAGGCCAGCCCGGTGGCGGTGCCGGAGCCCGCCACGAATTCCGCCACCACCGCGCCGATCAGCGCCAGGCCGCCCGCCGTCTTCATGCCGGACAACAGATAGGGCAAGGCGTTGGGCAGGCGGATGCGCCACAGGGTCTGCAGGCGTGATGCGCCATACAGCCGGGTCAGGTCGATCAGATTGAAGTCGGCGCTTTTCAGGCCCAGCGTCGCGCCGGCCAGGATGGGAAAGAAGGCGACGATGGTGGCGATGATCACCAAAGCGAGGTTGATGCGCTCGAAGCCCACCCAGATCAGGAT
Source organism: Micropepsales bacterium (assembly GCA_038317805.1). GTDB lineage: Bacteria > Pseudomonadota > Alphaproteobacteria > Micropepsales > Micropepsaceae > Rhizomicrobium. The sequence goes on from JBBQBL010000160.1 coordinate 4,454, forward strand.
CAAAGGCGCGATAGCGACCACCGGCGTCACCTGCAGGATCACGGCGTACGGATAAAGCGTGCGTTCCAGCAGCCGGCTTTGGGAAAAAGCGATGGCGGTGGCGAGGCCCAGCACGCAGGCGCCAACAAAGGCTTCCAGGGTGACGGTGAGGGTGGAAGCCAGCGCTTCCATCAGCGAACCGAAATTGCCGGTAAAGGCTCTGGCGATGGCCGACGGCCCCGGCAGGACATAGGCCGGCACCTGCCAATGCGTCACGGCGCCTTCCCATGCGCCCAGAAGAAGCGCGGCAACGGCGAGCGGCAGGAGGATGTCTGCGAGGCGTTTCATGCGGTGACCGCAGTGTTAAGCGCGCCGCTGATGACACGCTGGGCTTCGATGGTCGCGGGCGACAGGCGGCTGTCGCGGCCGCTGGCCAGCGCGATGTTGGCGGTGATGCGTCCAGGGCGCGATGTCATCACCAGCACACGCTGTGACAGGTAGCTGCTTTCACTGACGCTGTGGGTGACGAACAGCACGGTCAGTCCGTCTTCGCGCCACAGCTTCAAAAGATCGTCGCCCAGCGCGTTGCGGGTGATCTCGTCCAGCGCAGCAAAGGGTTCATCCAGCAGCAGCAATTGTGGATGCGCCGCCAGCGCACGGGCGATGGACACCCGCATCTTCATGCCGCCGGACAGCTCGCGCGGATAGGCGCGCTCGAAGCCCGCCAATCCGACGCGCGCCAGGGCGGCAGACGCGCGCGCATCGGCCTGGCCGCGCGGGATGCGCTTCAAGTCCAGGGGCAGCCTTGCATTGGTCAGGGCATCGGCCCAGGGCATCAAGGTGTGATCCTGGAAGGCAAAACCGATTTCCGGCTTGCCATCGGGATACGTCACTGCGCCCGCGTCCGGCGCCAGCAGACCCGCCGCCAGTCGCAACGCTGTGGACTTGCCACAGCCGCTGGGGCCCAGCAGCGAAACGAATTCCCCGCGTGAAACTGTAAAAGAAAGATCGTTCAGCGCCTGCACGCCATTGGCAAAGCGCTTGCTGACATTCTCAAGCGCGATCATTGATACTTCTGCAGGGTGGCGCGCACAAAGCTGAGGTCATAGGCCTTGGTGTAATCCAGGCCCTTCGGGTAAAGCCCTTCCGACGCCATCGTGTCGTAGAAGCGCTTCCACTGCACCTGGGTCATGCTGCCCAGGCCAAAGGCGCGGCCGTCGCCGCTCAGCACCATGTCGTGCTCCTTCATCTTGTCCAGCGCCTGTTTCAGGATGGCGTCGGTCATGTCGGGGTTCTGCTTCTTGATCAGTGCGTTTCCCCTGGCCGGATTGTCCAGGTAATGCAGCCAGCCGTCGCGAGTGGCGTCCACGAACATCTGCACTGTCCTGCGGTCGCTATCGATCCATTTTTGCGGCACCAGCACCATGTTGGCGTAACCGGGATAACCGTAATCGGAGAGCAGGAATATCTTGGGCGTGAAGTGGGCCTGTTGCTGCACCGTGAAAGGCTCGCTGGTGAGATAGCCTTCCTGGATG
>JBBQBL010000161.1:0-5951 GCA_038317805.1 Micropepsales bacterium
CCGCGCGGGCACCGTGTAAGTGGACTGGATCGTGGCAAAAACCGACTTTTCATCCGTCACTGACGCCGACCGCACCTGATAGGTAACGGGGGGCTTTGGCGCGGGCGAGGGTGCCGGCGGGGCGTGAAAGCCCAGAAGGGCCAGGATGCCGGCGAACAGGTTCATCGCTGACCTAATGCCCTTCGCGGAGGTCGCCGGTTCCCGGATCAATCGCGGTCACGGGCAATCCCGCTTTCTTCCAGGCCTGAAGTCCGCCGGCCAGATGGCCGGCGAAGTCCACGCCGGCATCAGCGCATGCCGCCATCGCCTTGGCCGAGCGCATGCCGGAGCCGCACTGAAACACGATCTTGCGCTCGCCGGGGTCGGGCAGGGATTGGGGATCAAAGCTGGAAAGCGGAAACAGCAGCGCGCCGTGGATGCGCTCGACAGCAAATTCCTCGGGCTCACGAACATCGATAAGCAGGATGGCCCGTTCCGCCAGCCAGCGCGCCACGTCAGCGGGTGCGAGATTTTCCATTTTTGCCATTGGTAGACCTTCTTTTCTTGCCTTTAGAGGGCGTCAGGCAGGCCGCTTGCGGACTGCAATAGATTTCGTAAAGCGTACCGACCAGGCGCCGAACTGGCTCGCTGGCGAGTGCGTACCAGATGGTCTGCCCTTCCCGCCGGGTGGAAACCGCTCCGTCCTTTCGCAGCAAGGCGAGGTGCTGGGACACCGTCGAATCCCGGACTTCGAGGAAGGCCGCCAGATCGCCGACCGACTGCTCCTCGTCGATCAGGCGACACAGGATCATCAGCCGGTGCCGGTTTCCCAGCGCCTTCAGCATCGCCTCAGCCGCCGCAGCCTGGCTGCGCATTACAAGAAGTTGTTCCTTCATATTTGCGTATATACGATAATTCGCATATACGGTCAAGTCATCGAGGGTATTTTGTCGTCCCCGGGCTTGCCGTCATTGCGCCAGATCAAAGTTCTGGGATTGGCGGCGAACTAGTTTCGCAACCAGGAGGAAGATGTCATGGCAAATATTGTGGTGCTCGGAGCAGGCCTCGGCGGAACGCTGATGGCTTACGAACTCAAGGAGGAGATTGGCGCCGGCGATACGCTGACGGTGATCGGGCAGGGCTCGCATTACCATTTCGTGCCTTCGAACCCCTGGGTGGCGGCCGGCTGGCGCGAGCGCGACGAGATTGAAATCGATATTTCCGCCACGATGGCGCGCAAGGGCATCAGCTACCGCCCCGCGGGCGCGACGCGCCTGCGTCCCGACGAGAACTGTGTCGAACTGACCGACGGCAGCCTGGTTCCCTATGACTATCTGGTGCTGGCCACAGGCCCCGATCTGGCGTTTGACGAAATCCCGGGGCTTGGCCCCGATGGCTTCACCCAGTCGATTTGCCATGTCGATCACGCCGAAAAGGCTTTTGCGGCGCTGGAAAAATTCATCGCCAATCCTGGTCCCATAATCGTGGGCGCGGTGCAGGGGGCTTCCTGCTTCGGACCCGCCTACGAATTTGCCTTCATTCTCGATACCGAACTGCGCAAGCGCCGGATTCGCGACAAGGTGCCGATGACCTTCGTGACTTCGGAGCCCTATATCGGCCATCTGGGCCTGGACGGGGTGGGAGACACCAAGGGGCTGCTGGAGAGCCAGATGCGCAACAGGCACATCAAGTTCATCACCAATGCCCGCGTCCAGAAGGTCGAAGACGGCAAGATGACCGTCGAAGAAGTGGGCGAAGATGGCGCGGTGAGGAAAACCAGCGAGCTGCCCTTCAATTACTCCATGATGCTGCCGGCTTTCCGCGGTGTGGCCGCCGTTCGCGGCCTGGAGGGTCTTGCCAATCCCCGCGGCTTCATCCTGGTGGACAAGCATCAACGCAACGCGAAGTATCAGAATGTCTTCGCGGTCGGCGTGGGCGTGGCCATTCCCCCGATTGGTCCGACTCCCGTTCCGGTCGGCGTGCCCAAGACCGGCTTCATGATCGAATCCATGGTGACCGCTACCGCGAAGAATATCGGAGCGCTGCTGCACGGCCGGGCTCCCGAGGCGCAGGCAAGCTTGAACGCCTTCTGCCTGGCGGACTTTGGCGACGGCGGCGTCGCGTTCGTCGCGGAACCGCAAATTCCGCCCCGCAATGTCAACTGGTCAGCCCAGGGCAGGTGGGTTCACTACGCCAAGGTCGCGTTCGAAAAGTATTTCATTCGCAAGATCCGCAAGGGCGAAAGCGAGCCCTTCTATGAACGTTGGATGATGGAAGGCCTGGGCATCCGGCGCCTCACCAAGCCGCGCTAAAAAGGAGTTGGACATGAACATCGACAAGGCCGTATTGGCCCTTGCGGGCACCATGGTGCTGGCAGGATTGGCGCTCGGGCAGTTTTATAGCCCCTGGTGGCTGCTGCTGAGTGCCTTCGCCGGGCTCAACATGCTCCAGGCCGCCTTTACGGGGTTTTGTCCCGCCGCGATCGTGTTTCGCAAGATGGGGCTTAAGTCCGGCGAGGCTTTCCGGTAGCCGGCTCATCGTCTCACGATGAGCGGCCGTAAAAGGCCATCGTCAGATCGCGGCTGACAGGTCGCATGTTGCGGGTGGCCGCACGCTGACAGTGATGGATCGCTGGGCGCGAAATTTTGCACTGTATCTTGGGAAACCAGCGACAAATGCTCTGCTCGATCAGCAGAAGCACTGGCGGACCCCTATTGTAAAAGTCCCGGGTCCTGACCCGATTTTGCTGCGCTTGCACAACGGGGATGGTCGGGGGACCGGGTGGGCGGCTCCGGGCGGCCATGCTAGGAATCGGCCATAAGCAATAAGAACAAGGGCGGGGAACGGGTTCTGGCAGATCGCAACGTACCTGTGCGTCCTCGCCGCCGGACTTGAAAAGGAGACACTTATGAAAGCCTTCACCACCTCCGTCGCCGTTGCCGCGCTGGCCGCCGTCCTGGTCTCGGCGACCGCCGCACAGGCCGGTCGCGCCTATATCGGCACCTATACGCCCAACCTGAAGGAGCCGGGCGCTTACGCCAATGGTCATGGCGAAGGCATCTATCTGGTGAATGTCGATGATGCGACCGGCGTGCCGTCCGGCCTCAAGCTGGTGGCCAAGGATCTCTCACCGTCCTGGTTCACCCTGTCGAAGGACAACAGGTTCCTTTACGCGGTGAATGAGATCAACACCTACGGGCCCAACAAGAGCGGGTCGATCACCGCCTATGCGGTCGATGCGGCCTCGGGTGCGCTGAAGAAACTTAATGTGGTGGATTCCGGCGGCGCCATTCCCTGCTTCATCGTGCCCGATCCGTCGGGCAAATTCGTGCTGACGGCCAATTACACCGGCGGCAGCTTTTCGGTGACCCGCATCAAGCCCGATGGCAGCCTGGGTGAGACCACCGACATCGTGAAGCCGTCCGGTCCGATGAGTGTCTACCAGGCCGCCGACCGTCCCACCGGCATGTTCGGGAGCAAGGAGCCGCACGGTTCGCGCGGCCACATGATCCTTCCCGATCCCACCGGCCAGTACATCGTGGGCGCCGATGCCGGCCGTGATCAGGTCTTTGTCTGGAAGCTGGATACCAGCACGGGCAAGCTGAATCAGGTCTCGGTGACCAAGGCGGTGCCGGGCTCGGGCCCGCGCCATTTCCGCTTCTCGCCGGACGGCAAGACGCTGTATGTGCTGCACGAGCAGAATTCGCGCATCCAGGTCTATGGCTTCGACGCCGGCAAGCTGACGCCCAAGGGCGCATCGGTTTCGACCCTGCCGGACGGATTCCAGGGCGGCAACACCACCTCCGAACTGCTGATCGACAAGGCGGGCAGGCATCTGTACGCCGCCAACCGCAATCATGACTCCATCGCGACCTTCGCGATTGCCGCGGACGGCAGCATCAAGAAGATTGCCAACACCCACACCGAAGGCACGATCCCGCGCACCCTGGCGTTCGATCCCAGCGGCAAATATTTCTATTCGCTGAACCAGGGTGGCGACAACCTCGCCACCTTCAAGCTGGATGCCAATGGCGTGCCGAAATTCACCGGCAAGTTCCTGGCGGTCTATGCGCCGGCGGCGATGGTGTTCCTGCCCTAACTTGAGGAGAGTTGTGTGAAGAAAGTTGCTCTGACCGCCGCGCTGACATTGGCGGCCGTTCTTGGTTGCGTGAATGCCGCGCAGGCGGGCCCTGCCTATATCGGCACTTACACGCAGGAACCGACGGCGCGGGGCAATAATCGCGGCGAGGGCATTTATTTGGTCGATGTCGATGACCAGAGCGGGGCGGTTTCCAACCCGCGCCTGGTGGCGAAGATGAAATCGCCGTCCTGGATCGCGCTGTCGCCGGACCGTCGCTTTCTTTATGCAAACGCCGAGATCTCCGATTTCGAGGGCAAGGCCGGGTCGGTCAGCGCCTTTGCGGTGGAAGCGGGCGGCGCGTTGAAGCCGCTGAACACGGTCAGTTCGGGCGCCGCCGGTCCCGCCTATATCGAGATCGCTCCGACTGGAAAGTTCGCACTGGTGGCGAACTATTCCGGCGGCAGTTTTGCGGTCATCCACATCAAGGCTGACGGAAGCCTTGGCGAATTGGCGGACCAGGTAAAGCCGGACGGGCCGCTCAACCCGGCCGAGGCATCCGATACCCAGCCCGGCCAGTTCGCCGCCAGCGATCACAGCGGCAGCCACGGCCACATGATCGGCATGGACCCGTCGGGAAAATATGTCATCGGCGATGATGCCGGACGCGACCAGATTTTTGTCTGGACGCTGGACGGCGGCGGCAAGCTGCATCAGGTGTCGGTGACCAAGACTTTGCCGGGTTCGGCGCCGCGCCATTTCGTCTTCAGCCCGGATGGCAAGACGCTGTACCAGCTCCAGGAGCAGGATTCGCGGCTGCAAGCCTATGACTTCAGGGATGGCGTGCTGACGGCGCGCGGTTCCAGCATCTTCACGCCGCCCGACGGTTATCAGGGCAGCAACACCACATCGGAACTGCTGATCAACAAGTCCGGCACGCGCCTGTACGCGGCGAACCGCACCCAGGATTCCATCGCCACCATTACGGCAGGGAAGGGCGGCATCACCCGCATCGCCAATACCCATACCGGCGCCAACAATCCGCGCAGCCTGGCGCTGAATCCCAACGGCAAGTTTCTCTATTCTTTGAATCAGGGCGGTCACAACGTCGTGACCTTCCGCATTGGACCCAGGGGTGTTCCGCAACCGACCGGCAGCGTCATGGCATTGGGTTCGCCCGCCGTGATGGTGTTCCTGTCCCACTAAGGAGACACACATGGACAAACGACAATTCCTGACGGCGGCCGCCTCGTTGGCCGCCACGCCGGCGTTCGGCCAGGCGCAAGCGAAGAAGCCCGGCACGGATGATCTGGGCCGCACGCTGTCCAGCATGAAGGCCAAACCGATCCCGCGCCGCAAGGCCAAGACCACAAAGATGTGGCTGACGCCGCCATCCTGGCCCAACGCCATCACCGCCGATCCGGGCGGTGCGGGTTTCTGGGTGCAGCAGCAGCGCCATGACCGGGGACCGGAAACCGCCTGGCTTCTGGACCGCAAGGGCAAGGTGCTCAAGAGCGTGGTCACCAAGTGCGAGGACTGCAGCGGCATGGCGGTGGGCAACGGCTTCATCTGGAGCGGCGCCAATGGCGCATCGGTGCACAATCCGCCCAACCCGCCGGTGGAAGGCGTGTTCCAGACCGACATGAATGGCAAGACCATCAGTGCGCGCCAGATTCCGTTCGGCCCCAAGGACAATGGCGGTTCCTGCCATGGCCTTGCCTGGGAGAATGTTGATGGCGGGCGGCTGTGGATCCAGTCCAACCGGCTGGAGGCTTTGGTGCGGATGAATCCGGTGACCTGGGAATGCGATTACATGTTTCCCGCCGCCCATGTCGACCGCCTGCACGGCATCGAAGTGGACGGCGGCTTCATCTGGCAGGTCTATGGTACCCAG
>JBBQBL010000162.1:0-5887 GCA_038317805.1 Micropepsales bacterium
GACTATGAGAACTCCAAACCGTTCCGTTGGGTGCGTCCCAACCAGGTGGGCGGCAAGTCATTGATCTGGGGCCGGGTGGCGCTGCGCTGGAGCCGAATCGACTTCGAGGCCAACAAGCGCGACGGCCATGGCAGTCCCTGGCCGATCTCTTATGACGAGATCGCGCCCTGGTATTCCTACGTGGAGAAATATGCCGGCATCGCAGGCTCGAAGGAGGGCCTGGCGGAGTTGCCGGACGGCGAATACCAGCCGCCGCACCCCATGAATGTGGCGGAGACCTGGGTGAAGGAGCGGCTGGAGAAAGCCATTCCCGGCCGCAAGCTGATCTCCACCCGCACCGCCAACATGACCGAGGACAAGCCGGAGCAGGGCCGCGCCCGTTGCCAGAACCGTTCCATGTGCGCACGGGGCTGTTCGTTTGGCGCTTATTTTTCGACGCAGGCGGTGACCCTGCCGGCAGCGCGCAAGACCGGCAACCTGACCTTGCTGTCGGACCAGGTGGTGACCAACCTGGAATATGATCCCAAGACCAGGCGCGTCACCGGCGTGCGGGTGGTGGATGCCAACACCATGCAGGCCAAGGTCCACACTTCGCGCATCGTGTTCGTCTGCGCCTCCACCCTGTCCACGACCCAGATATTGCTGAATTCGCGCCTGCCGGGCAGCGAACGGAGCTTTGCCGATTCCAGCGGGTTGCTGGGCCATTACATCATGGACCATGCCTTCCGCACCCAGTTCTGGGGCACGGTGCCCGATCCGGCGCTGGATCCGTTCATCACCTATGGGCGCCGTCCCAACGGCGTCTATATCCCGCGTTTCCGCAATCTGAACGGCCAGGATGCCGATGCCGATTTCGTGCGCGGCTATGGCATGCAAGGAGCGGCCGGGCGCAATCCGGCGGGACCGCGCGGCTTCGGTGCGACGATGAAAGAAGGCATGCGCGGCTATGAACCCTGGCAAATCCGCTTCACCGCGTTCGGCGAATGCCTGCCGTACAAGGACAACACACTGTCGCTGAATCCGGCCAAGCTGGACCGCTTTGGCGTGCCGCTGGCGGTGTTCAACGTCACCTTTCGCGACAATGAGCAGAAGATGCTGCGCGACGCGGCGCTGCAGGGCGAAGCGATGATGAAGGCGGCGGGGCTGGTCAATGTCGGTTCATCCAACGAAGAGCATGTGCCGGGCGACGCCATCCACGAAATGGGCGGGGCCTGCATGGGCACCGATCCCCGAACCTCGGTGGTCAATAAATTCAGCCAGCTGCACGACGCCGCCAATGTCTTTGTCACCGACGGAGCGCAAATGGCGTCGACCTCTTGCGTCAATCCGTCCATGACGTTCATGGCGCTGACAGCGCGCGCCGCCGATCACGCCGTCAAGCTGGTGAAGGCCGGCACGATTTAATCAAAACGATAAAGGGGCAGGGGATGAAGATTTTTGTCGGGTTTCTGGCGCTGGCTTTGATGGCGGGAGCCGCTTTTGCGGCAGAGCCGCGCAAGCCGGGTGAATATCCGCCGACCGCGGATTCCATTGCGCAACCTGGCGTGCCCAAGGGCAGGCTGGTCGGGCCGCTGGAATTCAAGAGCCAGGCCATTCCGAACACGGTGCGGCGCTACTGGATTTATGTGCCCGCCAAGTATGATCCCAAGTCGCCGCCCAATCTGCTGGTGTTTCAGGACGGCCAGCGCGCCATCAATCCGCAGGGCCCTCTGAACATCCCGGTGGTGCTGGATAATCTGATCGCCAAGGGCGACATTCCCCAGACGCTCGGCATCTTCATCACGCCGGGCAACACCGGTACCGAGCATTATCCCGATGGATTGGGGCCCGTGGGCTGCACCGGTTATGCCTGCACCGGCAACCCCAATCACCGGGCGCCCGAGTATGACGCGCTCAGCGATGCCTATACCCGTATGCTGATCGACGAGATCATGCCGGAGGTCGCCAAGACCTATAAGTTCACCGACGATCCCAAGAAGCGCGCGATCGGCGGCACCTCCAGCGGCGCCATCTGCGCCTGGACGGTGGCGTGGCATCGCCCCGATCAATTCGGCAATGTCATCAGCATGATCGGCAGCTACACCTCGATCGGTTACCAGCCGGCGACAGCGGATCATCCCATGATCCCGGGCGGCGACACCTATCCCGGGCTGATCCGCAAGAATCCCATCCGGCCCATCCGCATTTTCCTGCAGGACGGCACCGCGGACCTCAACAACGAGCATGGCAACTGACACCTGGCCAATCTGCAGATGGTCTCGGCGCTGCAATGGGCCAATGCCAATGCCGACACCAAGAACATTCCCGGCGCGCGTTATGACGTGAAGTTCGAATGGGGCGATGGCGCCCATTCGGACGTGCATGGCGGCTGGCTGCTTCCTGGCATTCTGCGTTGGATGTTCGGCCAATAGGCGCGGTTCTTTTGCGTCGTGAGTTCGTCGCGCCTGCGCTCGTGTACTATTCGTACACATCGCTCGGCGCTCCTGCTCACGCCACAAAATTCCTCGCGCCTATGCCGGTGTTTTCAGCAGCCGGTGGGCGTTGGTCCAGACCAATTTCCGAAACACGGGCTTTGACGTCGAGGCGGTGAGCAGCTTCAGGGTTTCCTGCGCCACGCACTTGCCGCGCATGCGCGGGGCGACGCTGGGGGAGTTCTGCGCCGCGCCGCCGCCCTTGCCGTCCTCGCAGTTACAATCGCTGCCGAAATGCAGCTTGTCCTGGTGGCGCTTCAGGAAGTCCTGGGTGAACGCTGCATCGCGAGACAGCGCGTTGTTGGCGGAATTGGCGCTCATGTCGGCGAACAGGTTGGGATAATCCGACAGCAGCTTGTCGCTGACCCCGCCCGGTACGATGGGGCCGGTGGGATAGGATTCCTGCTCGTGATAGTCGGCGCTGATACTGGCCCAGAAGGCATCGGCATGGCCGATGAATTTGGTGCGCGGACAGGCTTTCAGGATCGTAGCGAACCGCTTGATGCCGGTGTTGTAGCCGCCCGGCGCCGCCGGCTGGCCGATGTCCTGGAAATGGATCAGCACCGGCACATCCAGTTCCGCCGCAAGATCATAAACCCGGCGCATCTCCGGCCCGTCGGCCGCCACCGGGTATTTCAATTCGCCGAAACCTTTTGCGCCGGCTGTCACCGCCTGGGTCAGGATCGTTGTCGCGCCCGGCTTGGTGACGTCGGTGGCGGCGAACCAGCAGGGGAACATGGTGGAGGGTTGGGCCTGTTGCGGTGTCAACGGCACCGCCGGATCGTAGTGGGACAGCAGATTGGCGCACCTGATCCCGGCGCCTTGCTGATGGGCGATGTTCGCCTGGGCGGATTTGCGCATATGGAAATGCATGTCGATGACCGGGGAACTCCACGCGGGCGGTCCGTCCGCGCGGGCAGGCGAGGCTGCGGCAACTGCGCCCAGTCCTGTCAAAACTTTCCGTCTGTCCATGTTCACACTGTCTCCTGATCGGCCAAGCCACGCTAAACCATCACTTCGCGCCAGAACCAATGTTGCGACGCAGCATGTATTCGCAAGCGCAGCGAAGTTCCATACAACGTCGTGGTTCACTTTACTTGCCGGATCGGGGATAAGAAGCGCTAGCAAGGGACTCGCCAGCGCGCGCGAAATCGCCATGGTGTCAGGGAGATGGCCGTAAATGTCGCCGTTTATCAGGCGTAGTGGATTTGCCGTTTGCGTCATGGCTTTGGTCGGCGCCGCCGGCGCGGCGTTGCTGAGCAATGCCGTGGCCGAGACCGTTGCGTCCAACGCGCCCGTTGCCGGTGCGACGTCCTCTGTTACCGCTCCCACACCGGCGGATCACAAGAAGATGCTGATGCAGTACTGCACGGCCTGTCACAACGATCGCGCCAAGACTGCGGGCATGTCGGTGGTGCCGCTGGATGCCAACAATCTTCAGGCCAACCAGGCGACATGGGAGAAGATTCTTCGCCGTGTCAGCCTTGGCGAGATGCCGCTGCGCGGCGCGCCGCGTCCTCCGAAGGAAAAGCTCCAGGAATTCACCAACTGGCTGGGCGCCACGCTGGATGCCCAGGCCGCCGCCAATCCCAATCCCGGCCATGCCACCGTGCGCCGCATGAACCGCACCGAATACGCCAATGCGGTGCGTGACCTGCTGGCGCTGGACGTGGACTTCACCAAGGACATGCCGGCAGATGACACCGGTTATGGCTTCGACAATATCGCCGATGTGCTGACCGTCTCGCCGACCCTGATGGACCGCTACATCACGGTCGCCGGCAAGATCAGCCGCATGGCCACGGGTCAGGCGTCGCGCCGCACCATCACCACCGACTACAAGGTGCCCAAGGACCTGTTCAACAACGGCTTCGGTGTTGCCGCTTATAACGAACGCGCCAGCGACGATCTTCCGCTGGATTCGCGCGGCGGCGGCGCTTTCAAATTCTATGCACCCTACGACGCGACCTACAAGATTCAGGTCTTCCTCAACGCCAATACCTCCGAGGAAGGCGAGATCGGTATCAGCAATCGCTATGAGGTGACGGTGCCGCTGAAGGCAGGCCTGCGCACTATCGGCGCGACCTTCCCCAAGAACCTGGCGCTGGACGAGCATGTCACGCAAAAGACCATTCTGGGCGGGCGGGAACCGGCCGCCAAGCCGGAGCCGATCCCGATGGATGTCATCGTGGACGGCGCGCGGGTGCAGCGCCTGACCGTGCCGTCGGTGGCAACCGGTCCCAATGTCTCGCAGTCCTTCTACCTGCGCGATGTGATGCAGATTTCCGTGGTCGGTCCCTTCGACATCAAGGGCTCGGGCGATACCGCCAGCCGCCGCAAGATCTTCATCTGCCGTCCCTCCGCATCGCTGTCTGAGACTGCTTGCGCCAACACCATCCTCACCAACCTGGCGCGCCATGCGTATCGCCGTCCGGTCAGCCAGGCCGATGTCGCGCCGCTGATGAAGATCTATGCCGAAGGCCGCAAGGGCGCGGATTTCGACAATGGCATCGAAGCGGGCCTGGAAGCGGTGCTGGTTTCGCCCAGCTTCCTGTTCATGCGCGAAACCGATCCAGCCAAGAGCGCGCCGGGCGAAGTTCACCGCATCAGCGACCTGGAACTGGCCACGCGTCTGTCCTTCTTCCTGTGGAGCAGCGTGCCGGACGACAAGCTGCTGAATGCCGCCCAGTCGAACCAGCTGCACAAGCCCGCCGTGCTGAAGGCCCAGGTCGCGCGCATGTTGGCCGATCCCAAGTCCAAGGCGTTGACCCAGAACTTCGCGGGCCAGTGGCTGTATCTGCGCCGGCTGGAATATCAAAAGCCTGACCGCCGGGCCTTCCCCGACTTCGACGTCCGCCTGCGCAACGCCATGCAGACAGAGACCGAAATGTTCTTCGACGGCGTGGTGCGCGACAATCGCAGCGCGCTGGATTTCCTCGACGCCAACTACACCTATGTGAACCAGCGTCTGGCCGAGCATTACGGCATCCCCGGCGTTTACGGCACGACGTTCCGCAAGGTCGACCTGGACCCGGCGCTGCATCGCGGCGGGCTGCTGGGACAGGGTTCGGTGCTGACCGTGACGTCGTACAACAACCGCACCTCGGTGGTGCTGCGCGGCAAGTGGATTTTGGAAAATATCCTGGCCGCCGCGCCGCCGCCGCCGCCGCCGAACGTGCCGACCCTGAACGAAGCCAAGAATGGCAAGGTGATGACCATCCGCCAGCAGATGGAAGTGCACCGTGCCAATCCGGTCTGCGCCTCCTGCCACACCAAGATGGACCCGCTGGGCTTCAGCCTTGAGAATTACGACGCGGTGGGCAAGTGGCGCACCGCTTATGCCGGGTCGGTGGTGGACGCATCGGCCGTGCTGCCGGATGGCACCAAGTTCGAAGGCCCCAGCGGTCTTCAGGGCA
>JBBQBL010000163.1:0-5844 GCA_038317805.1 Micropepsales bacterium
GCGGCCCAAGCGGAATCCCGTGATCACTTCGTCGAAGATCAAAATCGCGCCATGCTTGGCGCAGGCAGCCTTCGCGCCTTCCAGGTAGCCGGGGGCCGCCTGAATCGCACCCTGGTTGCACATGGCAGGCTCCATGATCACACCGGCGATGTCGCCCTTGGCCAGGCGCGCTTCCAGCCTGGCCAGATCATTCCAGCCGATCACGTCCAGGCCCGCTGCATCGATGGGGTCCTGGCCCGCGCTGCCCGGCACCAGCACCGGCGCGTCTTCCGGGCCGGCCGCATTCTGGGCCGGCGCGGTGGACCACAGGATATTGTCGAACCAGCCATGATAATGGCCTTCGAATTTCAGGATGATGCGCTTGCCCGTGGCGGCGCGCGCCAGGCGGAACGCGGCCTGCGCCACCTCCGAACCCGAGGAGCCGAAACGGATGCGCTGGGCCGACGGAATGCGCTCGCACAAAATCTTGGCGGCCTCGAATTCGACCTCCGACTGGCCGGCATAGAGAATGCCCTTGTCGACCTGGTCCTTGACCGCCTGCTGCACGCCCTTGGGCGAATGACCCAGGATCATGGCGCCCATGCCGCAGTAATAATCGATCAGCTTGTTGCCATCGACATCGAACAGATACGGCCCCTCGCCCCGCGTGAACACCAGCGGCCCGCCCGCCATGCCGATGCGGAAATTGCTGTTGATGCCGCCGGCAATGTGCTGGGCATTCTCCGCGATCAGCGCCGCAGAGCGGTCGAAAGACAATGACATGAGAAATCCCCTGGTCTTCTTGTTATGCCAAAGCCTATTCCGGCAAGGCTTTCCGGGCAAATTGACAAAGCGCCGCCATCGCCGGAAGCTTGGAAAAAAAGGGCGGGAGAAATCATGCGTATTACTTATGCGCTTTTGGGCGCTGCGCTGCTGAACCTGTCGCCGGCGCTGGCGGCCGATTATTTCCCACCAAAGGGCGAGGCCTGGGCCACCCACACCCCGGCCCAGGAAAAGCTGGACCCCGTCAAGCTGAAAGCGGCGATCGATTACGCCATTTCGGCCGAACTGACCTATCCGCCGGAATTGGCCAAGGTGGCCGACATCCGCGACCTGCGCGTTTCGGTGCCGCTGAAATATGCCGGCGAGCCGTTCAATACCCCCATCGGGCCGCTGAAAGCCCATGCCCCGGCCAACGGCATCATTATTCGCCACGGCTATATCGTCGCCGAATGGGGCAAGACTCATGACGTGGACATGACATTTTCGGTGACCAAGACCTTCCTGTCGTCCACCGCCGGCATCGCCTTCGACAAGGGCATGATCAGGAACATCAATGACCGGGTGATCGATTATGTTAAGCCGACGCCGGATTTCACGCTGCCGCACAACCAGCCCATCACCTGGAACGACATGCTGCGCCAGCAGTCGGGCTGGATCGGCACCATGTGGGGCAAGCCCTGGTGGGCGGATCGTCCCGACAACGGCAAGCCTTACAGCGAGCTGGCCAAGGGCCCGCCGCCGGTCGGCAAGGCCTGGAAATACAATGACGTGCGGGTGAACGCACTGGCCCTGGCGTTGACGCATTTGTGGAAGCGCCCACTGCCCGAGGTGTTGAAGGAATATATCGCCGATCCCATCGGCATGTCGGATAGCTGGCATTGGGAAGGCTATGACAACGCCTTCACGCAAATCGACGGCAAGCGCATCAAGGTCGTCAGCGGCGGCGGCCATTGGGGCGGCGGCATGTTCCTCTCGGCGCGCGACCAGGCGCGGCTGGGCCTTTTGGGTCTCAACAAGGGCAAGTGGGGCGGCAAGACGGTGCTGTCCGAAAAATGGGTGGCGATGGCGCGCACCCCCACCGTGCCCAATCCCGGCTACGGCTTCTGCAACTGGTACCTGAACACCGGCAAGCAACGCTATCCGGCGGCGCGCGAGGACAGCCTTTCGTATAATGGCGACGGCGCCAACATCATCTTCGTGGATTACCAGCACGACATGGTGGCGGTGGTGCGCTGGATCGATGGCGACAAGATGAAGGAATTTGTGCGCCTGTTGGTCGCGGCGACGGGCGAGCCGGCACCGTAACGATGAACCTGACGCGCCGCGCAACCATCGTTTCGGGGCTGGCATTTGCCACCGGCGCGCACGCTGCCGGCTTGAACAATAGAAGTGGGCGCATCGTCACGGTCGTGGGATCCGGCGTGCAAGGCGTGGCGCAAAATGGCGACGCGGCGCTGAACACCAGGCTCGACCAGCCCTATGGCGTGTGCATCGGCCCGGACGGCGCCCTGTACTGGGCCGATTTCGGCAGCAATCGCGTGCTCAAGATGAAATCCGGCAGAGTGTCGGTGGTGGCCGGCAACACCATCAAGGGCCATGCCGGTGACGGCGAAAAAGCGGTCGCCGCGCAGCTCAGCGCCCCGCACGAAGTGCGTTTCGACAGCCACCGCAACATGCTGGTGGCCGAGCGGGATGCCAACGTCATCCGCAGGATCGACGTGCGCACGCGCTTGATTTCAACCTTCGCAGGCACCGGCGAACCCGGTTTCGGCGGTGATGGCGGACCTGCGACGAACGCGCTGCTCAAACAGCCGCACAGCATCGCGCTGGACCGGCACGACAATCTTTTTATCTGCGATATCCAGAACAACCGCATCCGCCGCCGCGATGCCAGGACCGGAATTCTCACCACCTTTGCCGGCAATGGCGATGTCAGCGACACGCCCAGCATCGCGCCGCTGACCGCTGCGCTACGCGGCCCACGCTCCATCGACAGCGCGCCGGACGGCACCATGTATCTGATCCTGCGTGAGGGAAACAAAGTCTTTGCCATCGACCCGCGCAAGCAAACGCTGACCCGCATCGCAGGCACCGGCGCCAGGGGTTATGGCGGCGATGGCGGCCGCGCCAAGGATGCGACCTGGAACGGCCCCAAAGGCATCGCCTATGCCCCGGATGGCAGCCTGTATGTTTCCGACACCGAGAACCATGTCATTCGCCGCATCTCGTTGCGGAACGGCACGGTTTCAACCGTCGTAGGCACCGGCCAGCGTGGCGACGGGCCAGACGGCGATCCCCTGAAATGCGCGCTGGCGCGGCCGCACGGATTGTTCGTGCATGGCGGCCTGCTTTACATCGGCGATTCCGAGAACCACCGCATTCGCGCCCTGGCTATTTGATATTCAAGCCTACTTGATGTTCAGAAACGGCAGCACGTTGCCCGGAACCATGGTGGTGGGCAGCACGCCGTTCCACTTTTCGGACGCGACCAGGGTCGGCAGGCTGGGATTGTTGCGCAAAGCATCGCCCCGCGCCTGGATGGCCCCGGCTTCGGCCTTGCCCTGCACTTCAATCTGGTGCGCCTTGGCGTCAGCGGCGGCCTTCACTTCATAGGCAGAGGCATCGGCGTCGATGATGCGCTTCTGCTTGTCCGCTTCGGCCTGCTGCTGCTTGACGATCGCCTGCATGCGCGCCTCGACCGCGGACTCATATTGGGTCGAGAAGGTGATGTCCTCGATCTGCACGCTGTCGACCACCAAGGGCCCGCTCACGGATTTACGGATCGCGGCGAATACCTGAGCATTCAGAAGAGCGCGCTTCTGGATGGCATCGGCGGCATCGAACTGGCCGAAGACATTTTTCACCTGCTCATAGGCCCGCGAGTTGATGATGCGCGATTTCATGTTGATCAATGAGCCGTACTGCGCATAGACGGCGGAGGCGTCGGTCACGTGATAATTGACCGCCATCGCGATGGTCGCCGGCTGCTGGTCGCGCGAATAGCCCTGCAGCCGGTTGTCGCCAGCCTCGGTCTTCTCAAACGCTTCCTTCTGGATCTGCACGGAGATTTTTTCGATGCTGTTGATCAGCGGCAGCTTGAAATGCAGTCCCGGTCACGCCTCGCCGACGATCTTGCCCAGGCGCAGGATCACGCCGCGCTCGCCTTCATCGATCGTATAGGAGGCCGAAAACAGGATCACCAGCAGCGCGACAACGCCGACGCCTGCGCCCACGGCGCCTTTCGGCAGTTTGTCGAAATCCACATTCATGTTCGGCAGTTTCCTGCCGCCGCCGCTGGGCGTGTTCCAGGGGCTGCTCAAGACGCGCACCGCGATGTTTTGTTTCGGTCGCTCACGGGAGGGTCATCCTTGTCTTGGAAATGATGAATTGCGCCTGGATGGCGGGTGACTATTGGGCTTGCCGTTAATGAACCGCGCCATTTCAATAGGGCGGCACGGGCGTGACGAAATGGTGATGGCGGCGAGAAGAACAGCCGCATGGCGGTTGTCCGTCTGCCCCGTGTCAAAACTAAGGCACTGTGTCAGGTCAGGCTGGTCTTGTATAACTGGCTGAGCGCCGTCCAGGCGCGCTCGGCCTCAGCTTCATTGTAGACCGCGCCGCCCTTCACGCACCAACCGTGATTGGCCTGGTACACATCCACCGTGGCGGTCTTGCCGGCGGCGGTGAAGGCGGCCTTCAGGTCATCCTTCATCTTGGGATTCTGCGCGTCGTCATTCTGTGCCTGGCAGATCAGGTAAGCGGCGTTGGTCTTGGCGATCAGCAGATGCGGGCTGTCGGGCTTGTCCGTCACCAGGCCATTGCCGCCATGGAAGCTGCCGACAGCGCCGATGCGGCTGGGCACGACAGCCGCGGTGCGGAATGACAGCGCCCCGCCCATGCAATAGCCCTGCACGCCCGCCTTCTTGTTCCTGGCGGTTTGCGGCTGCGCATCCAGGAACGCCAGATAGGCGGTGGCATCGTGATCGATGCCGTCATTGGTCATGGCGCCGCGATAGCCCATCAGCTTGGCGCGTTGTTCGGGATTGGAAAAATCGAAATTGTCGCCGATCACCGGCGCCTTGGCCGAGCGATAGAAGGGATTGGGCACTAGCACCACATAGCCCTGTGCCGCCAGACGCCGGCCCATGTCGCGGAACGCCGGGCGCAGGCCCATGATATCTGGCCACATCAGCACGGCGGCATAGGTGCCCTTGGCGGTGGGATAAAACAACGCCGCATCGCACATGCCGTCAGCGGTTTTCACCGTCACATCTTTTTCCACGACATTCGATTGGGCGAGCGCAGGATTGGCGGCAACGCCAGCCGCGGCCACGGTCATTGCGGCAAAGCCGCGCCGCGAAAGACGGGAATCGGTGACAAGGCCGGGGTGAATGAACTCATCGCACATGATGTTCCTCCGTCGCGTTGGGACGCGGCAGCAGAAGCGCGGCCCCCATGGCTGTCAAGCACAGGCACGCTGCGGATGGATAATGGCGGATTCAGGACGGGGTTCGATGCCTGCGCCACTTTTCCTTCGTCCGCATCGCGGACGAAGAAAAATGGCGCACCCGAAAGGATTCGAACCTCTGACCCCCAGATTCGTAGTCTGGTGCTCTATCCAGCTGAGCTACGGGTGCGTTTTGAGGGCGCGAACCTATTCAGGACCCTCCCCAAAGGCAAGGACCCCCGTCATCTCTCTGCGGCATCTGCGGCACACACCCCAGATTCCGGCCAAGTCCCGGTGAAACGTGCAGTTTTCCACCCAAAGCGGCATTGTGCTCCCTTGTCGCCCCCCGCCCCTCTGGTTAAGACTGACGGCCAAGGTCCGCCTGCCGAAAGGCGCGGACGGGGTTGGGTTTTGGCGCCATTCTCCAAGGTCGGCCGGTGGGGGCCGGGCAATGGCGCCGGGCAGCGGAGAGCATAATGAGGGGATTTTCAGCACAGTACGGGCTCAAAAAGGGCCTGTTTCTGGCTTTTGCGGTGGCTGGCGGGCTTAGCCTGGCGGCCTGTTCCGATATCGACAGCATGTTCAGCGACGAAAGCGACATGACGTACGACGCGCCGGTCACCGATATGGCTAGC
>JBBQBL010000164.1:0-5809 GCA_038317805.1 Micropepsales bacterium
TTCCGTGATCGACTGGCAGATGTTCAGTCCGATGCCCATTCCCTTTTCCTTGGTGGTGACGAAAGGCTGGAAGAGTTGGGCCAGGATTTCCGGCGCCAGACCAGGGCCGGTGTCGCGGACAGTCACGATGGCAAAATCGCCTTCGCGGCTCGTGGTCAAGGTCAGCACGCGCTGCGGAGATTTCGCCATCGCCTCGAAGCTGTTGCGGATCAGGTTTACCAGCACCTGCTGGATCTGGACGCGGTTGATGCGCACCGGCAACGCGCCGTGGTCGAAGATCTGTTTCAATTCCACACCCGCTTCCACCGTTCCAACGGCGCCAAGCGCAATGGCTTCCGCTACCACCTGATTGAGGTCTTCCCGGTCCCGGTCCGTCTCGCGTTTTTCCACGAACTCCCGCAGGTTCTGGATGATTGCCCCGGCGCGCAAGGTCTGTGCGGCCGCCTTTTCCATGGCTTCAAGGGCGCTGGCCTGTTTCCGGGGGGTAGGATCGTGGGCCAGCATACGCTGGGCGGCGCTGACGTAATTCACGATAGCGGTCAGCGGCTGGTTGAGCTCATGGGCGATGGCGGCGCTCATCTGCCCCATCTCGCTCAGGCGCGCGACATGTGCGAGATCGTTCTGCAGGGCAAGGGTCTACGCCTCCCTTTGCTTGCGCTCAGTGATGTCGCGCAGGATGCCGGACGTACCGACGATCTCGCCCTGCTGATTGCGGATCAATGAGGCCGTAAACGAGACCTGCACCTCTTCGCCATTTTTGTGCGGACGGGTCGTTTCGTATTGAATGACCGTCTCGCCATGTCTGAGCTTTTCAATGACTGCCAAGGACTCGCGGCGCAGTGCGGGCGACAGATCGGCGGACTGGCCGATCATTTCCGCGGCGCTGTAGCCGAACATCAGTTCGGCGGCGCGATTCCAGCTTCGGATCTTGCCGTCATTGGCGCGCGCCACGATGGCGTCATTGGAGGATTCCACCAGGTCAGCCAGGAACGACCGCTCGGCCTGGAGGCTTAGAATTTGATCTTCCGCCTCCTTCCGGTGGGTAATGTCGCGCAGGATTTTGGATGCGCCGACTATTCTGCCCGCCAGATCGTAGATCGGCGATACGGTCAGAGAAACATGCAGCCGCCGGCCATCCTTGCGCAGGCGCGCGGTCTCATAATGATCAACCACTTCTCCGCGCGTCACGCGTGTGATGATCGCTTCTTCTTCCTGAAGAAGTTCGGGAGGGAATAGACATGTGATCGGCCGCCCGATCATTTCCGCCGCTGTCTAGCCAAAAAGCGTCTCCGCCGCAGGGTTCCAGCTGGTAATGAGCCCGCCCAGTGTCTTGCTGATGATGGCGTCGCCAGATCCTTCGACAATCGCCGCCAGCCGGGCGGACGCCAGCTGTCCGGCTTCCGCGATAAGCCGGTTCGCTTCGGTCCGGCGGCGTCCGCGGTGCAACGCCTCGCAGATCACGCTGATCAGGAACCCGGTAAGCGCAAGAACAGTCTGCAGCAACCGGTCGGAATTCGAGGCGACAGCAAAGCTGCCTATCGGAGGCAGCAGGAAATAATTCGCGGCGAGAATGGACACCGCAGTGGCCAAAAGACCCGGCCAAAGTCCGCCCCAGAACGCCGACAGGAATATCGGGATCGTGAAGACAATCACCGCCGGCCCGCTAAAGGGGATTTCCGGACGCAGTCGTACCCACAGAGTGAACAGGACCAGCGCCACAGCCAAGGGATAGACCCATAGCGACCGGTCAGGCTTGGAGGATGGCCAGAGCACATTCATGAGGTGGCGTCTACATCGGCCGGACAGCCCGGGGGGCTGCCAACTCAGGGGCCTTCACCTTTTTATAGGACAAGGCAGGCCTGCGCGGTAGCGGGAAGGATCGCCGGCTAACCGGCTTTGCGCTTGGAATGAACGCATGTCGCCTCACCCGAGCGCACGAAGGACTCCAGATCGTCGGCGGCCCGGCGCATGAGATGGGCATATTCGGGCATGCACGTTTCTTCCGCGTCGCGCCGCAAGCGCAATGCCAGTTCCAGGGTATCGACGGGCTTAGACATTTTTCCTCCGTCAAAGGCTCTGCGGACGGCATCATCATGCTTGAATGGGCCCGTGGTGATAGCCCGGAAAAACACCTAGGCAGGGCGGCTATGCCGGGGTTTGGCGGGGGCCTAGGTAGAAACACCTATATCCATGCCGTGCTGTCGTCCCTAGCGTGTCGGCGCCTGGCGGCAAGCATGGAGTGCTCATGAGCGCCGAACAAGCCTGCCTCATATGCATCGTGGAAGACGATGACGCGGTCAGGGCATCTGCGAAATTGCTGCTGGAGGCAGTCGGATACACCGTACGGGAATATGCCAGCGCCGAAACCGTGCTGGCCGATGCCGCCGCAATGACCGCCGCCTGCTTTCTGACGGATTATCAGCTTGGCGGCATGACAGGCCTGGACCTGCTGGAACGGCTGCGGGAGCGCGGCATTCGCTCGCCCGCCATCCTGATGACCGCCAATACCAACCATCCTGCGGAGCGCTGCCGTCGCGCAGGTGTCTTGGCCGTGCTGCAAAAACCCGTGCCGGCGGAAGATCTGCTGGCCTGGATCGAAAGCGCTTGCTCCGCGCGCTGAGCAGCTAGGTACAAATCCGTATCCCCCTGGGCGATCAGTTTAACCGCGCCTACAGCCGCACCGCATGATCATGCGATGGCTGGCCGGGACTTCACCCGGTCGCGTCCTGGGAGCGGAGCATATGGGCCGGAAGCATTTCATCACGCGCCCTGATCTGCACCCCTGGGAAAACGCCGCCGGCCACGAAGCGCTCCCCCGCTTTTTCGCCGGCGACTCCGATGCGCCGCTGCCAACCGGCGGTGCGGGTGCGAGGCAGCCGGGAGAAACCGCCAGCCGGCTGCTTCGCACCATTCCCGCGCAATCGCAAAGTCCCATCGACTGGGAGCGATTCATGGTGATGAAATCCCTGTTTGCGCCGCACGACTTCTCCGCCATGGTGTCGCTGTACCTGCTGAACATCGATCTGAACCTGATGCAGATCGCGCGGGCCCGAGCCAGCCGCGACTTTGACACCATCGCATGGAAAGCGGACGACACATTCCAGATTATGGAAAATCTGGGTGCTGTGGCCGCGCAGCATGCAGCCCGGCGGCTGAATCAGGCGTGTCTGGCCCTGATACCACTGTGATCTACAGCCTTATCAGTGAGTTGAGCCAGGCTTGCGATGAGGCGGAGACGGCATTGAATGACTGGCTGGCGCTGAACGCCGCGCCGGGCAAGGCGTAGCAACCATGCTGGCGGCGGCCCAATCCATCCTGCAGATCGCGGCGTCTCCCGCCCTGATCGAGCGCGGTTGCGTGCAGGTGATCGGACTGGAAGAAATCCGGGACGAAATCGGTGAGCGCTGGGAAAAGCGCAAGGAAACCGTATGGGCGCATCTGGAGGGCCTGCTCAGCCAGAAGCTTGGTTCAACCGACTTCTATGTCCAGATCGACGACACCTCCTTCCTGGTCAGCATGCCCACGGCACAGGAACAGGAAGTGCAGATATTCTGCCTGCGCGTGGCGCACGATCTTCACGGCAGCCTGCTGGGGCGCTGTGACACCGAGAAGTTGCGCATCGCCCGCGTGGTGTCCGTGAAGGATGGAGACATCCAGACTTCGATGGTCACGGGAGACTTGTTGAACATACTGGCGAAGCGGGCCGGTCTCGATGGGCCGGTGCCGGCCGCAAGCCCTCACCAACCCCACAAGATGGAAAATCCCTCCGAGCCCCCGGCCAAATTCCGCCACGGCTATCTTCCGATGTGGGATGCGCAGAAGGAGGCCATTACCACCTATCTTTGCGTCTCCCGGCTTGAGCAGCCTGCCACGGAAGCGCCCGGCCCGCGCGCCAAGCTTGAACTGGCCCTGGCCATCTCGCGAATCTGTGAGGCAACCCGTTGCCTGACGGCGCACCTGGCCGCGGGCGAGCGGTTCATGATGTGGATTCCCTTGTCCTATGACGTTTTGAGTTCCGCCGCCGGACGCATGGAAATCGCTGGTATCTGCCGTAACCTTTCCTCCGAACTGCGCCCCTACCTCATCTTCATGATCAGCGATCTGCCACAGGGCGTGCCGCAAAGCCGACTTAGAGAGTTTGTCGGGTCGCTGCTGCCTATCTGCCGTGGCGTGGCCGCGCAGGTGCCGCAGCGCACCACGAACTACAGCGCCTATCTCGGTGCAGGACTCCAGGCCATCGGCCTGTCGGTTGCGGGCAGCGTCCCCGTTGAAATGGGCAACGACATGGCCCGGCTCTACCTGGCCGTGAAGAAGCAGCAGATCCTGACCTTCGTGCTGGATGTGCCGCGTGGCGAGTGGCTTCAGGCAGCCAGGGCAGTAGGCATCCATTTGCTTTCCAGCCCACTGATTGGTTCTTGCATACAGGACCCGGCCCCGGTCCGGCGTCTCGGCGCCAACAGTCTGGCCGAGGAGCTTGTCCCCGCGCGAATGGCCGGTTAGCCCGTTGCGCTGCAATAAGCCCTGATAACTTTAGGAAATCTGCTTAAACACAGATGTTGCTGTCGCAAGCGTACCGTTACCCCATTGCTGCTGCCCGTCCGGCAGGAATAAACTTCGGGCATCGCATTGTTCGTATGCGGAGCTTGACGAAAACCGGGACCAACCGGGTGGGCGAACCAGTTTACATCGTTGATGATGACTCTGCCGTGCGTGACTCCCTGCGCATGCTGCTGGAGTCCGCCAATTACGCCGTGCAGGGATTTGATACAGCCCGTTCATTCTTGTCCGATGCTGACCTGGGCCGGGGCTGCCTGGTGGTGGACATCCGCATGCCGGGCATGAGCGGCCTGGAATTGCAGGAAGAGCTGGCGCGCCGGAACATTGCCTTGCCGGTTATCGTCATCACCGGCCATGGTGATGTGCCGCTCGCGGTACGGGCGATGACGGCGGGCGCCGTGGATTTCATTGAAAAGCCGTTTGACGATCAGCGCATGCTGGACAGCATTTCGCGGGCTTTACAAATCGGCAGTCAGAAACGGAGCCGGGCTGGCGAGGCGCAAGCCGCCCGCGACCTCCTGTCCTTACTGACGCCGCGCGAAAACGATGTGCTCGTTCATCTGGTCAGGGGCCAGCCCAACAAGATCGTGGCGCATGAGTTGGGCATTTCGCCCAGAACCGTGGAGATTCACCGCGCCAGCATCATGGACAAGCTGAAGGCGCGAAATCTGTCGGATATCGTGCGCACCGCCTTGGCAGCCGAGTCCCGTTAACCGGCCGCGGCAGCCGGCTGTTTGCGGCGAATGGGGATGATGTCGGCCTGGTGCAGCACAGCGGATGCCACGTTCCGTTCGCGCGGGAAGGTGATGGTCACGGTGGTGCCCAGGCCCGGTTCGCTGCGGATATCGAATATTCCGTCATGAATTTCGACCAACTGTTTGGCCAGCGGCAAGCCGAGACCTGTGCCTTCGTATTTGCGGGCAAGCCGGTTATCCACCTGGCCGAAACGCTCCAGCGCCGTGGGCAGGTCGGCCTCAGACATGCCGATCCCGGTGTCGCGAACCTCCAGCGATAGCTGGCCATTCCATTCCGCGGCCTTGACCGAAACCTGCCCCCCTGACGGCGTGAATTTCACGGCATTGGAAACCAGGTTGAGAACAACCTGCCGGACGCGGCGCTGATCCGCCTTCAGATACGGAAGGCCCGCCATGATGTCGGTCCGAAGCGTGAGGCCGCTTTGGCGCGCCAATGGCTGAAGGGACCGGCAGACATCTTCGATCAGGCGTTCCAGGGAAAACGGCTCTTCGACGAG
>JBBQBL010000165.1:0-5777 GCA_038317805.1 Micropepsales bacterium
CGGGCGACTTCAACGGCGACGGCAAGTCGGACATTCTGTGGTCCAACACCACCACCGGCCAGACCGAAGTATTCCTGATGAACGGCGGCACGGTGGCCACCACCGGCGCGGCGCTGAACAACGGCACCAACCTGAAGGCGGTCGGCACCGGCGACTTCAACAATGACGGCAAGAGCGACATCGCCTTCCAGAACCAGACTGACTTCTCGGTCTCGATCTGGACCATGAACGGCACGGTCCAGTCGGGCGCGCCGATCAACATCGCCGCTCCCACCGTCATCAACCCGGGCGACAACTTCATCCTGCGCGGCGCCGAAGACATCAATGCCGATGGCTTCAGCGACCTGCTGTTCAGCGACAGCCTAAACAACGTCAAGGCGGTCGAACTGACCACCGGCGGCGCGGTTCTGGCCACGGTCACCCTGGCCGCCCCGCCCTCGCCCTTCCAGCTGGTCGCCTCGACGGGCGGCGCTTAATCCAAGACAGAGGGGCTGGAGAAATCCGGCCCCTTATTTTTTCCATCCGGAGCCGGCCATGAAGAAGATCGCCATCGCCCTCATCCTCGCTGCCCTGTTGCCGCTGGCGGGCTGTGCCACCCCCTACGGCTATTCCTCGGGCGCCTATGCCGGTTATGACGGCGGCTTTGACAGCGGCTATCAGGGCTATGGCGGCGGCGGCAGCCCCTATGGCTATAGCGAACCCGGTTATTACCAGATGAGCGACAGCGACTATTACGGCGGCCAGGGCTATGGCGGCGGCTATTACGCCCAGCCCTATGGCGGCGGCGGCTATTACGAGCAGTCCTATGGCGGCTATGGCCAGCCCTATCGGGGCGTGTATTACCAGCGCTCGTCCCATGGTCCGTCTTATGGCGGCGGCTATTACGGCCGCCCCGGCTACTAGGCCCAGTTCAGCAGACGCTGCAGGTTGCCGCCCTTGACCTTGGCGATGTCGGCGGCCGAATAGCCCTTCATGTGCACGTCGGCGATGCGCGGGGAATCTCCGCTCCACACCATGCGATCGGCGCCGAATTCCTTGATCACCCGGCGGGTGAAAGGCAGCTGGCTGGGATAATCCGGCTTGTCGTCGGTCATGTAGCCCAGCCCCGACATCTTCATATAAACGTTGGGATACTTGGCCAGGTCCAGCACATCACCATATTCCCAGATCATGCCGGTCTTGGGATTGCACATATGGTCGATCAGCACCTTGCCCCCCGGAAAGGCTGCGATGGCGGCACCGGCGTCTCGCGCATAGTTGGGACCGATATCCAGCTCCACCACCAGGTTCAGATCCACCGCCTTCTTCCATAAGGCCCGCACGCCCGGCTCGCCGAAGCTGGCGAAATAGTTGGTGTTGCCGCGATGCAGGTGAAAGCGGGTGGAGCAGATGCGCGGCTGCTTTTTCACCAGCGCTGCCAGCTTGGCAGGCGCATCGTCATCCTTGGTGAAAAACATGCTGGTGGCCTTGAACTGGGCGGGGCTGGTGCGCGCCAGGCAGTCCAGAACCAGTGTGTGGTCGTCGCCGTAAGGCTCGGGATGCACAAACAGCGCCTTGTCGATGCCGGCTTCTTTCAGATGCGCCTGATAGGCCACCAGCGGGTCGGCCGACAGCCGCGAAGTATCCGGCTTGTAGGTGCCACGCGGGCTGAAGGGAAAGCGCGTGGTGTCCGAGCTGAACATGTGCGCATTCCATTCGATCACCGGTGTGGCGGCGGCCGCGGCGGGCAGTGTGCTGCCCCCCAGCGCGGCGGCGGCGCCCATCAGGCCCAACAGATGGCGGCGGCTGGTGTCTTCCATGACGGTCCCCATTGCTTTTGCAGGTCCCCGAAGGGATACCATCGGGGCCAATGAACAGCCAGACTCTCAGCGAACAAGCGGTCGCGCTGCACCGCAGCGGACGAATGGCGGAGGCCGAAAGCCTGTATTTGCAGGTGCTGGCCGCGCATCCCGCCGACTTCACCGCCCGCCACTTGCTGGGCGTGCTGCGGGCACAGTCCGGCCGCATGGACGAGGCGCTGGCCGACATCGGCGCGGCGCTGGCGCTGAACCCCGACGATCCCGAGGCCCTGCTCAACCACGCCAATGTGCTCAAAAGCCTGAACCGGCTGGAGGAAGCGCTGGCGGACTTCGACCGCGCATTGGTCCTCAAGCCGGGCTGGCCCCAGGCGGAAAACAATCGCGGCACGGTATTGCAGGCGATGGGAAGGCACGACGAGGCGCTGGCCGCCTATGATCGCGCCCTGGCCGCAGCCCCCGACAATGTCGAGGCGCTGAACAATCGCGGCAGCGTGCTGCAGGACCTGCGCCGTCCCGCCGAGGCGCTCGTGTCCTACGACCAGGCGCTGCGGCTGGCGCCCCGCTTCGCCACCGCCTTCAACAATCGCGGCAGTGCGCTGCTGGATCTGAAACGGTTTGCGGACGCATTGGGCTGTTTCGACCGCGCGCAGGCCTTGCGCCCCGGCGATGTCCAGATCCTGAACAATCGCGGCAATGCGCTGCAGGGCCTGCTGCGCTATGACGAAGCCGTCGCCGCCTATGACCAGGCCCTGGCACTCAGTCCCGGCTATGCCGAGGCGCTGAACAACCGGGGCAACGCCCTGCAGCAGCTCAAGCGCCATGAGGAGGCGCTGGCGTCCTTCGACCTCGCCCTGACCAGCAGGCCGGAGGCGTTTGCCGGCGCGGCCATCGCGGCGCTCAATCTGTGCGACTGGACGCGCAGCGCCCAGATCGGCGCCCAGATGGCAGGCCGGATCATGGCAGGCGAGCCGATCTCGCCCTGGACCTTGCTGGGGTACAGCCAGGACGAGATGCTGCAACGCCGATGCGCCGAAAATGTCATCGCCGCGCGCTTTCCGACTCTGCCGCCGGCACTGGCCGGCAAGGCTTACAGCCATGGCAAGATCCGCCTGGCTTATGTCTCTTCCGATTTCGCCCATCATCCGGTAGCCACCCAGGTCGTGCAGCTGATCGAAAGCCATGACCGTTCACGCTTCGAGGTGATCGGAATCGGCACCAATGCCGAGGATGGCAGCCATCAGCGGCGGCGCCTGATCGCCGCCTTCGACACGTTCATCGACGCCGCAGACCTGCCGGCCGAAGCCGTTGCGCGGCAGTTGCGGCAGATGGAGGTGGACATATTGGTGGACCTGAACGGCCACACGCGGGGCGACAATTTCGACATATTGAGCCACCGCCCCGCGCCGGTGCAGGCGACCTGGCTGGGCTATGCCGGCACCACCGCCGCACCGTTCGTGGATTATGTGCTGGCAGATGCTGTTGTCGCGCCGAACGCGGACGCCTTTTCGGAAACGATCGTCAACCTGCCGGTGTGCTTTTTCGCCAATGACTCCAGCCGCAAGATCGGCGTCGCGCCCAACCGCGCCGAAGCGGGATTGCCCGATGGCGCTTTCGTCTTCTGCTGCTTCAACAACAACTTCAAGATCACCGCCCCGGTCTTTGCCCTGTGGATGCGGCTGCTGACTGCCCTGCCCGGCAGCGTGCTGTGGCTGAAGCAGGCGGGCGACAAGGCCAAGGCCAATCTGCAGCAGGCGGCGAAGGATGCCGGTGTCGATCCGGTGCGGCTTGTCTTCGCCAAACCAGCGGCGCTGGACGTGCATCTGGCGCGCCACCGGCTGGCAGACCTTTTCCTGGACACTTCGCCCTATGGCGCCCATGCGACGGCCTGTGACGCGCTCTATGCCGGGTTGCCGGTGCTGACCGAGCGCGGCACCGCCTTTGCGTCGCGGATCGGAGCCAGTTTGCTGACGGCGGCAGGTCTGCCGGACCTGATTGCCGAGACCGCCGGGGATTATGAAAAGCTGGCGCTGGCGCTGGCGCGCGACCCGGCGCGGCTGAAGGCCGCCCGCGAAACACTGGCATCGGGATCGCCATTGTTCGACACCCAGCGCCTGGCGCGCGACATGGAAAACGCTTACGCGGCGATGCTCTCCTCCCCAACGCGCGCGTAAGCGCGCTTATGATGGGGAGGTGGCCGGTCCGTAGCGACAGCGTGCGGACGGCTCTCGAGCCAGCTACGGCCGGAGGGGCTAAGTGCCGTGAAGTGAAGACCGGATGCGGCCCACAGTCTCCGGCGAGACGGCCGGCGCACGGTTGCCCCAGTTGTTGCGGACATAGGTGAGAATATCCGCGACCTGGTTGTCGCTAAGCCGCCAGGCGAAGCTGGGCATGCCCGGCCCCGTCGGAGCCTTGGCCGTCGCCGCACCCTTGCCGCCCGCCAGCACCATGCGCACGATGCTGTCAGCCCTGACCTGGCGCACCGTCGGATTGCCGGCCAGCGGCGGGAAGATCAGGCTGCCCTTGCCGTTGCGGTCATGGCAGGCGGCACAGCTGATGTCATAGAGAGCCGCGCCCGATTTCATCTGCGCCTCGATCCCGGTCGCGCCGCCGCCATTGCCTTTGCTGGCGGGCAGGTCTTTCAGATAGACGGCGATGGCCTTGAGGTCCGCGTCCGTCATCTTCGAGGTGGAGTTCTCCACTGCTTCGGCCATGGGGCCCGAGGCCATGGAGCGGTTGTTCCGCCCGGTCTGCAGATATTCCACGATGTCGGCCTGGCTCCAGGAGCCCAGCCCTGCGCCCACATCGCTGGTCAGATCGGGCGCGTACCAGCCTTGGAGCGTAGCCCCGGTCAATGCCGTGGCCTTGTCGGCGCCAAATGCGTTTTTGGGCGTGTGGCAGGCGCCGCAATGGCCTGCGCCGCTCACCAGATAGGCGCCGCGGTTCCACGCCGCGCTCTTGGCCGGATTGCTGGCATAGGGCGCCGGCGCGAAGAACAGCATGTTCCAGCCGCGCATGGCAAAACGCAGGTTGAAGGGGAAACGAAGCTGATTGACGTTGACCTGCTTCTTCACCGGCTTGACGGTCTTGAGATATCCCCACAACGCCGCGACATCAGCGTCGCTCATCCTCGCATAGGATGGATAGGGCATGGCGGGATAAAGCAGCTTGCCGCCCGGCGCAACGCCGGCCTTCATCGCCTGGCGAAAATCCTCCGCCGAATAATTGCCGATGCCGGTGTCTTTGTCCGGAGTGATGTTGGGCGTCACCATCTTGCCGAAGGGCGTGGTGAGCACCACACCGCCCGCCAGATTCTTGCCATGACAGCCTTCGCAGTCGCCCAGCGCGACCTGGTATTTGCCCGCGTCGGTGGGCGCGGCCAGCGCCGGAACAGAAAGCGCGGTGACTGCCGCGATCGTCAATGCGAACGGTATGCGCGAGCGTAGGCGCGAGCCGGAGCGAGAAATCATAAAGTTCATGCGTGCACCAGCGCGCCAGGGTTTTTGATATATTGGGTCGTGATGGCTTGCGCGGCCCAATAGGCCAGCGCCCCCACCGGTACGGTGGGGTTGAGGCCGGCATTGTGGGCAAAGGCGGACGCGCCGACCACGAACACATTGGGCACGTCCCAGCTCTGCAGATATTTGTTCACCGCGCTGGTCTTGGGATCGCTTCCCATCACCGCGCCGCCAGTATTGTGGGTGCTCTGGTATGGCACCGCATCCCAGCCCTTCTTGATTCGTGACACGGTCGCGACCTTGGCGTTGAAGGGCCTGGTCATCTTTTCCATCTGGTCCGACAGGTAATGCGACATGGCGACGTCATTATCGGGGAAATCGAACGTCACCCGCAGCAGCGGCCGGGCGTGACGGTCGGTGTAGCTGGGATCCAGGTCCAGGTAATTCTCCCGCACCGGATAGGAAGAGCCCTGGGCCGAGAAGCCCATGGAATTCTGGTAGCCATTCACCGTCGCCTGTTTCC
>JBBQBL010000166.1:0-5764 GCA_038317805.1 Micropepsales bacterium
TGTGGGGCCGTTGGTGCCTGCCGAAATGCCCTTTTTTTCGACCGGCGGCGTCTTGGCCGCGGGGGCTTTATTTGTGGGTATGGGGCTGTTTATGGCCGCCCGGCACCACCCGCCCTATATGGCTCCGGTTGCCCGCGCCGGGGGTGGAGGGGCCATAGCCGACATCGGCATCGAGCGAGCCGAGCTTGCCGCCAGGATTCAGCCAGGCTTGCGAATGATCATAATCCAGGTTGACGGCCAGCTTGTCGCTGACGTCCCACTTCATGTTCAGGCCGATATCGTTGTTCTGCAGGATCGAGCCGTTGACCTGTGACTGGAAGTCGGTCGGCGTGTTGGGCTGGATGAAGCTGGTGATGGTGCCATTGCCGTTCTGGGTGATGTTGCGCAGGCTGCCGGCATTGAACCAGACACTGAAGCCGTATTGCAGGGCATGCAGCGTGTCGCGGGCATAATTGTCGTCCAGGGTCAGTGTCAGGTTTGCGGCAGGCCGCCACTGCAGCACGGCGCGGCCGTTGATGCGGGTGTCCTGGGTGGTTTCCTGGTAGATGCCGTAATCCTGGGAGTACCAGGCATTGATGGCGTTGGCCGTGGAGGCGCCGGGCGCCGCGCCTGCCAGATGGGCGGCGCTGACCTGGGTGCCTTCCCAGCCCTGGTTGTTGACATGGTGGCCGCGTGTGCGGCTTTGCGAGAAAGCGCCATCCAGCAAAATGCCCAGCGTGTCATGGGCGAAGGTGTTGCTGAACAGCGCGTTGACATTGGGGGTGGCGTTGCCCTCCTCGGGCGAGAAGGTGGTTGAGGCCGACCCCACGATCCGCAGCCCCGGATGATCAAATGGCCGGGGAAACTTGATGTTCACGGTGGCGCCGATGGCGCCGGCCGACAGCGCCGCATCGGGCGATTTCAGCACGTCGATCTCGCTGATGAAATCGGCGCCCACTGTGCTGAAGTCGAAGGCGCGGCCCACCCCCGAGGCGATTTTGCGGCCGCTATAGAGCGTCTCGTTGAAAGACGGGCCGAACCCGCGCACCGTGATCTGGGTGGCGGTGCCGGCCGAAGTTGGAATTCCGCCCAGGCTGGAAACGCCGCGGCTGACGGTGACGCCAGGAATGCGCTGCATGGCGGCGGCGATATCGACATCCGGGAATTTTCCGATGTCTTCGGCGGTGATGACATCCACCAGGCCGCCCGCCTCTCTCTTTATGTTCAGGCTTCTTTGCAGGGAGTGAATGAGGCCGGTCACGATCACCTGTTCGGGCACATCGATCAGGTTGGGACCGGGCGGGGCAGGGTCTGCGGGCGACTGTGGCGGTGCGTCGGTGCTGCCCTCGCGCCGGATCATCACCGCGCCGGCCAGGGTGCGTTCGCCGTAAAGTCCGGTGCCGTCCAGGAGCAGGGCCAGCGCGTCAGAGGCGCTCAGGGTTCCATGCAGCGGCTTGCCGACGAATCCCCAGACCAGGTCCTCGGTGAATATGATCTGCTGACCGGAAACGCGTGCATATTCGCTCAGCGAAGCGGAAAGCGGCTGCTGCGGGAGGCTAAAGAAGTATTTCGGCTGCGGCTGCTGGGCCAGTGCGTTGCCCCCGCACAGCACAACGCACAGGCTGCCTGCGGACACTGTCCGCAAAAGCCACTGCCGTGACTTCCCCCTGAACATACATTCCTTCCCGAGTGTCCGGACGCATACGCGACGGTTGCGTCCTGTTATTGTGGGAGATGACGGTCTTTGGGGTTTCCGCAGAATTCGTCACAAGGCCCCACTTCCTTTGTTTTGGCTTTCCAGGGCAATGGTGCGGGCATCCTGCGAGACCGCGCGCACCGGCAGGTAATGGGTGACGATCTCGACGAAGCCTGCCACGTCGCCGGTATTGAACACGCCGCTGATCTTCATCGCACCGACCCGGGAATCGCCGATGACGATCTGGGTGCCGCCATAGCGGTTGATGCGCTCGACCACCGAGGAGAGGGGTTCGTCATCGAAGGCGATATGGCCGACGGTCCAGGCCGTGACCCGCTGCAGGTTGACCGGCACGATTTCGGCCGGCACGGCGGGGCCGGAGATCATCTGCTGGCCGGCGCGCAAGTCGATCGTGTGGGACCGGGCCACGGGATCGCTGTTCTCTTCCATGACAACGACATGGCCTTCGATCAGGGTCACCAGGACCTTGCTGCCGGCCATGTCGATGTTGAAGGCGGTGCCCGTGGCGATCACCTTCTGGTTGCCCGCCACCACGGAGAAGGGGCGCGACTTGTCATGCGCCACGTCGAAGCGAGCCTGGCCTTTCAGCAGGTGCAGGGAACGGGCGTGCGGAAGGTAGCGGACAGTCACTTCGCTGTTGGCATCGAGCGACAGCCGCGAGCCATCGGCGAGGGTCACGACGCGGCGCTCGCCCAGTGCCGTCTGGTAGTCATCGGGCCGGGTTGACCACCAATAGCTGGCGCCACCGACAAGTCCCATCACCAGCGCGGCGGCCGCCAGTGCGGCCCAGGCGGGAATCTTGCGCCGGGCTTCTGCGAGGGTTCCGGCGCGCTTGGCATCCTCCCATGCCGCTTCGCGCGCTGCGAGCATGGCGGGCGCATCGGCGACGGTGTCGAAATAGGACCAGGAGGAAGACACCATGTCCCACGCCGCCTGGCTGCCGGGTTCGCGCAGCCAGGATTCAAAGTCCGGCGTGCTGCGGACGCCGGCTTCGGCCAGGCGCATTTGCCAGGATGCCGCCTCGGCCAGGCAGCGTTCTTCCGCGTCGCGCAGATCTCCACTCATCGCTGCGACCTGAATCGTTTGGCGAGGTGCAGCGCGGCGGTCATGACATGCTTTTCCACCGTCGAATGGCTGATGCCATAGATAGCCGCGATACCTTTCTGTTTCATGCCCTCAAGCCGGAATAGGATGAAGATGCTCTTGGTCCGCTCGCCCAGTTCGTCGAGGCAAGCCAGAACCTCCACGAGGCTCTCCCTCGCTATTAAGACGCGCTCGGGGTCCAAACCCTCCACCAGCTTGGGCTCGATATCCGGGTTTGGCATGGCATCGATGGGCAGGACCGGGGATCTGTGCAGCCGGGTTCTGGACCGGGCCCTGTCGCGCAGCAGATTGCCCGCCACGCGAAAGACAAAGGCTTGCGGCTCTTCCGCATTTTCAAAGGTACCAGAGCCGATCAATCGCAAGAAGGTTTCCTGGGTCAGGTCTTCGGCTTCCTGCAGGCTGCCGGTACGGCGCAGAAAGTAGGCGACCAAGGGCGCACGAAACCGCGCATTCAGTCCCTCTCTGGTCGTGTCTGAATTCGGTATCGAACCCCTTATGCGCACCGCAATGCCCTCACCCGGCGGCGACCCTACGACACTTTGGAGACAAGACAAAGGGTTGGAAAGGTTTCGTGTCTTTCACAATTGCAAAGTGTTGCGGCGCGGTTCTTTTGCAGTCGCGAAATAGGCCGAGTTGATTGCTTGTCAGATTTCGACGCGAAAAAGAGGCGCCATTGTGAAGAAAGTATGGAGGGTTTGCCGGATCGCATCGTTCTCTCTTTCAAGGATGCCGCGAATGACAGGCGTCCGGCAGTCAGGGAGATGATCGACGAAGGGCGACCTTCGGCTCCGTCATCTGGATGAATTGAAGTGTGCCTTTGTGTTCGGAAGGACCGGTATCCGGTTTTTCCAAAGCATGAGGTGCAAGCGCTGGAACTTTGCCCATCGGCAGAAATGTCAGCGCGACAAGAAAAGATGATCGACTTCGCAGCCGTGAGGTGACGAACGCACGACACGACGGACGCAATTTTTAAAGACCAAAAGATTTGATCAGCGCCAGCCTGCGGGGCGGCACCTTCAAGGGGGATACATGTTCAATAAGACGACGGCCAATCACGGAATTCGCGCGGCATTGCTGGGCGGCGCCTGCATGCTGGCCATCAGCACAGCGCCGACCTTTGCGCAGACGACGCTTGCCGCCAATGATCAGGTCGAAAGCGTCACGGTGACCGGCATTATCGGTTCGCTGCAGCGTAACCTGGACATCAAGCGCGATGCCGGCGGCCTGGTGGACGCGATCTCGGCCGAGGATATCGGCAAGTTCCCCGACGTGGACATCGCCGCCGCGATGCAGCGCATTCCCGGCGTCACCATCAGCCGCGGCAGCTCTGCGGTGGGCGGCGTGCCGACCACCAACGGCACGGCCACCGAAATCACCGTTCGCGGCTTTGGCCCGTCCTTCAACGAAACCCTGTACAATGGCCGAAAGGTGTCCAGCGGCGTGGGCCGCGCCTTTGACTTCAGCTCGGTCGGCGCGGATTTCGTCAGCCAGATCGACGTGCTCAAGTCGCCCGACGCCTCGCTGTCGGCCGGCGCCATCGGCGCAACCATCAACATCAAGTTTCCCAATCCCTTTGACCATCCCGGTTTGAAGATCGTGGGTTCGGCCTCCGGCACGATCTCGCCGGAAGAGGGCAACGCCACGCCCAATGTCAGTGCCTTGTTCAGCGACACCTTCGCCAACGACACATTGGGCATTCTGGTGGATGCGGCCTACTCCCAGACCCGCACCCGCTCCAACCATGTCAACAACCAGGGCTGGCAAGGCGGCTACATCAACGCCGCGCAGCTGGCGGGCGCCGCACCGGGCGCCTCGACCACCAACAATATCCCCGCCTGGTATTCGCAGGATTACGGCCTTTACCAGGAAACCAACCAGGATTCGCGCCTCAATGGCCGCATGGCCCTGCAGTGGCGCCCTTCGGACAACCTGGTGGTTACGCTGGACGACAACTATTCGCGCGACGTGAACCATACCCGCCAGTATGGCTTCAGCGTGTGGTTCAATGCCGGCAGCCTGCAGAACGTCACCCAGAACAGCAACGGCACCATCACCAGCTTCATTCAACCCAACACCCCCACCGACTTCCAGTCGCAGATCAACGGCTCGGTGCTGCAGAACAACGATATTGGTCTGAATGTGAAGTGGAACGTCAGCGACAAGCTGGCGGTCAACCTGGACTATGATCATTCCCAGGCCTGGTTGAACCCGGGCCGCAAGCTGGGCTCCATCGACTCCGATGTCGGTTATGGACCCTCGACCGCGGGCGGCACCTTTGGCAGCAATGTCGGCCTGGTACTGCCCGGCGGCCACAACGTGCCCTATCCGATCAATTACGGCCCCAGCAACAACTCCGCCGCCTTCATCAACAACGGCCTGATCGGCAGCCACGTCTTTCCGATGGGCTCGAACCAGCGCTTCGATCGGGTGCAGCAGTTCAAGGCGGAAACCACCTGGACCGAGAGCGATCACTTCAAGATCACCGCCGGCTACCAGTATGTCGGCGACCATGACAATGCTCAGAGCCATGACGATTTCAGCAACAACCAGTGGCAGGCCTTTGCCGGTTATGGTCCGGCGTCGAACAACAATGGCACCCATGGCGCTGCCCTGCCGCAGAACCTGTTCACCCAGTCGTTCAGCACCGCCAATTTCATCACCGGCTATGGCGGCTCCAGCAACCTGCCGGCCAATATCCTGGTATTCAACCCCTATTCGGTGCTGAATTATCTGCAAGGCCTGGGCAATCCCCAGACCACAACGGTGCCGGGCTTCAACACGGGTTGCTGCAACCCGGCCTATGATGGCACCTATCGCCTGGCCAACGTGATCGGTTCCTATTCGCAGGTGATCGAGAACACCAATGCCGGCTATGTCAGCCTGTCGGCGGACACGATGATTGCGGGCATGCCGCTGAAAATCCATGCCGGGGTGCGCGACGAATATACCAACGTCACGACCATC
>JBBQBL010000167.1:0-5735 GCA_038317805.1 Micropepsales bacterium
CCGGCCGACTTCAAGACCAACAGCGTCACGGCGACCAAGGACGGCTCCATCCTGGCCAATGTGCAGATGCATGGCGGCAGGACCGACTTCATCAGCGGCAATGTCACGGGCGGGGTGTGGGAGTGGACGCCCAAGGACAAGCAGCTGCACCTGCTGCCCGGCACCGAACTGCCCGGCAACAACGGCATCGAGATTTCGCCGGACGAGACCGAGTTCTATATAGCGGTCTCGGGAACCCAGACGGTGGCGATCTACAATCGCGCCGATACGACCAAACCGGCGCGCACCATCAAGACGCCCTGGTACAATCTGGACAATATCCATTGGAGCGGAAGCCGTCTTATCGCGGCGGGCATGATGTTCGACGAGCCGGCCTGTGGCGGTACCCGCAAGCAGATCCAGGACGCGCATGGCAACATGAACTGCCATCGCGGCTGGGTGGTGTCGCAGCTGGACCCTGCGGCCATGACCTGGAAAATCCTGGCGTATGGCGAACCCAATCCGGCATTTGGCGGCATCGCCACCGGCCAGGTCATTGGCGATACGCTGTGGATCAGCTCGTTCCAGATGGACCGCGCGGCTTACCGGACTTTGCCCAGGCCCTGATCAGGCCGCGCCCATCTTGGCCGCCAGCAGGAAGGCCTGGGTCATCGCCTCGGCATTGGCCTTGCCCTGGCTGACAATGTCGAACGCCGTGCCGTGCGCTGGCGTGGTGATGGGCACCGGCAAGCCGCCGGCCACCGTCACACCGCGCTCAAAACCCAGCAGCTTCACTGCCACCTGGCTCTGGTCGTGATACATGGTGACGATACTATCCAGCAGCCCGTCGCGCGCCTTCAGGAAGATGGTGTCGGCGGGGAAGGGGCCCAGGATGGGCAGCCCTTCGTCATTCAATTCCTTCGCCGCCGGTTCGATGATGTCGATCTCCTCGCGGCCGCAGGTGCCGCCATCGCCGCCATGGGGATTGAGCGCCGCCAGCGCCACCCGCGGCTGGGCGAATCCGGCGCGCTTCAAGGTCTGGAAGGTCAGTCGCGCCGCCGCCTTGATGCGGTCCTTGGTGACATATTTGGGAATGTCAGCCAGCGGAATATGGCTGGAAAT
Source organism: Micropepsales bacterium (assembly GCA_038317805.1). Lineage (GTDB taxonomy): Bacteria > Pseudomonadota > Alphaproteobacteria > Micropepsales > Micropepsaceae > Rhizomicrobium. Next base: position 1,102 of record JBBQBL010000167.1, read on the forward strand.
GCGCGAGGTCCACAGCGTGCCCAGCGTGTTGAACTCGCAGAAATAGCCGGTTACGCCCAGGTGATCGGCAAAGAAATGCTGTTCGTCCTCGAACGCCATGCCGCCCTTCTTCATCGCCTGCTTGTTGAGAGGCGCAAAGCAGACGGCGTCGATATCGCCGCGCACCGCGGCGTCCAGGCAGGCGGTAAGCGCCATGCGGGCACCGCGCCCCGCTGCCGCCGTGACCTGGCCGATGATAACGTCGCTTTCGGCAACCGTGTCGATTTCCAGCAGCATCGGCATGCCGTCACCGCGGCGAGCTTCGGCCCAGTCCTTGATGACTTTCACCTGTGGCGAAACACCGGCGGTCTTCTTTCCCGCGGCCCATACCCAGACATCGCCCACCAGCAAAATCTGCGCCATCGAGATCTCGGGACGGGTTAGGAATTTCGCCACCAGCTCCGGCCCGATGCCGGAAGCATCGCCGAAGGTGATTGCCACCACAGGTTTGGTCATTATTTCACCGGAAGAGATGCGGCATAGGCCGTGAGGTTGACGATATCGGCGGCGGTCAGCTTCGCGACGACCGGCTGCATCGCCGTCGCCATCTCGCCATGCCGCGCGCCTTGTTGAAAGTCATACAATTGCCGCGCCAGATAGCTGGGCGAGCGGCCGGCAATTCCGGGGGCATCAGCGCCTTTCAGTCCTTCGCCATGGCAGCCGGCGCAGCCCAGCTTGGCAGCCAGCCGCTTGCCCTTGGCGAGGGCGCCGCGTGGGACATAGGCAATGAAACCGGCATGGGGGTCGCGCAACTGCTCGCGGTCCACATCGGCTGGCGTTTCAATGATACGAACGCCGATAGGTTCTCGCGCGCCGCTTTCATGGGGCAGCCACATGCCTTCCTGGCTGCGCATCTGGGCCACGGTGGCGGTCTGCACCACCTTGATCGGTACAGTGGGCGGCAGGGCGGAATAATAAGCCGACACCTCGGTGATCTCCGCCTCGGTCATGGCCTTGGCGAAATCCACCATCTGCTGCGCGTTCTTCTTGCGCGGCTCGGCGCTGTGGCGTGTGCCCGATTTCATGTCCCGCAGCTGGCGCGCCAGGTAATCGGCGTTCAGCCCGGCGATATTGGCGTTCTGCGGCCGTCCCTTGCCGTTGGGGTAATGGCAACTGGCGCAGGCGGTGATACCGCGCGCCGTATCACCGGCGGCGACGATTTTCGGCATGGTCGGATGATCGCCCGGATACCAGTCGGCGGGTGGGGTGTGGCCCGCCCCAGCCGTCTGGCCGCGGGTGAAAGGCCCGCTCGCACCCGGCAGGTTAAACTTGGTGCCATCGTCCTTGGGTGCGGTGGCTTCGTTCTGCGGTGTGGGCACGGCATAGGCCCATTCTGGGTAGGAGGGGGCCGGATAGCTGGACGGCGCGGCCATCGCCGTGCTGATCCCCAAAAGGAAGAAGCCAATCGCCGTCTTCACGCCGGCACGTCCACCCAGGCGCGGGATTTGTGGCTGGCCAGTTCGGCATCCAGGATTTTCATCTGCCGCAAGCCATCGGCGAATTGCGGATAGTCCGCCACCGCAGCCGGATCGCTGATGGACGCGTAAAAGCGCCGGTACAGCTGCTTGTGGGTATCGGGGTACCCCTCGGCATGGCCGCCGGGATAGTCGGCGAAGGCGACAGCGTGTTTGTCCAGCAGCGACGGGTCTTTCATCATCACCTGGTTGGGCGCATCGCGATGGCCCAGCCACAACTCCTCTGGCGTCTCCTGCCGCCAGGTGGCGCCGCCCTTGGTGCCATAGATTTCCAGCACTAACCCGTTCTTGCGCCCAGCCGAAACTTGGCTGGCGGTCATGGCGCCGCGCGCTTTGCCCATATGGAACAGAGTGGTTCCGAAATCCTCGGTGACGATCTTGGTATCCACCGCTTCACCGCTCGTCTTGCCGGAGAAGGTCTCGCCGCCGCCTTTCGGCTGCTTGCGCGTGGGCCAGAAAATCTGCAGGTCGCTGCACACCGAAGAAACTTTTAGCCCGGTGACATGCTCGGCCATGTCGAAGAAGTGCGAACCGATATCGGCCATCACCCGTGACGGGCCGCTGACGGAGGGATCGACGCGCCAGTTCCAGTCGGTCTCGTACAGCATCCAGTCCTGGGAATAGGTGCCCTGAACCACCAGAATTTCGCCAAAGGCGCCCGCTTCCCGCATGCTGCGCATCTGCTGCACCATCGGATAGAAGCGCAGATTGTGGCACAGCGCGTTGCGCAGTTTCCTGGCCGCCGCCAGCTCGGTCAGTTCCCGCGCTTGCGCGCTGGACATGGCCAGCGGCTTTTCGCACAGCACATGCTTGCCCGCTTCCAGCGCCGCCTTGGCGATGGGAAAATGGGACGCGTTGGGGGTGCAGACATGCACCGCGTCGATCGACGGATCGCGCATCACGTCCTGCCAGTCTCCCGTGCTGTTCAGCACATTATAGCCTTCGGCGGCGGCGCGGGCCTTGTCGGCGCTGGTGGCGGCCACCTCCACAACATCGACATGTTCGATGCGGCGCAGCGCTTCCAGATGCACCCGGCCCATGAAGCCGGTGCCGATCACCGCCGTGCGAATGCGTTCCATCACACCCACCAGGCCGCGGCCGGCTTTTCCTTGATGATCACCTGGCTCAGCAGCGCCGCCGCCTTGGTCAGGCCTTCGTCAGGCGACATCAGGCTATCTTCGTGTTCAATGGACAGAACATCGTCATAGCCATACATGCGCAAGGTGGAGATGAACTCGCTCCACCATTCGGCGCTGTGGCCATAGCCCACGGTGCGGAAGATCCAGGAACGATGGCGTTCGTCGGTATAGGATTTGGTGTCCAGCACGCCGTTGCGCAGTACATTGGTGGGGAACAACTGGGTGTCCTTGGCATGGACATAATGGATGGCATCGCCCAGTTCGCGCACCGCCACGATGGGATCGATGCCCTGCCAGAACAAATGGCTGGGATCGAGGTTGGCGCCCACTGACGGCCCGGCGATAGCGCGCAGGCGCAGCATGGTCTCGGGATTATAGACGACGAAGCCCGGATGCATCTCGATGGCGACTTTCACGCCATGGTCTGCGGCGAACTTGCCATGCGCCTTCCAATAGGGCGTCACAACCTCGTCCCACTGCCAGTTCAGGATTTCCAGATATTCCGGCGGCCAGGAACAAGTGACCCAGTTGGGAAACTTGGCGCCGAAGGAATCGCCGGGGCAGCCCGAAAAATCCACCACCGTCTTCACGCCCAGCTTTTCTGCCAGCAAAATGGTCTTCTTGCTGGTTTCGGCATACTTGGCGGCAATCGCCTTGTCGGGATGCAGTGGGTTGCCGTGACTGGACAGGGCCGAAATAGTGAACCCGGCGTCAGCGATCTTGCTCTTGAAGGTGGCCAGCTCCGCCGGATTGTCCAGCATGGACAGCTTGGCATGGGCGTCGCCGGGATAATTGCCGGTGCCGAACTCCACTGTATCGATGTTCAGCGATTTCAGCTTTTTCAGCACCTGATCCAGCGGCAGGGCCGACAGCAACGGCGTGAACACACCCACTTTCATGATTTGCTCCCAAAATGCCCTTCGCCGGGGCTTAAGGCGTTGATTTCAGACCATCGGCGGGGGGAGTGCAACCCGGGACTGGAACCGCCCGGCCCCCTTGCCCATTACCGCTGTAGGCAACAGGAGTGAGCCATGTCACTGTTCAAGAAGAAGGACGAACATGCCGGCAGCGGCGTCGACAAGCCCGATCCCAAAGGCTTTGTCGAAAAGGTGGTGGACAAGGTGAAGGGGGTGACCGAAGCCCAGCCCGCCGTCCCGCCCAAGGGACCGGCCGCGCCATAGCCTGTTTGCGCTGGTGGGCGCGCCGCCTTATCTCTTGGCCGTGAGCCAGCCGGATTTCATTTTATCGGTTTCCTGCCCAGACCGCCGCGGCATTGTCGCGGAGGTGACGCGTTTCCTGTTCGAGCGCAACTGCAACATCCTGGACAGCCAGCAATTCGGCGACCGCGCCAATGGCCGGTTTTTCATGCGGATACACTGCCTGTCGGAAGGCGGAATAGGTATTCCCTGGCTGGAGAAGGAATTCGCGACGATCGCGCAGAAATTCGACATGGACGCGAAATTCTTCGATTCCAGCCGCAAGACCCGGGCCCTGATCATGGTGTCGAAGTTCGGCCACGGCCTTGTGGACCTGCTCTATCGCACCCGCATCGGCGCCATTCCGATCGAGGTGCCGCTGATCGTTTCAAACCACCGCGACTTTGAAGACGTCGCGGTGGCGCAGGGCATTCCCTTTGTCCATTTGCCCATGACCAAAGAGAACAAGGCGGCGCAGGAGGCCAAGCTGACGGCGCTGATGGACGAGCATCGCATCGATCTGGTCGTGCTGGCGCGCTACATGCAGATTCTGTCGGATGACTTTTGCCGCCCGCGTCCCGGACAGATCATCAATATCCATCACAGCTTTTTACCCAGCTTCAAGGGCGCCAATCCCTATACCCAGGCGCATGAGCGGGGCGTCAAGCTGATCGGCGCGACGGCGCACTATGTCACCGGCGACCTGGACGAGGGGCCGATCATCGAACAGTCGGTGGAGCGCGTGACCCATGCGCTGGGCCCCGAGGATTACGTGTCGGTGGGCC